>DASUQJ010000101.1:0-38472 GCA_036280615.1 Nitrososphaeraceae archaeon
CGAAGATGCAAAAGATCCGTATGGTTAACCCTTCTACGGAATCATCCGGCAAATTAGATTTACACTATAGAAATCGGGACAAGCTAAGGTCAACTTTGACGGGATTATGAATTCATAAAGAATTGCAATCCAATACTTATAATATACATTACCAAAAGTACAAAGCCCGTCATTATTCCGATCTCTTTTCTAAATAATAAACCAACTGCAATAAACGTAACTACTGTTGCTAATATCATTTGTTGTGATAAAATATCGGTTCGATCTATGGAAGCGCTAAGCCCACTGTGATAGATGGCTCCAAATACCGCAAATGCAAGTAATAATGTATTGTTCAAGATCTTTGATCCAAGTACGTTGGCAATTGCAATCGATGTCCCCTGCGCACCCTTTCTGGCAAGTATCATCAATGATATTTTTTCTGGCATTTCACCAGCAATTGGACTTATTACCACTGAGAGGATTATTGCTGAAACGCCTATTTCAACTGATACATGTTCCAATGACTTGATAAATGGTTCGGCAGCTAAAAAGATACCAATTGTTCCTATCATAAAGATTATTCCTGATTTTATTAGTTGTTTTTGATTACTGGGAAGATGAACATTTTCTGAAGCATTACTGTATTCTTCTAGAATTTTTTGTTTGTCTTTCTTTTTTTCTACTCTCATTTCATAAAAGGCGACAAACACGTATGCTAAGAACAAAGCAGTAAACACTACTCCATCAATAAAGTGGTATCCATCAATAAACAGGATTGCGCTTACTAGTGCCGTTAGTAGAAGAAAAATCTTGTCCAGTTTAAATGAACTAACATCTATTCTTTTAATTGGTTTTTTTGAAAGTCGGGTCGTTGCAATTATCAGCATTATTGCTAAACCAAGCGTCATCATCAGTACGTTGCTTCCCAAACCTGCCCCAAGAGCAATGCCGTAAGAACCGGCAGACGCAGCATATGCGACTATAGCAATTTCAGGAAGTGTGGTTGCTACACTGAGCAAAGTTCTTCCTACGAACCTTGCACCAAACCTGGTTGCTAGATGTTCAGCACCATATGAAAGTAACCAACTTGCGAATGTTAATACTCCCAACCACATTAGCATGATAAGAATACTATTGGCTTCCAAACAAGATGTGACTACTATTTTTATTGAATATAAATCATAATAAAACTAACATTGTACAAGTAATCTAGGACCTGCACATGTTGCATGAATAACTAATTTATTTTTGAAAAAACTGTTAAAAGGGACTCCTTTTAGATCAAATGTTGCCTTCTTAAGTAATCGGTACATTTGTCATATTGGATATTGGTATCCTAATTTTCAAAACGCCGTTTGCATAATCCGCCTTTGTTTTTGCATTGTCATCTTCAGGGATGGAATATGGGAGAGGAATCTTCTTCTCGATTTTGCTTGGGCGTTGGGTAAAATGAATAGTATGCGAGTCCATATCAATAACTCGTTTTGCCCTCAATGTTAGAATATCTATAGAGATATTTACATGAATATCTTTTTTCTGAAATCCGGGAAGATCTACTATGACCACAAGTTCTGCACCATCTTCATAAATGTCAACAGGAGGTAATACAAATTCATAGAATTCTCTAGAACGATTGCCGATTTCCTTCATTATCTCCTTTGCGACGTATCGACTTACACCCATATACTATCAGTGGCTTTCTTTCTATAAATTCTTTATTTTCAAAGCATAAAGTATTGTAGAATACTCGGAAAAATTTCGGAAAATGAATTGCTTCGGGTCTGTACTACTCGCAAAACCGTCAGAAAAAATGGAATTAACTTAAGATCTAATCTGCAATCATGATCGCGTGATACGCAGAGCTACATTCCGGACAGCATGCATGGTCACATAAACATTCTACACAATATCTATGGGCATCATAAAACGTGCAAATACTGTCAGAATGGAGGCAGTTTTCGCAAATGACGAACTTTCTACATGGATTCGAATCTAATCTATCCACAATTTCACTTGTCTCAAATAATATATTAAGCTTTATGGTTGTGTTTTATGAAGCATGGATCTTATTTTATCCTATGATAATCGCATCAAACATCAGATACAGATAGTTTTTGACACATGTATGGATAATATTTATTCAAAAAAATAAAGAATAAAAAATAAAAATAATGTATTTGGCAATTCAACAGATAATGAATAGCGCTGTTCCAGTCATAGACAGGATGGCTGGCATGGAATTGTACTCTACAAAATTTGAAGGAATTGGAGGTTCAATAAAGGAAAAGTATGAGGATTTTAAGGTTCTGGAATTGCTAACTGAATTAATTTCAAAAGACATATCTAAAATTCCTGACAAGTCTTACAAATTTCCATTATTGTTACTAAATAAAAAAGGATTAGATTCTAATCACGCCATCATAGAGCTCTTCAATCAACTTGGAACAAGAATTAGAGTTCTGGGAATTAAGGATGCTAAAGCGGTTACTACGCAATATGCTACTTGTGAGGGAAGTAAATTTAAAGAAGGTGCGACTAGGCATACAAATCTATCATTACTTGGATTTACAAGGCATTCTATTAAGAAATCACATATTATGGGAAACCAATTTGAGATAAGTATTACAAATCCAAATAGAAATGATATTTCAGAATTTATTACTGAAATTAGGAATATCCCGAATTTTTATGGTCTTCAACGATTTGGAAGTGAAAGATTAGTTACTCATCTAGTTGGCAGAGAGATTATTAAAAGGAACTTCAAGAGGGCTGTTGAAATATTCTTGTGCCATACCACAGAATATGATACGCAATTTAGTAAAGAAATAAGAGAAAAATTTAAGGATCCAAAAAATTATCGAAATGTCATAAAGACAATTCCAAAAGGCATGGATCTTGAGCGGAATGTCCTACGAGCACTTACTAATGGCAGGGATTACATAGCCGCACTGAGGTCTGTTCCAATAAACATAAGACGATTGTTCGTTCACGCGTACCAGGCTTTTCTTTTTAACAGATGTCTGAGTAACATGATACGCGATGGGGAATCAATCACCTATTGTATCAAAAATGATTTTTGTTTCAAGTTAGAAAATCAATTGACTTTGGGGAAGTTAATAAAATATCTCAATGAAGACCGTACAGAGTTGGTCCCTGCTATGCACTTGCCTGGTTATTCATTCAAATCAACAGATGGAAGAATTGAAAGTAGATTATCTCACATGTTAAAAGAGGAAAATATTTCGCCTAAAGATTTCTATGTTAAAGAGATGCAGGAATTGAGTGTAGAAGGCGGATTTAGACAATTACCATTACTAGTAAATGATTTTTCTTATTCTGATGACCTGCAGGTAAAATTCAAAATACCGGTAGGTGCATATGCGACCATTTTATTGCGTGAATTAATGAAACCTGATGATCCTATAAAATCTGGTTTTTAATTCAGATATTGAGGATCTATCATATCCGAAATTGAATCTATGATATTCGATTCACGTTTAAAGCGCTTCGTGCTATCTATGCAATATAAATATAACTTTTAAGCAATGAGGATAATGCTCGGTGGTAGGAATTTCCACAAACTCATAGAAGACGAACTGATAAAAATCTCAAAGAAATTAACATTGGATTATGACTCAAATGGGATACATGTATACGAAATAACACGTTGTAGTAGATTATCTTATTTCGAAAGGATGGACCCTTTTGTAGATGAATATTCAAATGCCTTGAGCAATATATCCAAAGGTTCACTTACAAAGTTGTTAAACGGAATAACAAGAGAGTATAAGGTTGATGATTTTACAATTTATGCGACTGTCGATTTAATGATAGATAATGAAATGATAATTAATTTCGTACCGGTTTCTAAACTACCAGAATACCCGCATCCAAATGATCTTCTCTATACTAATGCATCAATGTTTATTTTCGATATCCAAGGAGGTTTCATAGTTTACTTTACTCCTGAAGGTAAATTTGTTGAATTCAGTGTTTCCGAAAGTAAGAGAATGTTTGAGCAAGTTGTAAGAAGAGCACGAATCTTGTACCTCTTGCTTAAGGAAAAAAAGACACCTGTTGTAGAGCCAAGCGAGTTATGTTTTTCATGCAAGTATTTTCAGAGATGTTTTGGGCAACAAAAAGAATCAGAACATTTGCTGGACATCTTGGGAATTGGAAAGAAAAAATAGCATCAAGAGACCTGTTTTTCTTCACTTGATGTCCTAGTTTCTTGATTAATCCTCTTTGTTCTAACACCAAATAAAATTCCAGTGAATATTACAAAAACCCCTGTCGTAATGACATACATCAAGAATACTTCTGACATACCGTCATTGATTTATGTCATTAACATTTAATTTTTTCTAAACAACTCCCGCTTATCATTAATGAGTATAGTTTATGCTGAATGTTTGTTCGCCTCCTGTTGATTGGAAGCTACCTGTTTGTTTAAAGAAATAACTACCATTCACCAGGAAGTCTGAGAGTTCATTAATTCTTGAAATTTGGGAGAGGTTTAAATTGTTGCTCGTTTCGATTATTTTCTTATCCTTTAGAATAAGGGTGCCGTTTCCAATAACTGGAAAAATACTATCTTGAGAGTCTACAAACCCTTCGGGTCGATTGCCTATATCCCCTGAGACAATTCTTGTAGAATCGGAGTACACGTTGTATGAAATCGATTCAAATATAACCGTACCATTATTTGGATTAAAGACATTGAATATAATTGAAAAGTTTCCGGTGTTGTCACCCATAATTTCTGCTTTGATATCCTTGATTGATAATTCAGGTGGGATTGCATCTTTGAGTGCATCCTGGTTGAAAATACTGGCCTCTGTGAATTTCATGTTGGGCATCCCCAATTTTGAAATAATGCCAGTTAGAAAAGTGGAATTTAGAAATATAGAATAAATAATAATTGATATCAATGCAAGAATGATAGCGGACACAATAATCTTTTTCCCCATTATCTTCAAGACTCTTTATAATCGAAAGATTATTTTAGTCTATTTGTTATCAATTGACGAGGACAATTGGTTCTCTCTCATCCGTCATTAGAATTCTGGACTAAGATTATATTTACGACTAGATAATCCTGATTATGTTTATTGGGGCCAGAAGAGCTATTCTTATTGGCGCTATTGGTGCCATCGTGGCTTTTATAGTATTATTTCCTGCCATTCCTGACCTACTAAGAGGTGGCAGTGAATTACGAGATGTAACAATTAGTCTTGAAAGTATTGCAATCGAAAACACGAGTTCCATTAACAATACCATCCCCTTAAAAGTAACTTTTGAGATACTCAACAAGGATGTTAAAGCTTTGTCAACTTCTAAAATCGAATATGGCGTGACTGCAAATAATACTCATTTAGGTAATGGAATACTTTCCTATGAAGATATTCCTCCAAACGGCAGGCCACAACTGTATCCAAATGATCCTACAACACTTCAGTCAATATTTCTTCTTAGCCGCACAAGTTCTAATTCAGAATTATTTGACAAGATAAATAATGACAAGTTTGTGGCGAACTTTACAAGATGGAATGTTAACGGAACGGCTCAAATAGATTCTGCGTTCACAATCTATCCGGTTACTTTCAATAGCGATCTAAGGTAACAAAAATAGAGTATTTATTTTTCATTCTTGATGAAGCCCTTTTCAAAACCTGCTACAATCCATTCTTCCAACCAGACACACTTCGCCGGACTATATGGACTCGCTTCATCTTCAGAAGAACACGAATGTTGATAAGCACAACTAAAGCATGGAGCTCCTTCAACACATTCAATTTGTATTGGCTTTCTATTGTATTCGGCAATGGCCGACTTCTTTACTATTAGTTTGTAGGTCCATCTACCCTTGTGTAATATCTTTTCGCGTGAAATAAGTGATTGTTTTTCAAGATTACCCGCTAACCTGGATCCATCTCTGCTATCGAGCGAGAATTCCTTGCAGATTTCAGTTTGAAAAACACCATCTTCTCCGCTTTTTAATATTGCCTGAAATACTTGCTCAAACAATTCATGCTTATTTTTATACATACTTCTCGGAAGATTAACAATTTGAGACAAAAGATAGATTTGTATCAAGCTAATAATATAAAAATCTTGGCATTATCTATTCAATCCGAAGTTAAAATTGAGGGATATTGACATTTGCTCTCTGTAATTAGAAATTTCTAAATCTTTATTGTTTAATGACCTAATTACAAAAGTCTAATGCGTTTCACAATTTGAAAACGATCTGCGGCGTTATCTTTGACCAATTGTCATTATTCTTCGAGTTTGAACTCCAACTATGTCTGGAATATTTTTTTTGTTTAAGTATTGCGGTCACCGCGATTTGAATTTGCAATATAGGGGAATTCAGCTACAATTTCCTAAATAAATTTTTAGAAAATCTATTATAAAAGTACTAGTAATTAGAACAGTTACTTTCTACTAGAACTTTCATTAGACTCATTTTCGGTTTTTCAAAAACTCAGTCAAGCACGGGGAGTGGGATTCGAAGCCATTAGCTATACTTGGGGTTTTATGCGTATGAAGAATATCAATTAAAGGGCAGCTATTTTGCTTGCAAATTATAAGCTATTTTAAAATTAATTTCATTTTTGGAGGGCAGTAGAGCCATACGGCGCAGCAACTACTGACACTAGATTAACGTCATAAAGAGATGAGCTTCCATTAACTGAAATTGTCAGGATACTGGGAGAAATCCATCCCTCACTTAATATTTGACTTCCTTCCATAGGTGGCTGTTCAGTTCTATTTGTGAGCCCATTAGCAACAATAATAATTGGTGGTGAAGTTCCCTCGGTTCCATTATATATTAGATTTATTGAAATAGCCTTCTCACTTGAAATAGTCACCCCAGTTATTTTTACATTAGGTACATTACTTATTCCGTAAATCCCTCTTTCTAGAGTTTGAGCTTTGTTGAACAATGAATCAACCTGCTGAGACTGAGCAAAAGGAGATGGTACTATCCCTATGAGTAAAATCAAAGCCAGCGATAATGCAATTGAAATCATTTTATGTTTTCCTACCTCAGGTGTTCTATTTATGATTAATGTTCTCCGCGTTAGTCACTAATCGATATCGATTTGTCTGCATTATTCGGTAGGGTATTAATGGACAATAAGCATTTCTAATTCCTTTGATTAAATCCAGTAATGAAGTGGTGTTTATCGATGCAAAAACATTTCAATATTTCTATTTAGTTATTGAATGGATGGGCTCTTCGTAAGTTCAACATTATGATTTAATTGCCACCTCGGCTAAAAAACTCCGGCGAATCTAATTGAAAGCGGCCGTATACGGAAGGCACAGCAAAGACTCTAGACAGGTGGTAAAAATCTTAAATGTGTTGGAGTATTATCAGTTTGCAATGTATAAACCAAAAATACTGGTGTTAGGACTTGCTATTGCAATATCCATATTTTCATTGGCATACACAAACTTGGCAATTGCACAGACAGAACAGACAGAAGGTTTTACCGCAGCGCTTTCAGGAGGAGAAGAAGTACCTCCAGTAGATACTACCGCTACTGGTGTTGCGTCATTTACTGTGATGGGAGAGGAATCAGTAAAATATGATGTGAACGTCACTGGCATGGATAAGGTTACTGCAGCACATATTCATAGTGCGCCGAAAGGTGAGAATGGAGAAGTCATAGTTACCTTGTTTAAGGCCGATAGTCCAACAGGTGAAACATCAGGTAGTCTAGCCAATGGAACTATCACAAATTCTACCTTGGAAGGCGATATGCAGGGACTCGCTGTGATTGACCTAATCAAGGCGATAGAACGTGGTGAAACTTACGTGAATGTTCACACCGAGGAAAATCCTAACGGAGAAATACGAGGACAGATTAGTGCTGTAAAATAGGGCAATTATACCCACATTTTTTTTGTTATCTGTCTTTTCAACGTTAATTAGAAAGAAACTAATACCAGAATTTAGTCACAATGCGGTTTGGCACGGTAATTTCACGACCCCAAAATGCGGAGGAGTTTATGTGGTGCGCACATGAGAAAAGCCAAGTTACTCAAGATGGTAAAATCAGAGGGCTAAATCTCGTATTTACGAACTCACAAAAATTAACTTGGACGAACAATCTAATCATCGTAGTAGAACTAGCTGATTCTATGTACTTAGAAGAATTCTCTGCAAGTGCTTATGAATGGACTCCGACCTGATAACTTTCAACATGTCCTTCATTATGCAATAAATACAATTATTGTTCATTTATTTTTACAGGCATTGGTATCTAAAATGCGGTCACCGGGATTTGAATTCCCGCTCCAATCAGTCAGAGTCCCGGGTTACGGGCTTTCTTCTCCATAGTATGATGGAATGGAAGGCCAGTGTCCTAACCAAACTAGACGATGACCGCATATCTTTTATGCGATGATAATCTGGATATTAAATCTTATGAAGATTGTTGTTTCTTACTTTCCGGAAAGATATAATTCAGGAGCATATCTACCATCTTGTTTTTTCCTTTTTCCTTGATATTGGTGAATTTTTTACTGAGTTTTTCCCTTTTTGCATCCTCTTCTATATCAACTATTGGTCTTTTATCAAAGGCCCCTTCAAATTGAATCTTGTAGCCTTTGTAGAGGGCAGTGGCTCTATCAAAAATATTCTTTTGTTGATACGAAGAAACAAAATATATCGCAGGAGGATTGGGTCTTTTCTTTATTTCATCCATCAAGACAGAAAATAGATGTCCTATGTTCTTGTAAGAACCTTCTACAGTTATCATTGATTCATCAATGCCATTATTCAAAAGATAATGTTTTACGATATAACCTACATCCCTATCTGCAGCAACCTTGATTATTGTATCAGATTTATCGGGCTTGGATTTCATGATTCGTTCATATACTCTAGTACAAACTGCTATTCTTTCGATGATGTGTTGTGGCAGGTGTGCCTTCGACTCTAACTTGACAAAATTACAGTATAGAACAATTACATTTCCAGAAACGAACCTATTAACTGACATCGTGATTTAGAAAAACATCATTGAATAAATTTTTTTGGAGAATTTAATTGTCTTTCTAATTCATCCAATCTCTGTATTGCATCTTGGTTTTGTCTGACATCGGAGTAGGATGCGTCATTTCTTATTTTGCTCATCAAATCTGCTACCTCCTGCGCGGTTACACCATGCTTTATATCATACTCTATTTGTTTTGAGCAGCTTGAAATAGTACTATATTTTTTAAAATTCCGTTTTTCAAATGATGATGCATCGGGAGAAATTCCTTTCATATAACGTAAAATTACTTTCTCAACATGTTCAAGATGCCAATCTCTCATCGCAAAATTATTGGGTTTCATGGCATGTACTCAGTGATATGTAAATAAAGGATATTTAATCTATTATCAAAAAAATAAGAGATCAAAAAATAAAATATTTGCTTTCGCTAGTATCTCGACTATTCCCAACTGACGTAATTTATAAATAATCTGAAAGTTTGATTTTATCCTGTTTCGGTATTTTTGCAATTTCAAACCTATCTTTTGATTTAAAGAGCGTGGCAGTTGCATCGATACCCATTTTTGTAGTTATAAGATTATTCTGATCACTGGAGGGATCTAAACTTGATCCCTTTGAATTTGGGATTATCAGTAGATCCTTATCTGCTTGGCATCTTGTGGAAATTGCATATTCAACTTCGGTTGGATTTGTGGGGTCTATGTCATCATCAACTACTATTGCAATTTTTAGTGAGGGATGACCTGCAAAGGCAGCAAGGATTGCGTTTTTTGGTTCTCCTTCCAATTTTTTATTTATTTGAATAATCGCAACAAGCCAGTTACTTCCTCCGTCTGTCAGGTGAACAGCTCTTGTACCCGATACAACGTCCTGCACACTGTGGAATAGTTTAGATTCTATTGGAAGTCCCATCAACAATCTGTGTTCTCCATATCCGGGTAAAATGTCATGGTAAATAGGATCATCAGATAGGTAAATTTTATCCAATTCAAAAATAGGCTGTCTTCGTTTAATATCATATGTTCTCAGCATTTCAACCATTTGTTCCTCTGCTGTTTCATCTGCAAGGATCCTTCCTTCCAAGAGAATCTCAGAGTCCTTTGGAATATAAAGACCATTACCAGGTGACTTTACCATTGACAATCTGTTATCCATGAGTGAATTTGCCATCTCCAGCTCATTTTGTCCGTAAGGCGCTTGATAAGCTGCCGCAACAGAGACAGCAGGATGAGCCCCAATTATGATCGAAACAGGTAGGTCCTCTCCATGTTCCTTTGCACTAGTATAGCACTTGTGCAGATGTCTACCTTCTACCATTCTTATAGCCATACTTTTTTTATCCAACCTCAATAAACGATGAGTTGATAGATTTTGATTTCCTGTTTCTTTATCCTTGGCAATAACCAAAGACGATGTTATGAAAGATCCTGAATCTTTTTCAAAATGCGTCACTATTGGTAATTCGTATAGATTCTTTGAATTTTTTTCCCAATTATGACTGTGGACAATATTTGTAATTTCCGATTTATTCCTTATAGCCTCCTTAATCCTCTCATGTATCATGTTTTCATTCTTTGCATTTATTGATAATGCAATTCTGTATCTAGTTCCCAAAACATTTGCAGCCACCTTTATCTTGCTTTCATTCACACACTCAAAGAGTACGGCTTTACCTTTATCCAACTTGCTTACAATTCCTGCAAGTTCAAATTTTGGATTGACTGATTTTTTTATTCTTACCAGTTGATCTGTTTTCTCTAATCCATTTAGAAAATCGGTAAATCCACGAATTTTATTGAATTCAAATCTACTCTTCATCGCTAATCACTTGTTTTTGCTTCCAATAATTTTAATACTTCATTCATTATCTCCTGCATCTCACTCAATGACATTGGATTCTTATTATTGAAGTTGGTTATCACTATCCCATTTATCATTAATGATATTTTCTCTGACAAAGTCTTCGTGAATATAGGATCTCTTATATTTGGTATTACCCTGGCACTTTGAGTCCTGTTGTTTGATGCCACAGAAACATGTATGCCACCTATTTTGCACAAATCTTCAGAAATGGAAACAAAGCAACCGTTTTTAAACTCAATGAATTTTAGTAGAAAAACTCTATTTGATTTTAAGTTAATTTTCTTCTCTATGAAGTTCCCTTGGTGGGTTTCGCTCAATGTTAACTGCCCTTATTTTGGTACAATAAGATATCTAAATCTTTGATTTGTTTGTATCTATGTATTTTAGCAGGTGTATTTCTGCGGTATATTGAGATCAAATTTTGGGAAATTAATTTGGTACGCTGTTTGTATCGTTGAGGATTTCTTAAATAATTAAATAATCTAAAAAATACGGCCAGAACGCAATGCAATTGATCTTGCTGATCCCACATCTCTAATACCACGACAATTAGGCTGTATATTTCGTGAAGTACCAAATTCGTTAACGATTTCTATTCTTACCGATCT
The DNA here is from genome assembly GCA_036280615.1 of Nitrososphaeraceae archaeon. Classification (GTDB taxonomy): domain Archaea; phylum Thermoproteota; class Nitrososphaeria; order Nitrososphaerales; family Nitrososphaeraceae; genus TA-21. The sequence continues at coordinate 11,468 of DASUQJ010000101.1, forward strand.
GTTTAGGTTCCTGATTTCTTGTGCAATTTGATTGCATTTAGTCCAATCCCCATTTCCAATTTTCAGTATCTTTTTATTCGATTTTATACAAGAGAGTATATTCACAATGAATTTGACCGCATCTTTCAGAGAGCTCTGAACTGTACTGTACAATTCTGCATGTAGATATAGAACATAAATTCCTATCCTGTTTCCAGGATCCACTCCAACAACTAACATATCCTCAAAAAAATTGCCACTCAAGTTTTTCAATATCATTGCCTTAAAAAGAGGTGGGAAAATATCGAGCTGAAAATCAAATATTAGATCCTCTCTTCTAAATAAGGCTGCTTCATTCTTCGTGGTTATGATTATTTTTGCGTTTGTTCTGGAAGCTTCTTCTGGAGAAAGAGAAGAAAATCTAATGTTCATGGATTTTAAAGTGCTTACAATTTTGTAATACGGTCGACCTTCTACAGTTGCTACCACAATTTGATTTGAATTTTGTTCCGTCCCTAAGGGCGTTCCATTCAATTATAGTAATTTTTAATTCTTATTAAATTTTTTGAGTTATGATTCAAAATATTTACTATGGTTCAGTAGTATAGGCTTTGTTTAACACGGAATCTACTACCAATTTTACCGATTTATCAAATGAAAGTTTTGTATTTTCTCTCAGTTTTGTAAGGTTAGTTTCTGCTTCTTCCAAGATTTTTTGTGATTTTTCTTCTGCCTCTTGTTTTGCAGTCAAAATTATCTTCTCTGATTCTGTCTTTGCGACTTCGATTATCTTTTCTCTAAGTTGTGCTATTTCTTTGTCTGATGTAGATATTATTCTCTTTTTCATGTCTTGAACTTTGACTGACAAACTCTCAATATCCTTTTCAAGTTCAGATAATGAAGTAATAATTTTTTCTACAGAGGACATTATACAATACCAGAAAATCCTACAACCATATATTAACTCTGCACTAGGTAACTTTGTGAGCTCGTCCGGATAGTATCAAGTCGTAAGATTAAGGATTGCCTGCGCAATATCTCCCCTAGTATCGGTTAAAGCGATTATGGCCTTTTCTCTTGAACTTGAAGTCTGTTGCATTACTAGGATAATGTCTTCCTCCTTAAAGGTGGGCACTTCTCTTTCTTTCTCTTCTATATCTCCTGCGATAATTTGAAAAATGGTACTGTCTTTACCCTTCATTTCAATTACCTGTGGTTTTATCAAAAAGATTTCCTTCGCATCAGTCTTGATTACAACTTCTTCGATATTGTCCAGTTCCTGCATATTTAAGCCCATTTTATCCAACATCCGCCTCATCTCGCGATTACCGCGCATCATGGATTTTGTTGCTCACCTCTACTTTTTATTCCTTCTCTAACTTTTACTGCGACATCTCCGATTCCACCATGCAATTGGGATTGACTTACGACTGACTTTCCTACTGCAACCACCACTCCTTTCCTATCTATAACTACCACTTCTGATCCAATATTGATGTTTGAACCAAACCATGCAACGTGTTTACAAAATAGTGATCTTCCCTCACTAACAAAAGGGAGTGCATCATGATTCGGAATGATACAATTCTGCTTGAAATTACTGCTGTTCAATAAGATTGAGGCACCGAAGATTGTTAGGGCTATTCCTCCATCTGATCTTAACGTACCTACAAGCTGATCGTTTATCCCAAAACTCCTTATCCTTCCGGTTTTTCTGGAATATATGAATGAGAGTTCTTTTGGCAAAACATTAGAGACACCTTTACCAAAAAGTGCATCTATATGATAAGAAATTTTTTCGTTAGGATTCAATGCTTGTGCTTGTCATGTTCTATTTAGTATATATAAAACATCTCTGGCTCAGTAATTCGATCATGACTGGTCGAAGTACATTCAGAAATTCGATTAGAAAAAAATAAACAACATGTTATCTTATCACTGAATCATTCATGGCTTCTTGTGAAATTTGCGGAATTCAGATAATCGATCATGGAGAAAGAGTTTACGTAGAAGGCAACCTGTTAACAGTATGCAAAGCATGTTCAAAAAGAGGTAAGCCATCAAACAATCCACAAAATATTCAAAGAAAACTTCCAGCGCGACCAAAAAAAATTGAAAAACCTGACAAGATAAGCTTTGAAGATTCTGTTATCTTGGTCAAAAATTTTTCAGAAGTGATTCGAAATTCCAGGATGTCTAAGTTACTTACACACGAACAGTTGGGGCTTCTCATAAACGAGAGGGCTTCGTTGTTACGGAAAATAGAGAGCGGGTCACTTAAGCCTGATGAAGAATTAACCAAAAAGTTAGAAAGATTTTTTCGAATTGACCTATATACTGAGGTAGACTCTAGTGTATAAGTCAGCACTGCTCATTACTTACCCAGTAAAGCACATTGCCGGTGAAGCGCAATCGTTGGCAGAATCTGCGGGCTATTCAATATTGCATACCGTAACTCAGAAACATTTAACAAGGTCAAAATTTGGTATTGGAAAAGGTAAAGCGGATGAAGTTAGAGAACTGGTTAAATCTTTGAATATCGACTTTGTGATATTTGATGAAATATTAAAACCGACCCAGCAATATAATTTGGCAAGATTATGTGAGATCGATATTATCGATAGGGAGAAGCTAATTCTGGAAATCTTTAGATTGAGATCTAATACTGAAGAGTCTAAGATTCAAATAAAGCTTGCAGAACTTCACTATGAAGCAGTAAGGATAAAGGAGAAGGTAAGATTAGCAAAGCGAGGAGAGCAACCAGGATTTTTTGGTTTGGGCAAGTACGATGCAGATGTTCATCTACTTGATATAAGAAGAAGAATATCAGTACTGAGAAAAAAACTCTTGAAAGAGGAAAAAAGAAAGCTATTGCAAAGAACCAGTAGGGCAAGATCCGGTTTTCCAACTGTATCGATTATAGGATATACCTCCGTTGGGAAAACAACTCTGTTTAATTTTCTAACGGGAGAGTCAAAATTGGTCGGTATTGAATTATTTACGACACTTTCAACATCAAGCAGAATTGTGAACATCAATGGAAATCAAGTAATGTTTTCTGATACAGTAGGATTCATTAGTAAACTGCCAGCATATATGATAGACTCCTTTAAATCAACCCTTCAAGAATTAACCTTTTCGAATATTATTCTCCTTGTTTTGGACATTAGTCAAAGTTACGAAATAATAAGAAAACAACTTTCAAGTAGTTTCACAGTCTTGATTCACTTGGGAGTATCAAACGCAAAAATCATCTATGTATTTAACAAGATAGATCTCGTGAACCTTGAAGATGCAAGAGAAAAGTGTCAGCAGCTGGGAATATTAGAAGATAGTAACAGCAATTTTGTTATGGTATCGTCTAAGACAGGTATGAATGTTCCTGTTCTCCTTGAATCTATTCGTTCTAAAATTTTTGTAAACATGATGAAGGTAGATAATAATTAATGTCCGTAGCAGTTCTTAGATTGGGACACAGATTAGTGAGAGATGATCGCACAACTACACATGTAGCATTGGTGTCAAGGGCTCTTGGTTGTAAGAAAATTTTCATGACAGATGTGGACGATTACATACTAAAAACGATTAACAAAGTATGCGATGATTGGGGAGGTTCTAATGAGTTTGATATCGAAATTATTCAGGATTGGAGATCATTGATAAAATCTTGGAAGAGCAATAATGGAATCATTATTCATTTAACCATGTACGGAATCAACATAGAGCACATCACACTTGATTATGAGGAAGAAAGAAATATACTGATAGTAATCGGAGCTGGTAAAGTTCCGAAGGAAGTTTATTTTTTGGCCGATATGAACATCGCGGTCGGCAACCAACCACATTCGGAAATTGCTGCATTAGCTATTTTCTTGGACAGATTTTTTCATGGTAAGGAACTGATCTATTCATTTCAAGACGCAAAAATGAAAATTGTTCCATCTTCACATGGCAAGATGGTTAAGATCAGAAAAGTAAAAAAGTCAAATTGAATTCGTTGTTAATAACACTTCAATTACTTAAATGAAAGTCGCGGGCATTAATAATTATGCGGGGGTTGCCAAGCTTGGTCAAAGGCGTGAGATCGAGTCTGACATGACGCTCAGATGAAATGATCCGGCTGGGAAACCTCATCCCGTAGGGGTTCGTGGGTTCAAATCCCATCCCCCGCATTAATACTACTATTGACGAATCGATATGTACAAGAGGTCTTGTTCCTGCGGCAATGATAATTTTGAATTTATCCGTAATTGAGCAAGTCTAATTATCTAAATTGAATATGAATTTATTAAAACCCGAAGACTAGCATAAATCCGCCATTACATTTCTTCTACTATATCAATTGGTTTCCTATTTCGTACGAATTTTTTTGAAATTGTTTTGTAATTTGCAATAGAGACAGAGATATATTTGCCCACTTTCAATCTGCTAGTAGCGGGGTGGGGAAGCCAGATATCCTAGGCTAAGTTATCCCGGCGGGCTCATAACCCGCAGAGCGGTTTCCATTTAGAGTGTAACTTAATGGCCGTATGTTCAAATCAACCCCCCGCTACGTCTTTTAGTAAATATTGAATAGTATTGTGTACGTTTGATAAGCAATGCTCAAAATATTTTAAACCAATCCGCGTGCAGCTGTTTGATAATATTTGGCGTATATGGATAAGTTTTTTCCATCCCAAATCTATGTATTGGTTTTGTCAAGTGACGATGTGCCTTCAAATACGGCAAATATATTCCCAATTGTATGTCTCGAGGATTAGTAACAGATAGTTTCAAACCTTTTTTGTCTCCACAAATTTTACACTGAAATCCCTTATTTTTGCCTTCAGATTTCATTCTTTTGCCACATTTACTGCATAGTGGATTAATATTTACTATTTCATTAGCAATTTTTAAGATTGAAAGATACTCAACGTTTAGGATGCTGGAACTGTGGGGATTATTCATACTAACACCAATGCCAATATCTATATCGTCTCCTTCTATAAGTTTGGAAGCAATATTTCCTAGCCCAGTAGGTTCATAGACCGCCACAGGATATTTTTTGTTACTAAAATCTGATACCTCAAACAGGACATGTCCTCCGCGAATAATTGTTGGTTTTTTTGTAACTTTACATCTAATATATCCCGCTTTATGATTCCTAATTTCCTTTAGTGGTAGCTCATTTTGAAGATGCATGTTAGTACCTTGGTTAGTCCTGAATACCATATAGCCTTCAAGTTTTTCAGCAGGCATGACATAATGAAGTGCCCTAACTACAGTCTGGGGATCCTCTCCTCTAATACCACAGAAGACTGGATCTGGACCATGAGGAGCAATCAATACTCTATCATGAATACTATCAAAGCAATTGAACGTAAGTGGATATGTGTCTATATTTATTTTGGATACCTTTGATTTGTCTATTTTTCTGGTTGAGCCATGATATTCCTCTTTTCTGTATGCTATGGCTTCGTAAGTGTGATCCCCCTCCAGTAAAGATCCAATTGAGGCCATTGCACCGATTATGCCTAATCCTTTTCCATACTTGAAAATTTGAATCGATAGTTGTGAAGCTAACTTCTCAGCTTCTTCAATCTTTATTACATCGTACATTGCTCTATTGCTAAACTGCCTCAGTGCCAGTGGCATGTTGTCACCCTCAAATATTGCCAGACCCGGATTAGCACCATTGGCCATATCTGATTCTGTTCTCAGAATTTTTACCACGTATTCTAATATCTGGCTCGGCTGATCCGTTTTGATCCTTAAGCAAATTGCACCATTTCCTCTCGTTTTCCAGGGAATATTGGGATTTAATCGTACAAGAAGTGGATAGTCGATGAATGTAGAATCCGTTTCACTCGAAAGCTTCGAAATAGTCTTAAATGCCAGGTTAGTTGTGCATCTTCCCTCGGCAGAATCTGTGTCATCAAATCCTATATGGACAATTTTTGAGTCACTTGAAATATGATTAGTCATCTAAATGAGACTTACAAATTCAAAGAAGCGATATTAATCTTATTCCGTAATTTTAAGTATAATATTCATGGATTTTTGAGATAGAGATGTCAAAATATTACGCATCAATATGGACACCGTAAAAGGTGAAAAAAGATTATCAAAAACAAATAAAAAACTTGACATCGAAGTACTTTTTGTATTTCTTGGTAATTAATTCATGAATATTATTATTATTACTAGTAGCTTATTCATTGTACTTTCGGTTTGTCTGCTGCAGACTGAGCTACAAATTTTTGACCCAAGCACCACTCACGCCTTTGCAACGGCCCAAAATCACTCAGGACTGGACAAATTTGGTACTAGGGAAATTTATCCAACTAAAGAAAATGGTAGAGAGTGGTATGTGGATATGGAAAATCCAAAAGATGATGAAAATTTTTCAATCACGTTTAATCCAAATATTACGAGACAAGATGATGGTTCTTGGAGAATTTCGGCCCCAGTTGTTAGGATGAATATTAAGACATTAGAAGGGGAAACAAATTGGAAGAATGTCGAAATGACAGGCTATGCAAAGATAGTTGGCGTTATTGCCAATAGTAGTAACAAAGTAATAGAAAATGATCTAACCTGGTATGCCAGAGGTGGGAAACATAATCAAGAAATTCCATGTGAAGCGACGGCCTATATGGGGGGACTCTATGATAATGGGAAAGTGGGATGGAAAAAAGAATTATGGTTCGTCGGAGGGTATACAGACGAAAGGCAATCCGATAAGGTTACTAATTCACTAATAGATAGATGGATTGGATGGAAAGTTGTAATCTATAACATAAATAACTCAGAGGTAAAATTGGAATCTTACATAGATAACACTAATACCAATTATTGGGTTAAAGTTACCGACCTAGTTGATGATGGTGGATGGTACGCAAAAATGCCAGACTCGGATTTTTTTGATGCTGATTGTTCCAAAGATAAGGACTTTGTAATTACTAATTCCGGAACTACTGCTACATTCCGGTCAGATAACCTGATTTGGGATTTCAAGAATTTGAGCATTAGGGAAATCGAGCCGGACAAAACTTCTTTTCAATGATACCTTTTATTACCCGATAAGACAGAAAGGGGATCCCTTTATTCTTACTCTGTATTGATAGACTCAGGGCGTGGGGAATTGAATCAGATCAGGTCGACAAAGGTAGTTTAAGATTATTGATAGCATTATTGTAGAGCAGTAAAATTAATTTAAGCACTATTCTTTTGAGAATCGATCTATAAGATTATCGATTTCATTTTTTATCTTGCGTTTTGCAAAAATGCCAAGAACTGCTCCAATTTTTCCATATTTGAGATCTGCATCTATCTTTATTTCTGTGCTCGAATTAGATTTCGGATCCAACTCAATTATTAAAATCGTTCCCTTAGTATCACCTTCAAATAACTTCACTCTTAAGCATTCTGACTGGTTCTAATGTGTGTTTTACTTTCTGGTTTATTTCTTTACCTGATATTGAAACGATCTCTTCTGTTAGTATGTAATTATCGGATTGATCAATAATTTTGAATGACTTGTACTTGTCGGGGAATAGTGTTGGTAGCTTAGCTATATCTTTAATTGAGGAAAATACTCTTTCATGGGGTAAATTTACAGTTTTGGATGATACTACTCTAACCATGAGCGTATTAAGATCCGCTGATTTTTAAACAACATCTTTCTATATATGAATCAAGTAAAATATCAAGGTTGACAAGAATTTAGTATGAAATATTTTTATAATGTATTTGAAGTAAATTCTAATATCGAAAAAGTCTGGCTATTTTATACAGACTTAAAACATCTTGAGATAATTAGTCCGAGCGATATAAAATTGCATTTGATAGAAAGTACAGATAAAATCTTGAAGAAGGGAACAGTAGCCTGTTTTTATGGAAGGATAATAATAAGTTCTCAATGGTGCTCTAAAATAACTTTTTTTGAAAAATATGAATATGTGGATGAAATGATTCAAAAGGGAAATAAAAGACCTCCCTTCCGACTATGGTCTCATACACACACATTCAACGAAATTGATGATCGTAAAACTAGAGTAGTAGATAAGATTGTGTTTGAGTTACCCTTTGGACTCGTCGGAAAGTTGTTAGAATTTTACATCGAACTTAAGCTTCTCAAGATTTTCAAACATAGAGAACAGGCGACAAAAAAATTTCTTGAATGATGTTATTTATGGCCGAGCCATCGGTTGCTTTCTAATTAGATAAAATGAGATACCTAATGCGGATAACGAAAGGAACAACATAGTACCAAAAATCAAATCATATGCAGTTGAAGCTGGAAAATATTGATATTGATTCTTGGATAGTGTAACTAGAAATAAATGGGTCTGCATGAATACTCCAGCGATTGTTGGACCAATTGAACTCCCTATAATTCTCAACAGGTTACTAATCCCAAGTGAGATACCTATTTGTTGGAATGAACTTTGCACCATGACAATATTAGTACTACTGACATTTGTTAAAGACAAGCCAATAGATATTACTACCAAATAGATCGATATATAAAACTCATTGAATCTCATCAATAAAAGCAATGAAAATCCCAATGCCATGGCAAGGGTACCAATCACTAATGGAGTTGTCTGTCCAATTCTTGTTATTATTAGGCCAACTAAGGGACCCAAAATCAAGAGAACAAGTGCAAATGGCATCTGTACTAATGACATCTGTATTGCATTATTATTAAAACCCACAGGATACGGACTTTGAGCCAGTATAGGCAATGTCTGAAATATGGTAAACATCGACATACCTACAATCAGTAAAATGATGTTTGAAGACAATATCCTCCTGTCAAGAAAGAGACTTGAGGTAATAAGTGGGAATTTAGTTTTTCTTTCAAAAAGCAAAAAAGCTACAAAGCTTAAAATGAAAACTGTCAAGCAAAATAAAGATGTTATTGGTACTCTGATAGAATTTAATAGTTTATCGCTAGTATCAAAACTATCAGTTTTAAGAAATGTTATGAATAGAAGAAATGTGATAATGCTTACCCCTAACAATATCGAACCCCTTAAGTCAAATTTTCCATACGAGTCCTCATTTTTATTATTGGAACCTTTAGTTGCTTTCTTTTCTGTTGGAATGAATTTCACGATGATGATTATTAGACATATGGCAATTGGAATAATGGAAAAAAATGTCAATCGCCAATCATAAAATTGCACAATAGTCCCGCCTATTGCAAGTCCAAGTACTGAGCCTCCTGCAAACATGGAGCTTATGATTCCTTGACTTATGGCTAGTTTTTCTTTCGGAAAATGTTCTCTGACAAGTCCGAAAGTAACAGGGAAGACTGAAATTCCAATTCCCTGCAAAATTCTTGACATTAGTAACATGAAAAAATTAGAAGAGAAGGGCGATATGATAAGACCTATAGTATAAATTATAATGAGAATTATCATGATCTTTTTCTTTCCATAAATATCAGATAATTTTCCACTGACCGGCGTCATGACTGCACCTGCAACAAGATATGCACTTAGTATCCATGATGAATTATTATATGATAAATTAAATTCATCAATCAATTGAGGAAGTGCAGGAAGAAGCATCGTTTCTGTATACATTGATATGGTAGCGATAGAACTTAGAATTGCAAGGGTCGTCCATATCGAATGATTGTTATTTTCTTTTCTAAACAAGGGTTATCTTTTTTGATTATAATAAAACTCAGACATCAATATAATTGATTTTGCACGGTGCTATACCCACTTGAAGTTTGCTATTTGTCATCCCATTCCATGATCTTGGGCACTAAGTTATTTTGACAATATTATCAACTGGTAAAAGCTACTAATTACAATCTTTTTGGTCAATATTTTATTAGTCGGCGGATTCAAAGAGAATGCATCCACAGCTTAATGTCATCCATCGATGAAATAAAGACAAAATTAAAGAAAAACTGGTATCGATTTGTCAATGCTAATAGTAAAAAATTTTCTAACAAAGTAATCGATGGATCTTCTCCTCCATCAATATTTGTAGGTGAATTTGGATACCCACATGTCAGAATTGGCCCAATGATACCTCCTTATCACGGAGATACCTCAATACTAGATAGGCCTGAATTATGGTCGGGAAAGTCCTTAGAGGAGATTGTCAACTACAGGATTAATCTTTTGAAAGGAACAATGATCCATAATGTGAATAAAATTTCTGGCAGATACATTGAATCATTGCAAGATATGGCTTTGTCAAAAAGAGTTGTCGAGAGCACCATGACTTTTAAAAAAATTCCATCACAATATCTAAATGAAATGACCTTGACTAGATATGATTCTGAAGAAATACCCACAATATTTTCAGCGCCTGTGAGTGAAATTAAGATTCTTCCCTCAACGGCAGACCAAAAAATCGAAAAAAAATATTATGATGATGATTCATTTGCGTCAGATGCAGTTATTGAACTCTATGAGAACAGTATCGACATGACTCGTATCTCAAAAGTTTTAAGTATGGGCATGCTAGGCAGAAAGAAAAATCGTAAACTTGTACCAACTAAGTGGAGCATTACAGCGGCAGATGATATAGTTTCACTATATCTCTTAAACACAATCAAGGTCAATGCAATTTTGGATAATTACCTTGTCTTCGCCTTTAATCACTTGGCAAATTATTACTCTGTAATATTCATTCCTGATGAAGTTTGGTATTTTGAAATGATTGAATCTTGGATCGATACCAACGGCAGAGTACATATAGCATCAGATTATGAATCAGGAAAAAAAATTGATCATTATCCTTCTATCGCTGGTGCATATTTTGCAGCAAGATTGGCCGCAGCCGAATATCTCTTCAAGAGAAGAAAAAAAGCATCGGTGTTAATTTTGAGAGAAATACATCCTGAATATTTCGTGTCACTTGGTGTCTGGCAGATTAGAGAGGGTTTAAGAGAATGTCTCAGAACGAAAGGAAGGAGCTTTGAAAGTTTTGATTCAGCATTAAAATATGGGATTTCCAAGACTTCATTGTCAAAAAACGAGTGGATAAAAAATAGTTTAATTATCAAGAACAAGAAACAGAAAAGGATTTCTGACTATCTCGATTAGGGAATATTGAAAATAGTTCTTTTTTTATCAGTTGTCAGTTAAAAATTACATAGAGTTACTATCGTAGGTAATTAACATACGCATTTATTTTCACAAAGTATCGGCAATTCTAAAAATAATTTAAGGTAAACAGATCAAGAAATTCGGAGTTTGTTCACCAATCTGTTGGTCATTTGTCTTTTCGATATCAATGTCCATCAATTTTTGACATGATTTTTTTGCCATTTTCTGAGAATCATTGATATTATTCATCATTGTCATGGAAATGTCTTCGTTCTTATCGAACGGATCCACTCTATCATGATATTTAATTACGTTTTCTGATATAATTTTACAGTTAACGACCTTGTCACATTCTTCCTGATTAATGCCTTCCATTTTGCTTGGCTGTTCTATGGCATATATTCTTCCCGTCATACCATGGAATGAAACCATCGTTAGAGTTAACATTATCAAAACTATGGGTGTTAGATACGTAGTCAAGTGGAATATTTGTATCTCTCGTTATTTAATTGAATTTGGACTAAATTATCATTAATAAATTTAGGTCAGCTGAATGTAATAGAAAGTTATAGCTAATTGTTATGTTATAAGAGGTATTATTCAATTATCAATTTTCTGCTACTTTGAGTGCCAGTTTTAATCAAGATGTGTATTTTTATTCACAAATGATGAAAAATACATTTGTTCGTCGCTAAGATTGAATATCACCAATTGATAGATGATAATCGGCTTTCTCAGGACTATCTACCGACTGGTAAGACTGGTAAGTATCCAATAAGAATTTTCCTTTTGTTTGTGTTGTCAAGCATTTTATTTTTATCATTATACTATAATATGGCAAACGCAGAAACTATAATGTGTAGAAACGACAAGACCGATAAATCGTGTAAAGGATCGGAACGGACAGATGTTTTAGTTGGCAATAAGAATTCTAATAAAATGAACGGACTTCAAGGTACGGACTACATACTGGGACTCTTCGGCAATGATTACATAATTGGATATAATGGTAGCGATAGCGTTGTAGGTGGGGCAGGTAACGATGTTCTTCACGGAGGAGGGGACAAAGATGCCCTTATGGGAAGTACGGGAAATGATAATATTACAGGTGGTTATGGTGCAGACGAAGCGATAGGAGGTGAAGGTAACGATACAATTTTAGGTGGTAATGGTCCTGATACCATCATAGCAGGACAGGGCAATGACTTTATCGTAGGGGGCCTTGGGATTGATGAAATAAGTGCTGGAGCAGACGATGATAAAATTTATACTGCAAATAGGAACACGACCAAATCAGATAACGCTAAAGACACTATTTACTGTGGGGATGGAAAAGATGAAGTATGGATAAATACCAGCATGGATGAGGACGAAGTGAATAAGGATTGCGAAATATTGCACGAAGGATGATTTTTAGTACCTGAATTGGTTAGTTCATGTTGCAATTATTTTGAATTGAGAGAAACAAGATTTTTTTTGGTATGAGTCTTACTAAATTAATTAACTATTTGGTAGATTACACAACTACTAGAATGGTCTAAAATCTACCGTGCCACGGATATCAAGAATATCAGTTTGTTGTGCTATATCCAAAGCCCTTTCATTCTCCACTTCATCATAGCACCTACTGTAAAAAGGACAGTTTGGACATTTACTTGATTTTAAGGGTTCAGTCACTCGAGGAAGGATTGTCACGTCATGATTCTCTAATGCACTTACAAGTATATTTTTCCTCAACACCATTTCATTTCGCAATAACTCTCTCGTGATATCATCCTTGGGCAGGTTTACCGACCAACTTTCTATTCCGGGGGGCCTTGCATCTTTGGGTCTAAAGTAATATTCCCCAGTATCATCCCTCTTTATCAATCTCAATTCCTTGACATTATATCTAATTGAAATGATGCCCTTTTCAATACCTGTCATAATCAGATAATAAAGCAGTTGTCTTAGATAGGAACGAAAAGTATAATCATTTATATCAAGTCGCTTACCGGCAACTGTATCCTTCAGTTCAATTATTACCATTCTTCCGTCCGTATTATCCATGATGTCAGGATGCGCAACTATTTCATCCATTTGCAACTCGGCTTGTGCAACACCAATTTTTGCAAGATGTGTAATAGTAAACTCACTTGATTCTCCCCTAACGAAATGATGTATGGATTCATCAGTGATGGGATCTTCGTCCGGATAAACTCGCGAATAGTATTGCTTTCTTATACAGGAACTCGGCAGTATGTCTGAAACATGGATGGGGGCTAGACCTATCCTATCTTTTTTTCTGTCATCGTATCTTGATCTTAAATTATTTTTTAGCATATTTGTGAATTCTGTATCTGGTCGTATCACTATGGGCATAAATTACTGAATATTATTGGTATAATGCGTCTTAATAGTTATATTATTTAATGAAGCACTCACTGAAAAATATTTTATATATTCCACAATAGGATTAAGAGCTACGGAACAAAAAGTTAAAGTCCTGGGCGTTGGCAGCAGTATGAGAAAAAATTCCTTTAGTACTAATGCTCTGAAAAATGTCCTTGAAATTATTTCTGTGAAATATAAGACTGAGGCAAGATTGTTGAACCTATTTGAAACTGAGCTGCCTATGTATAGGCCCAGCACTAGATTTGAAAATGAAAGTGTCAAAAAGATTACGTCCGATGTGAATTGGGCCAGTGCATTTGTCTTGGCTTCACCTGATTATCATGGGTCTATGTCAGGTACGATGAAAAACTTTCTAGATTTTTTCTGGAAGGAATTTGCGGGAAAAACGTTTGGGTACATAGTCTCATCACACGAGAAGGGTTTAACTGTGATGGACCAGATGAGGACAGCAGTAAGGCAGTGCTATGCTTGGAGTCTGCCCTATGGTGTTTCCATTAACGAACGAGAAGACCTAGACTCAAACGGTCAGATTGTAAACAAAAAATTGCAATCACGAATGGAAATGCTTGCCAGAGATTTGGTTGTCTACGGTGGACTAATTTATTGGCAATTTACGAGCGACCGAGATTCATCAGAACCCAATACCTTCGCACATTATTACCTCTAGATTAAGAGGTACAACCTAGAACACTGGTCAAATTTTTCATCATGGCACTGAGATAAATAAAAGACTAGACCATTCAGTTAACTTTGTTTAGTAACTCCTATTATAAGCGCAAATAGAGCAGGCTTGGGGGACAATGAAATGCTAGGTCTAGATACCTCAGTCTTTCCGCAATTCAAAGACAGTCTATCTATCTTCTTGGATAGGCCGTTTTGGATATGGGATTCCTACTTACACAGGGTTCAGTATGAGAAAACAAATGGATGTTGCTGTTTCAATCATCTGTTGTCTCTCCCCAGTAAAGATGGCGTACAATATCCCTTGTTTGAGTTTCAGGCAATTATCTTTGATACTGTAGAACGAAATCAGAATGTTTGGATAAAGAAGGCAAGAGGAATTGGACTTACTACGTTCATTCTTAGATATCTTGCTTGGAAAATCCTGTATTCATCGGAGTTAGATTATAAATCGATATACATAGTCTCAGGTAGTAGTGATAAATATAATGAAAAAGTAGGTAGAATGTTAAAGAAATTATTTGAAAAAAGATTCCCTCTCCTTAGACTAGAATCAAAATTTACTGATTTATGGTTAAAAAAAACATGGATCAAAGTATTGGAACCAAGGGATATTATGGGTTTTGAATTATATGATACAGCATATTTGTTTATAGATGAAGCAGACTTTTTGGAACATTCGGAGCAGAAAGAGCTAGAGCACGTAGCTTCGTCTTTTGCAGGAAGAAGCAATTGCAGGACAATTATGGCTTCAACTCCCAATCAACCCGGAGGTTCGTTTGAAAAAATAGAAAATGATGCAACTTCAAGATATGCAAGATTGCAGCTGGATTATATCTATGGAATTGGCACAATCTATGATAGCAAGTTCATTGAAAAGAAGAAATTAGACCCTGACTTTGACAGAGAATATAATATAAAGTACAAATAAAATCGCGACACCAACTGTTAGACTGTTTGTATCATATTTTATTTTAAAATACTAGTAAGTGTATCTGTAGCAAATATTCATTATCAAGAGTTATAAAGAATAGTAAATAATTCTATGGCATCTAAATATCAAATTGTGTTCTCGTTACAGGTAAGTAAAATAAGAATAGTAATGCTTCTTCAAGAGGTACGACCATCTGCTTATATAAATAATTTTGATACTGTTAGAGCTACCCCATTATTTACATAGGTGTTATTAATTTAAATATCATTTTTTACTAATCAAATATGTTGTTTGTTTCAGGTCATAAATCTGATAAAGGTCTCCGAGAAAATAATGAAGACTCTATTTATGTAAATGACAAAGTAGGTGTATATGTCTTGGCAGATGGGATGGGCGGACACGAAGGCGGTGAGATGGCAAGTAACATTGCAGTTAACACTATAGCAAAAATTCTATACTCGACTTATGCAGAGCGCCAAAAAAAGAATTTTCAACAAATAGTCCACAAAGCCCTGCAACAAGCGAATGAGGAGATTATTCTATTCAGGAAAAGGGATATTAATCTATCGAATATGGGAACAACAGTAGTAATATCAATATTTCTTGATGAAGTTTTTTATTATACTCATTTGGGAGACAGTAGGGCTTATTTGTATAAAAAAGAAGAGACTCTAATTCAACTAACCACTGATGATTCTTTAGTAATGGAAATGATAAAACAAGGTATGATAAGTAAAGATGAACTTCTAACACACAATCTTCGTCACATTGTTACACGCTATTTGGGAACCCCTGAATTAGTGCTCCCTGAATTACAGCACTGTGACGTCGAATTAAATGATTGTGTTATTCTTTGTTCGGATGGTCTTACCAATATGTTGAGTGACAAAGAAATATCGTCTGTATTAAGGGGTAACATTTCAAGGGGTCCACAGAGTGTCTGTAATGCTTTGGTTGATAAAGCAAATACAAATGGCGGTGATGACAATATTAGTGTTATTGTGATACAAAATAAATAAAAATCTCAAAACGGAAAATTAGCTAGAATCAAAATCAAAAAGATATTTCGGAATCTCGGATTATCAATTTAGTTTTTTTTCTGACAAATTTTTGCTATGAAATTCTGAACGTAACGAAATCAACCCTCCGGAGATGATAACAGAGTGAATATATTACCATCAAGATCCTTTACAAGCGACATTATGCCACCCCACTCCTGTTTTTCTGGTTTGGTAATATCAACGCCTTTGAATTTAAGGTCTTCATACGTTGATTGAATATCTGAGGTATAGAACCACACTCCCGTGTTTCTTCCTATGCTTTTCCTGGCAATTTCTAACTCTTCAGGAGGCATCAGTTGTGGATTTGGTTCCATAATACTCAAAGTCGATTCCGAATCTTTGGGTGCAATCTCAATCCATTTTCCACCAAAAAAGGGAACATTAAGTCTAATATCAAAACCAACTTTCTCTGCAAAAAATTTTACTGCCCGTGCTTGGTCTGAGACCATTATGACTACTCCACCTATTGTATCAATCATTTCCAAAATTGTTTTCGACAAGAATCATTATAAACTTGCTGCTTAGTCTTCGAAAATTGTTGGTCAATATTTGACTCAGTCATGATAAGATAAAGTACTTGCGTCCAATTTCAAATTCTTGATATAGACAAGAGCATGATTATGCGAGAATTTCAGTCGTCGAACTGTGAATGATTGCCATAAACTGTTCTAAATAATTATTAATTACTTCATCGGAAGTATTTTACTGAGAAAATATTGACAATATACATGATTTTGAAAGCTGAGCAAAATGATAATGTTTCCAAAGATGATGAGGAGATCGAAGATGATTTTGAAGAAGATATAGTAGATGATTTTGAAGAAGATATAGAAGAAGATGTTGAAGAAGAAGTACGACACAAATAGAACGGCGTTACCCAAATTCAATATCCACTATGATTAGCCCACTATTATCGTCAGATTTTGGATTCTTAAATGTTACTGGGGAAAAATAAAAACGACTATGGAATTTCCCGAAACCGAAACGCAGGCATTAATAGTAAAGATGATCCTAAATAAGAGAACTGAGGAATCACTTCAACTATTGTCCAATTTTTATGACATACAGCCACCAGAAGTTATCGTTGGTACCATCAAAGGTAAAAGAAAAACCGTACATGCTGTATATGTAGGAAACCAAAAGCGCATTTACGTGACGAATTCTGATATATTTTACAATCCTTTCGTCATATTGCATGAGTTTTATCATCATTTGAGATACAGGGGAATGGAACATAGAGGTTCGGAAAAAAGTGCAGATAATTTTGCGTTACGATTCATTAATTCATATCGATCTGAACATGCAAAAAAACCCTCAAGCTAAAGGAAACCGAATGGAAGAAAAATAGAAAGCACTAATGTATGAAATCAGAACTGTAAAAATGTCAAATCTGTCAGGTGTTCAAGATGTTTCCTTGAAACAGAATCACTTACTTTTTTTAATTCATTTTTAGCCTTGGATGAGTAAGAAATGTACAATTGTTCCATCCGGTCTATGAACCCGACAGATTGGTCGTTGTTTCTTACCAAAATGTTGAATAATCTATCTTCATTGTTCCAATCCATTATGTCATCATGTATCTGATATGCTATCCCGAGCAAATGCCCAAAACTTCCCATAGCACAAATTTCTTCCTCAGTTCCTCCTCCCAATAAAGAACCTATTTTTGAGGCAGCCTCAAATAATGATGCAGTTTTATGTTCAATGACCTTTATGTAGTCGTCATCTTTTAGAGATGGATCTTTGGTTAGCTTTATTTCCATCATTTCGCCTTCACTCATCTTCGTTGCTGCCATCGACAATTCTGCGGATATCCTTGCATTGTTTAGTTTGGTACATATATTCAAAATAATGCCAAGAACAAAATCACCAGTAAGAATACTACTATTATATCCATATTTTACATGGAACGATGGTTTACCTCTTCTGTAATCTTCCTTATCTATAATATCATCATGAATTACAGATTCCGTGTGCAGCAACTCTATTGCACAGGAGGCCAAAAACATATCCTCTGTAACATCTGTCGTAGGATTCTTGTTGGCTAAAATTGTCTCTGCCGACAAAACCAGTATTAGTGGTCTAATTCTTTTCCCACCATCTGAGGCATAACGTAACGGCGAGTAAAATTCAGACCAAGAGTAAAGATCTAATTCTCTTGCAAGATATTCGTCAATTCTTGACAAATAAGAACTGAATTGTTCCAACAACGGATTTGCTTCAATAATTCTTCTATTCAAAAATGGAATCTGGCCTAGACTAGTGTTCATTCATTGATATTTAATCCTTTTACAAAATTTGTGATCCAGTCTAGTTCACCCCTTACTTTTTCAAGTCGCATAATTTTATCAATTTTTTCTCAGAGAAATATGCTTTAGGATTAATTGATTGTTTGTTGATGCTCCGGCCGGGATTTGAACCCGGGATCTGCGACTTGAAAGGCCACAATGCTTGACCGGATTATGCAATCGTTATTTTATGGTACGATTACTACACCACCGGAGCCAGTAGGATGATGTATAAATCACAATATAATACTTTACCGCCATGCACTTGGATATATTTCGTTACAAAATTTCCAAACTTTATTACGAAGTCAACATATTTACGTTTAACTTAGACTGAAAAAGATTAATTGAAAAAAATCTTATCACACAAGGTTTTATTATAGGTTGATGATGATTGTTATTGATGAGTGAACTAATTTACAGGATAGACAAAGAAGTAGAGGAAAAGAGTCTTTTAAAGCATCCATTTTATAAGATGTGGTCAAACGGTGAATTAGGCCTTAATCATTTACAAGGATATTCTCTGGAGTATTTTGAATTAGTGAAAGTGGTTCCAGAAATGGTTAACAATATTAAGTTAAAATTGGATGAGTCAGACTTAAGGAATACAGTTGAAGAGAGCCATAAAGAAGAATCTAGTCATATTGAACCTTGGATTAGATTTGCAACTTCTCTAGGAATACAAGAACAGGTTCTACTGAATTATATTTGTCATGAAAATACAAAAAACGCTGTATCTTCACTTATAGAATTAACTAAAAGACCGCTGGATGAAGCTGTATGCGCAATGTACGCGTATGAACTGGATTTGCCGAACATAAGCAGATCAAAGATTGAAGGCCTGAATAGATTTTACAATTTATCAAATGCCGATTCAACAAACTATTTTGAAATTCATCAGGAAGCGGACATAAGACACGCAGACATTTGGCGAAATATGATAAAAAACATTCCGGATAACAAACATGAGTTTTGTTTTAATGCAGCAGTAAAATCTCTAGATGCACAAAACTTGCTATTAGATGCAGTGTATGAAAAATACGTAAAGCCGTTTAACTAGCCCAATAATGTGCTTGAAATTACAAGATCAATTGGCCTAATTTCTAGAGGGAGACTTTGCCCTTTCAAAACCTTTATACATATTTCCATATCGAAAAAGTTTGTCGGGCCCATAGCTCAGCCTGGTTAGAGCGACCGGCTCATAACCGGTCGGCCGGGGGTTCAAATCCCCTTGGGCCCATTAAAATAAAATAGGATGCTAGTATCGCTATAATAATGACAAGCCAGTTGTGCTTATTCCTAGTATCAATCTTTGTTATTCCACTAATTCAACATACAGCATCGGCACAGACCATTACGGATCCTCTGATAAAAGAATTCTCAGTCCCACCGGGATCTCATCCGCACGATGTAGCACCAGCTAAGAATGGTTCAGTTTGGTATACTGCCCAGCGATCAGGGGAACTGGGACTTCTAGATCCAGTCTCGGGAAGCACACATCATATTGAATTAGGGCAAGGATCCGCTCCACATGGAGTTATTGTGGGGCCAGATGAAGCACCCTGGATTACTGACGGGGGTCTGAATGCCATTGTAAGGGTTGATCCTTACACTCAGAACGTTACATTGTTTCCACTGCCCGAAAACATAGGATATGCAAACCTCAACACAGCCACCTTTGATCACAAAGGTATTTTATGGTTCACTGGCCAAAGTGGGATTTATGGTAGATTGGATCCAAGTACTGGCGATATGGAAGTGTTTGAAGCACCGAGAGGACAGGGACCATATGGTATTTCTACTACTCCAGAAGGGCAAGTATATTTTGTATCATTGGCTAGCAGCTACCTTGCTCACATAGACTTAGAAACTGGAAATGCAACTGTCCTAGATCCACCTACATCCGACCAAGGGGCGCGACGTGTATGGTCTGATTCTGCGGGTCGCCTTTGGTTGACAGAGTGGAACGCTGGCAATTTGGGTATGTATGACCCTGTTACTAACATATGGAAAGAATGGAAATTGCCAGGTCAAAACCCTCAGCCCTATGCCGTATTTGTTGATGACAAAGATATTGTGTGGATTAGTGATTTTGGCTCCAATGCTATGATACGTTTCGACCCGTCCGTGGAAAAATTTCAATCATTTCCATTACCTACTCCTGATGCTAAAGTACGTCAATTGTTAGGGAGACCCGGAGAGTTATTGGGGGCAGAATCTGGAACTGACAAGATAGTGATAATTCGTACTGGGATTTGAACATTTATCTTGATCTCCTTTACTAGTTCATTAGACCAAAGAATCCAAAGTATATTATTGCCAAAATAGCACAATACTTTCGGGCGAAATGCTTCAAATAACTCCGCTCCACCGAAATGAATTTGAAAGGTCTGAATTTTTACAATCCTATTTTGATGGTTTCTTTAATACTTTTTATTCTCTACTTTGTCGACAGGTACCTTCATGTTGTTCAGAGTAATAATAATATACAGTATTAGCAGTCAGTGGAGATTTGATAATTAATTGCTAGATGATATAACAAAAACTGTTTTGGACGAAATTGTTAAGTTTTTAAAAAGCTCAATAAACAACTGATGGGAAGTGTTAGAATGATTGATGGAACAAGAAACAATTGCCCCCACCAGCTGTTTCTGGTTGCGTTGGAAACGCTTCACGAACAAAACTATAAAAAAGCAGTAGATACTATCTTCTATAAGATTCAATTTAATTGTGAGATCCTACCGTGAAACATTGCTATCTAACACATTATAACACTTTCCGGTACTTTGTAACTACACCTCTCTTATAATATCAGATCTACTGAGCATTATGAAAAGTGGCAAATATTGTGATCTTTGTAGGAAAGAAATCCCAATAACTAATATAATACCGATGGAAATTCAAGGTGAAAACTATATTTTTGATAGCTATGATTGTATCAGAATCTTTAACAAACTAAATGCCGTATACGGCAACATTCTCATTGGAGAAGTTTCCCATTGATAGAAACATCAAGGTTAACCTTTAGTAAGAATTTATATACTGTTCGCATGGATAAACTTGCTAAGTCCTTTGTAATATCGTTACCAATTTTCGTGCTCTCGTTCATATCAATCCTAGGTTATCCAGCACATGCTTTTGGCACGGAATTTGAACTTTCTAACTGGTATGATAAGGCGCTCTCTATAAATCAGAACAACGTTCCGGCGCTAGTTCAAAAAGGCACTGAACTTGTAAATCAGGGTGATGGAGAGCAGGCGATAACTTGGCTTGATAAAGCATTGAGTTTAGATCCAACCAATTTAATGGCATTGGTTAGTAAGGGAGCTGCTCTTCGAGACATGGGTAAATATCAGGAAGCAATTGTAACTTACGACAAAGTACTAACGATTGATCCAAACGACGTCTATGCAATTGGGGGGAAGGCAAATTCTCTATATGGCTCTGGACAACCTGAACAAGCTATTATCTGGATAGACAAAGCCTTGCAACTAAATCCAAGCGACGGAAAAATACAGCAAGTCAAAGAGTCATTGCAAAATGTTGGACTAACTCAGAAACAGTAGATCTAACAATAAACAAACAAATACTGTCATAGCAACTGCGAGTAACGCATATTCAAGCGTTCTCTTTGAAAACTCGTAAGAGTTTGTCTATGTCGCGATTTTGATCGTTCATAACTAAATAAGCCCAGAAAGAATGCTGCGATAACATACTATATCAGAAATAGATAAGTGTCCCATATTTGCTATTTCGGGCTAATGTCTTTCCTTATCAAACAAGTTCGTACAGCTTCTCCCTCTTTCTTCTAAAGGCCAAGCGGCAATTTTTTCATGCATTTTTGTCGTCTCGAAGATTGATAGGTTTATCGCCATTCTAGTGTTATACCTTTGCAACTCGACTCCTGGATTTGCTATGTCCTAGTTACAAATTGTCAGGCGAGGTCTGTATGGAGTTCTAATTGAATTCTATATAATTCCTCGCAGAAAATGTCTAATTTTTGCCGACTACTAAAATTGTCAAATATGCACGGACTATTAAACACCTTGTACTTGTTTACGTGGTATTACAAGTATTTTATCGACATGGCAATACTCTAAATTAAAATTTAGAATATTTCATCTTCACATTTACTAGCCAGTCTACATCACTAGTCGACGTCGTTAATTTTGCGATCTTTATTGCTTCCCTTACGTCTTTTGAATTCATAAAATTCCACACAGTATAAGCAATTTTTTCGGATATATTTTCATCCATACAATATCTTTTCTTAAAGAGCTTCCTGACAATATCCATGAACTCTTCATATGTATATTCTTTTAAGTGCAATTCCATGAATCTAGATCTTAACGCCTTTGACAACCTATCGACATCATTACTTGTGGCAAAAGTCCATATTTTCATCCTTTTTTGTCTAGTCTTTCCATTTAGTTTAGTTTCACAAATAATTCCAGTTTCCATGGCATTGAGTAAAGCGGCTTGATCTTTTGCCTTCATTTTGTCAATTTCATCTATTAACAAATATTTTGTATCATGTGTAAACAAGTAATCAATCAATCCCGCAGATGTTGTGATAGTTGCATCTATAAAATAACTATCGTGCAAGGCATCTAGCATATCCAAAAGAAATACCGTCTTCGATGAGGACGGAGGGCCCGTTAGCAATATATTAACCGGCTCTTTTGAGACTATGGATTTCAATAATAATTTCTTTACATCCGAATAGCCAACGACGTTGGAGAAAAATTTATCCTCGTACGATTGTGTATGTTCTGGGCCGTCAAAAGCTGATATTTTCTTAAATAACTTCTTGAACATTGACGATTCAGACATAATTACAGCGAGATAATAATAAATTGTGTGGAAATAAATTCTATATCTTCATCTATTCGTTAACAATATTTCACAGAAGTGAACTGAATTTTAAGTTTTGAACGTATTGTTCTGTCTGCTATACTTGCAAACAGAATATTCGTTGTCTTTATTTTTCAGTCAGCAGGCTAGGTTTAGATTGCATCATTACCAACAATTGAAAATTAATTGATGCTATAGTATGTGCTCGATGGCCTTCTGAACGTCGCCGGCATCTATTACATCTCCTTCTATCATTGCTTCTAGCAATCTTAATACGATGAGTTCCCCTGTAGCTCCAGCGATCGTTTGCGGGACCACTACACAGACGTCGTCTACAATTACAGTAACTTCACTGTCAGCTCCACCACTCCAATCTTTGGGGATGCTTATGTAAAAATTCTCAGAGTCTGCGTTATTATGTGGATTCTGATATAAAATTTTAACCAATACAAACTAATATCCATCGTAACTTAAATGCTTAGCCTATGCATTGCACTGATTTAGCAGAATGCTTATTTTACAATGTGCTGTACTATTCAAACATAAGTTTATCAGCCACTTGGTAACACCTTTGATGAAAACACCTTTGATGCATCTATGTACTTGTCAGATTTTACATAGGCTTTTATAATACCTATTTACAAAGTTTTTTGGACGATGAAAAATCAACGAAGGATCGGTGAGTTAATCACTATATGCTGTGGAATTGGAGTAGCACTAGGAGGATTATTTGTGAATGTGCCACCGGTCACCTATGGTGGTTTATGCATTATGGGTCTAGGCGTAGTTTCCGTGTTCTGGAGATAGCACTTTCGTTTAGAATTTTGCATTTGTTTTTGTTTTCGTCGAATGTAATTTTGTTATAACGACCGAATTGAAAGTTGAAGGATTTTATTATTGTTTCCGTAGTCAATCTCCTTTAGTTCATCTCAATGCGAAAATATCTCTTTTGTTCCCATGACTCAGGAAGTAAGTCAGTGGAAAGCCTAATGATTCATAGAAAGTTTCTATATCGTTCTAAATCATCTTTACTAATATTGATACCGTGACGACTCATAAACTCAGCGGGCGTTTATTCTACTTAGCGAATATTATTTTGAGAGAACAGCCAAATTCCAAAGAAAGGTCAACTATTAAGCTAGAAGTGGTGTCTGAATCTTTTGAGTGTGACGCTGAAATAGAGGCCTACTGTTAGTACCCTTCTAATGACAGTAATATAAGAATTATTCAGGACCTTGATTTATCAAATAGTGACGGGGTATATTCGAGGTATTTTTCATTATATAATGATAATTTCGGCTTTAATTTTCAGACTGCATAATGGAATACTTTGTGTTCGTTAATTCCAATAAACTATCTTCAACCTTTTTTTTCATTGCTTTCGAAGTGATATCAAGCTCATTGATAATATTCTCTGTTTCCTCTATTCTTGTAGTATATTCCAAGCGATATTTTTCATTTATCTCAATGTTTTTTCTTATATCATCTAAATGTGCCATATTATTTGAGTTGACTGACGACTCTAATTCATTCAGTTGGTCTTTTAGATTTTTTAACTTTGTAGACAATGAAGGTAGAGAATTTACGATTTCATCTATCTGATGAATTGTTTTTTCTGGATCTTTAATCTGAATACTTTTTTCGTTCACTTGTTTCCTAAGCTCGCCAAACAGTTGCAAGTATTGAGAATTATCTTTGAAAATTTCTAAAGGATGATTTAATATTGTCTCAAGTCTTCCTTGAGTCTCCTTTGGGGCAAGGTAAGAAAATTTGGTTATTGGTCGTGATAGATTAGAAACCATGTTTATCATATTCTTTTCAAATGCTACAATTTCATTTTTCTTATTTTCAATTTCTGCTAAAATTTTTGACGTATTTTGAAATTCTTCTGATTTTTGGAAATCTTTGTATTGATTTTTTCCTTCTGTAATATTTTTGTCGATAGTATGTTCTTCTTGTATTAATTCTGAAAGTCTAAGTTGTTTAGTCTTTCTTTCACTCATCTTTTCATCTAACAAAATCAAATCTTGCTTACATTCTATGCATCTATTTATTTCGTTTTCTTTGGTAGCTATTATCTTAGTTACTTCTTTTAGTAACGATGATAGATTATCAAATTCACCTTTTAATTTATTTAACTGTTTTCTCATGAATTCATTAAGAATCCTATTATGAGAATCTCCAACTTGCCCGAATCTATTTATTAGTAATTCCAAATTATTTTTGAACTTTATCGCGTCTTCATAGTTCTTTATTTCAGAAGATTCTATGAAAGATTCCTTCTTAATACTTGTAATCAATATTTTTTTTGAAGTATTAATTAATGACTCAAATTGAGGATTCTCCACTGTGATTTCTTCTTCTTCGAGTTCATCAGCATTCTTCCTGAGCCTATCTAGGCAATCTAATGCCAATTTCCTAGTAGGTTCAAGATTATCAATCAAGTCCTTCTCAAGTGCTTTTTTTTCCTTTTCTACTATATCCACTAGTTCATTATTTTTAACAGACTGAACAAAGTTAGACTCCTTTTTTTTAACATGAAAATAGTCAGGCGTCTTCCTTTTAAAAAAGCCAAATCTGGGAGACAATATAGTATTTTGCTACTGTACTACTAAAAAACTTAATCGAAATTTCAATGACCATCTTTGCGCATAATTTCGCATTATTTATACAAAATGAAGAGTATTTTGAATTACACTAGAAATTCGCCTAATTAACAAAGATCCTCAAGTTTCATTCTAAAAAACAAGAATCTTTTTTTCTGGTCATGAAAGTATAGATGGTGCAGCTTCTTAGCTTCTGAAAATCTGCCCTCAGTTTCTATATTCAGACTCCAAAGTTTTTATTAACAAGCCTCCTAATATAACTTTGAAGTATGTACCATATGAAAAAGTTGGCATTTACAACAATAGTTCTCGTATTTGGCATTCTTAGCCTTGGAGGTATATTGGTCTTTAACGCGTTCGCAGAACCAAAAGTAGATATCTCTCCGACTTGCGGACCTCATGAACCAGGATTTAACATTGTAATAAACGCAAATGGATTCAAGCCAAACAGTACTGTTGCTTACAAGTTCGTTGGATCCGATAGCAAGATTCCGCTATATGGCTATTTTGAAACAAACAGTACAGGGGGAGTTAACGACGTAACATTTGCAGATGATCTTAAGGAAGATAAATACAAATTGTATTTTGCCGATGATGCCAACTCCGATGGAATATTTGATATCGGCGCCAAGCGAATATATGCAAACGTATCGATTCCATGTCCACAGTAACTCCAAATGCTCAACAAGTGAATAAAGCGGGTATGTAATCATAGTTTCAAATGAAGCTTTATCCAATTCGTGCATATTGCTCTAAAAGGGTATTGGAATGGGTCAGAGGAATAACTTAATTATGGAAAATTGTAGAATTTAGTATTAATTCCTGATTTTGATAGTAAAAAATCCTTTGCTTTAAATGAGCTATTCGAATTTTGCCTTTTAGCACTTGAGAAATTAATTTTTGGTGTGGCATCCTCAAATGAGCAAGAGCATTTAGTTTCCAAATATTTAGTATTATGAATAACGGACTGAGAGCCCGATAACTGATATTCATGGTTTTTCTAAAAGGCATTTCTAGGAGCCTCCAAAATTCAACAACTCTTATAACATAGATAAATTTAATACCTTTCAGAAATTGTATCGTAACGTATCTTTGTTGTTTCATAATAAAAAAAATTATTTGATTCTTGCTCTTTCTCTTTGTGCATC
>DASUQJ010000102.1:0-3550 GCA_036280615.1 Nitrososphaeraceae archaeon
TTTCACAATATCATAATTAGCGATTCGTTCTACTTTGAAATTATCAAATGCCTTTCGAAACTCTGGACGCTTATTGAGAATAATGCGCCAGCTTAGACCTGCCTGCATTCCCTCAAGTACCAGAAATTCAAATAATTTCCTATCATTGTGTAGCGGAACTCCCCACTCGTTGTCATGATAGTCTATCTCAATCTGTTCTTTTGCCCAATCACACCTAGGGTTCATTTCTATTATGCTATGCATTTTCTATCCACTATCATCGTTATATTTCTAATCATGCTGCCCCATGCGATTTTCATGTAAATAAATCCATATATCATAATCTAGAGATTAAAGGTACGCAGTTCTTTGGTTAAAAATTATTAGGATTGACTCATGATAAAAGGTCATCTCTTGAGAACTTGCCAGCAAGAATTCTCCCGGGTTTTGATCTATAATCTGGAATGCCTATACCAACGGCGATCAAGACTTCCTTATCCTTTGCATGAGGTGAGAAAAACTCAGATACAGCATCATCATAAAAAGTGGACCCTGAAGCCCCAATTTTTTGATTATAAGCAGACAGATAAATCCTCCCGGCCATGATACCTGATTCAAATTGGCATGATCTATATCCTCTGTTTCCTAATATATCCACTATTAACCCAAGGTTTGTCATCATATAAAATACTACACTAGCATCACTGAATAAAGATTGTTCTAGACACAAATATCCTGATACATCTCTCTGAACGTCAGCTTTCAAGAGATCAATTGAATTATCCTTTCGATTAAAGAAATACGCTCCTTTTTGCATGTTAGTCACATCATTGGCAATAAAATAGATGTCTATCATTGATTTTTTATCGCCAAAGTCGGAATGAGTAGGTCTCGTCAAACTATAAAGTATGTTTGAGAGCTGTGAAAATGTAATTGGCTGTCTCGAAAATTTTCTGGTAGACCCCCTTAAAAGTATGACATCAGATAGCGATTGTGAAATGATCGATCTAGGATCTATCGGTTTTGACTGTATCTTCACATTCACGTCTTCTGTTTCTCTAATTTCTTGCATCCTAGCTATAGAACCAGTCCACTCGCGCACTTCATCACTTGAATTTAATGATGATGAATTATGTAACTTCCAAATCTGATCATATTCAACTTCTTTCCCCTGTGATATAGGAACGATATCTGGAACAAGTCTAGAAGGATATTCAATTTGCTTGGGTTCTTCTTGGGACAACCCAATCCCAATTGGTGCCAAGACTATTGAAGCTTCCTTCTTATCTTCAAGACATAACATTACATTAACAACCTTATCTACAAACCCAGTGATCAATTTAGAATTCAAACCAAATGACATAGCCATGGCAATCATATTAGCTGTAATTACACCAGAATCCCAAAACCAATGTCTGTAAGAACGCGCTTGATATTTCCAGGCATTTCGCCAGGCGATGGACGTAAGTACTATTGTAAATGGTGAATTCTTTATTGCAGAATCAGATCCCGCTGCTTCAGATAAAAGCTGTCTATAATCCCCGTCTCTCAATCTCGTTAGAGTGAATAGACCAGGGCAGAAATGATATACACCTGCTTGCAAACCATTAACGTTTTCACTTACGATATACAATTCTATTGGATATAATGCACCAGTAGCAGGTGCTGCACGCATAAAATATCTCCCATGCGGAAACTTGATTTGCCTTGTAATTCCTGATGAAAAAAAAAGTATTGATGACAATAATTCCGTATTTATCTTGTTATTTTCTGAAGAGGAAATTTGATCCGTCTCTTTCATGGTGATACCATTCAGACTCGGAAGGGGAAAATCTACTGGAAGAGGAATTGATGGAATATTGGTATAAAATTTAAATGGATTTGGTTTGTTATCCCAATCTAGGTAATGATTGGACAATCTAATACTGGTCGGTGAATGCTTTGTCTCCTGATGATACACTAACGCATATTTGATTTCTTTATTCAATTATCATCTAGTAAATTAAAACAACTGTATTATAATAATTGATCTGGCTCCATGGGATTGTGGAATCAATTTGTTATCATAAATATATTTGATTAAAGCCTAAGAACCATTTAAAGTAACTATCATTTTTTAATACTCTATGAATTCTATTTTTGATGCGTCTCTCAGTATCTCCAATATCAACGGATAGTAAATGAAAAATTTAAATAGTTTATGAGATCACTATTTTCAATGACTCTCTCTATTAATTGTAAAGACGCGGGGGATCCAGTTTGTACTCACACAATGTACGGAGAAACGGAAGAAGAATTACTTCAGAATGCAAAAGAACACGGAATCAAGGTCCACGGATACACAGAAGAACAATGGAATGAAGAGATTCCAAAGAAATTAGAACATTTTAGAAAAATCATAAAGAAAACTTAAAACTGCACCCGATAAAAACGGGTGAGGCTACTTGCAATTATAGAATTTTCTTTCATATATACCTAGTAACACACACCTATACTTTTCAAATCAAACAATAAGAAATATGCATCTACATGTCCTTGATTGTATCCTTAGTTAGTAAAATTATTGATGTAATAAGTATTTAGCTTGAAATTAGTTGCTAGTAATCTCCCTAACAAATGACTATAAAGTTACTGGCAATCGAAAGAGTTAATATTGGTCTTGTACTCACATGAAAACTAAAATGTCTGAAGAAGGGATCGCAACTCATTTACTGCAGGAAAGTGTTGGGAAAATTGTGCTTGTTAAACTAAAGGGAAGAAGGTCAGTAAGAGGAAAAATCAAGGGTTTTGACAAACAAATGAACATCGTAATAACCGATGCTATAGAGGTAATAGAACAGCCATACAATAATAACAATTCAGAAAAAGGTAAAGAGCAGGAACAAGAATCTCAAATAGGTGATGCATTAATACGCGGTGATAATGTAATAACGATAGCAGTCCTATAAAACATGTAGATATTTTGAAAATCAGTTTGATTTCATTTCTATACTCTTATGAAAAAAATTATTCCAAAGATTGTTGAGCTATTTTGCTCACTTACGGTTTATAATTGGTAACATAATAATTTTTTTCATAGGGTCATTTGTCAATCGAAAATCTTAATCGCATCACTGAATTCTGCAGTAGTTAGTGGTGCCACTTTTGCAAGTTCAATATTTTCTTTAACATGATCAGGTTTTTTTTGTCCAATTAACGGGGCAATTATGTTTGGAGTTGATCTGGTTATTTGTACTATCTTTAGTAATTGATCGTTATATCCCAAGTAATCTGGTATTTTGGCGTCAAATAATTTTGCTTGTAATAATGGTACGCTAGTGAATACTCCAATGTTTAATTTTTTGCAGGCTTCCAAGATCGTAACGCCATTATCGACACCTACGGATTGGTTCTTGAGCAAATAAGCTTCTCTGTACGCTAGATTGTATGGAAGTTGGATAAAACGGAATCCATGATTTTTTCCTCCCACTTTTTCTGCTATCTTTACCATTTCTTCCAATGAGAGATATTCTCTTTCGTTCTGAGAAAGCCTAAAACATGTCCAGGTTGCCATTCCATAATATTTAATTTT
>DASUQJ010000103.1:0-5512 GCA_036280615.1 Nitrososphaeraceae archaeon
TGTACCTCTTCTTGACTCAGATCTTGATTATGTGTGGCTATGGACCATATATGTCCAAAAGGATCTTTGAGCTGTCCGTACCTGTCTCCCCAAAACATATCCATTACAGGCATTACGATAGTTGCTCAGCATTTACAGCTTGGTTAAAGACTTTATCAACATCCTCAGTGTAAATATGCAATGTGACAGCACTTCCCCCTATGGATTTAGGTGAAAGGCATCCGCCATGGGGAAACTCATGGTCACGGCTGCGTCATTAACAACCAAGTATGGTGTAATAAGAGTGGTATCCTTCAGGTATTGCTTTAGCCATTTCTAGGTATCTACAATGTCGTAATATAATGCGTTCATGAAAAATATCTTTGATTGAAAATGAGATAAAAGTCTTCAATTCCTTGGTGCTCTCATACCTCATGCTAAAAGTAAACACATCAAAGGATAAAACATCAAAAGTCCTTACTATT
Source organism: Nitrososphaeraceae archaeon (assembly GCA_036280615.1). GTDB lineage: Archaea > Thermoproteota > Nitrososphaeria > Nitrososphaerales > Nitrososphaeraceae > TA-21. Next base: position 465 of record DASUQJ010000103.1, read on the forward strand.
ACTATTGTAACTGATTAGGCTAAGACAAATAAGAATCTTCAAAGTTATGTCCAAAAAGCTATCAGAAGATATGAACGCTGTCATACTAAATGAACTCAAGTACCGAAGTTAAGCTGCGGATTGACCAATAATATCGTCATATAGTTAAATCATAAAAGTCTCCATTATCTATACATATATTGGATCATATTCATAATGATAGCAAGCCTTACAGAATAACTCTTTGGTTATTACTCTTATTCATATTTGCATTTGCAGCACTATTAATCGATTACTTTCTAGAATCTCTACCAATATTCAGTATATCTATGTTTATGATATTAATGATATTAGTCCTAATTGCATGGTATCATAGATTATAACTTCCGAGGTAATGCCCACCTTCAATTTAGGATAGAGTAAAAAACTACAAAAGACAATAATACGAAGAGTTAGAATTTTAGTGAATTTATGATATCGGCAAAATTGAAAAAAGAACATAAAGATAAGATGAAATTTCTTAAACCTGTAAAGTCGCTGAGTGACTTCTCTATCTATCTATCTTGAGGACATGAGTTGGATGGGATCTAAAATTATTCCTTGAAAGGAGTATGCACAAAATAACTTAGATATTAGTGTTTTATGAAAAAGATCGTAAGTTGATACATACTTGTGATTGTATTGTGTTTTTAGATTAGTGAAAACTACATTAAAGTACTATGGCTTCTTTTGGGTAACATTAGGACTTTTTATAATGAGCATATCCCTTCATTGGTTATTCGCATGGTATTCTTATATCCAAGAACAAAACGAACACAATCAACCAATCCATCTCAGTGACTACTTTAATGAAACAATTAGAGATACAATGGAAAATTGGCAATCTGAATTCTTGCAATTAATTTGGCAAGTGGTAGGCCTGTCAATATTATGGTATGTGGGGTCTTCACAGTCAAAGGAGGCTGATGACAGATTAGAAGAAAAAATAGACCTGCTAATCCAGAGACTTGATTCAGAAAAGGGCAAACAGTTAATTCAAGAATTAGATAAGAAGTATCCCCGAAAGGGGTAAGGGTAATTAGGTTAACTACGCTAGTTTTCTAAGTTAAGTTATTGTGACTACCGGTTAGCAGGACTGTTATCATGAAGTATCTGAATAATAATAGAATTTTTAGGGCAGAATTGCCTATTATTTACTATATTGTTACACTAGAGGAGTGAGGAGTTAAAGGAAATGAGTTGGAAGGGGACAGTACAAGTATTTCATATACATTGAACATTCTTTGCAGAAGAAAAACCTGTCTCGATGCTCAATGGTTTTTCAATGCTGTTTGATATTACCCTCCCAGAATGTCCTAACTGCTAAGCCTTTGTGAATACGGTTGGTCTTTCTGTATTTTCAATGCCTCTTAGAATCAAGTATCCATCTAACGCCGAGTTAGAACAGAAAGACTTTGAGGAGTCCAACTGGCAACGCCATTTATAATAGAGCATATTCTTGTCACAGGCTGATAACATCTTTGTCATTTCCTTTGTTTGCTGTTTGGGAATGCTATTATTATTATCATCTGTAATGAGAGTCCTTTCATATACTGTTTTCCTACAAGTGAATATGTATTCTTGTGCTAAACTCTCTGCTTCTATGTGTAGTTGTTCCCATTTGTAAATAGATACAGATAAGCTCAGCACAGCTACCACAGGCACCATCGCAACTATTGTCGTTATAAGGGACACCATCGTTGCCCCACGTTCATAATTTAAGTGACAGCATCTTTTCTCCTTTTCAATACAATATTTTATCAAACATTTTCGTGGCTTTCTTGAGTACAATCTTATCATAAAAAAAAGTCATACAATGTTCCTACAAGATTTTCTGCTCAACGCTTGGGATGACTGCAAGGCTAGAATAATATTTGCGTTGTAGCTTATATCCTCCTTATATCAGAATATATTATACATCAATTCAGATCGGGATATGAAAATTTGTAACACTTAGCCATACGATCTGCGAAATCCTTATTATATAGGCCCTTTTAAAATGGAAATGCAATAATCTGTCCACACTGAGAAAAGCCATGACAGTTCAACTAACAGCAGATCCGAATTATAGGGTTCCTTGTTTGACCAGTATTATGAATACCTTAACATCGTGGCATCAGTTTTTCACCTACTGTAAAAATGGAGATAGTATTTGACTCTTTCTAAAGAATATGAAAAGGAACATGAACCCACTCCACTTTTCAAAGTAGCTAGGCAGCTCTCTGACCTGACGCTTTTATTTATTGTTTCCTCTATTACATATTTTCTGATAGCTGGCTCGCTAGCAATAGTGATGCGGGTTATTCAATCGAAAGTTAACATCCTAGGAAACGAGCAATTGACTCTCGGTCTTTTCTACACCGCATTGACAATTCATGGCCAACTGATGTTCTTTGGATTTATATCTATGCTAACGATCGGAATAAGTTACTATTTGCTTAGTAAATTTTCAAAGAAGCCTCTCTTTAGTATGAAACTTGCTGTATGGTCTTTCTCGTTAATGAATGCCGGAGCCATATTCTTGATTGTTTCAGGTACAATGTTCTATGGGGCAGGGTGGTATAATTTGATGCCACTCCCATTCCACTCGGGAAATAATGGTTGGCCTTCTTTCGCTGCAGCCATTTTTTTGGTTGCTGATGTAATGATAGGAATAGCTATTGTATTTTTTTGTGTCAATGTTCTTTTGACAGTACTTCGTGGAAAAATAGCTGCTGGTATTCAAAGAACAGAGCAGGCAGATGATGATATACACAAATACATTTCTGATGAAAAAGACAAAGGGAGGGTGGATCTTCTCCCCATGCAAGAGATTCCCGCCTCAGTTAGATGGGTTTCCGTATTAGGGATAAGTTCATGGTTTCCAAAAAAGTACAGAAGTGCAGTTCCAGCTGTTTCGATTGTAGTTGTTGGAATATTTGTCAATGCATTAGTTATACTCACAGGAAGTATGGGACTATTTGCACAGCTGGGAATCGGCTTTTCATATTTGACTAATCCAAATTTTGAACCCAATTGGCTCTTTACGAAAGATGCCTGGTGGTTTTTTGGACATCCTATAGTATATTTTACTCTCTTCTCATTTCTTGGAGCAGCATATTATTATGTTCCAAAATACAGTAACAAAGCAGTCCCTTATGATAAATGGGCGTACAGAGCTTGGCCATTTTACTTCGTGTTTACAACTGTAGTATTTTCTCATCACACGTTCATGGATACACCCAATCCTGCATGGCTACAAATGCTTTCGCAGGCTGCATCATTTGGTATAGTTTTTCCATCTGGCCTCACTTTGATGACTATTATGATGTATATTTTTCGGTCGAGAATAAAGTGGAATACTACTTCATTGTTCATATTATGTGGCTTTGCTGGATGGGCATTTGGCGGTTTTGCAGGTACTCAGACAGGATGGTGGGGTACGAATGTATATCTTCATAATACTCTTAATATAGTAGGGCATATCCATTTGGTCCTTTTGGTGGGAAGCGTGCTTTTGGCTTTGGGATTGGTATACTCGATCCTGCCAAGTATTACTGGAAGAATGCTTGGAAAAAAGCTTGGAATTATACATTTGTTTCTCACAATAATAGGTGGATTCGGACTAGCTTTTCTATTCCTATTCCTAGGGTTTGCAGGTTTCATTAGGAGAGAGGGTGATATACCATCTCAATTTCTTTGGGCTATGCCATGGTTGATGTTTTTCGCTTTGGTAGTCGGATTCGGACAGATAGTATTTGCGTACAATGTCTTTCGTAATTTAAAGAGAAGAATGAAAACAAATGAAATAGAATATGAGGAGAGTCGAAACGAACGATTTCGTAAAGAACAAAACTCGTATATCAATCAGGCTGGCGAGATAATAGACATTTCATTTTCACTATCGGATAAGAAAGGAGGGATTGATAAGACGATAGTAGGCGCAGAGGAAAAAGAGGAAATTGAAATAAAAATAAGAAGAGAACATACAGTATATGATAAAAGTTTTCCATATGGACATATTAATAAGTCAAACAGATTCCTTTATTATGCGGCTGCTGCCTTTACCGCTCTAGCGGGTATTTTACACCTTATCTTAGTGCAATATTTTATTGGTTTTGATTCCAACACGTCAACATTTTTTGTAATCACAGGGTTAGCACAAGTATTCTGGGTAATACCTATCATAAGAAGATGGGGAAGACTTTGGTACATAGCAGGCATTGCTGGAAGTATAGCATTAATTGTATTATTTCTTAGTGTTAGCTATGACTGGGCATTTGTGGAATTCTATTTTGCTACTGTTATAGCTCAAATATTCTGGGTAATACCTATCATAAGAAGATGGGGAAGACTTTGGTATATAGCAGGCATTGCTGGAAGTATAGCATTAATATTTTCTTGGAATATTATAAATGCCCCGCTTCCAGTCAAAGGAGTTGCGGCACCTTATGATGATATATCTATTATAATTGAAACTTTGCAGGTAGTATTTATAGCTGCTATGATGTCAATAATTATTCGGGAAAGACAAACTATCAGCCGCAGGGATAGTTAGTCTTTGATCACATAGATTGCAAATCGTGGTCCCAACTCTCCTATCAGATTCTGGATGACCTGTGTTTGGGTAAGATTCTCAAGCAAGTTAGACTTGTCGGTATCTCCGAAATATGGATCGATCATTTATAGAGAACAATAAAAAGGCCTTAATTATTTCAGGTACTCTGAATTAATGTTGGTTTTCCAAAAGAAGCCTGCATTTTTGGTCATTATTGTTTCTATATTTAGCGGCTTATTAGCACCTATTCTCAGTTTCGATTTTGCTTCTGCGACCTCTGAGGAAGGAGGAGATGACAATAGTGGCGACAACGGCAGTGGAGGTGGAGGAGACGAAGCAGAACCTGAGCCCGAACCGCAACCTGAACCTGAACCTGAACCTGATCCTGAGCCGGGATTACTTCCTGGACCGGAGCCTCCTGATGATCCGTGTGAAGAAAATCCGGAAGCCGAGGGATGTACACCCGAGCCTTCGATCGATCCATGCATTGAAG
>DASUQJ010000104.1:0-3013 GCA_036280615.1 Nitrososphaeraceae archaeon
ATATAGCAAATATTCAAATTAGTGATTTTTGAACCGCTAAATCTATGCGGGAGTCGCCCAGCTTGGTCAACGGCGTAAGACTGAGGCTCTTATCCCTTAGGGGTTCGTGGGTTCAAATCCCATCTCCCGCATATCGAATAATTAATTCAAGAAAACTTTTTTAGAATTTTATAATAGGGTGATGTTTTGTGTTTTTCAATACATTTTTCACAAAGTGATTTATACCCATATTTAACATGACACATACAATCACATAGTTCAGTATTTGTCAACAGCTAACTGATTTCCAAATTTATGTTATTCAAATAATTTCAATTAAGATGATATAGGTATGCGAAAATTATTTATCAATTAATCTACAGGTTATGATATTGGATATTGACTCGCCCTTAAAAAGAAAGCAAGATCTTTATGCTCTATTGAAATCACAACACGAAGCAGAAATGAAGGAGATGAATCACTACATGGCAGTTTTGAGCAGGATGAATAATGGTATCATAAAGAATTATTTACACAAATTACTTGACGATGGATTGCGACACATTGAATATATTTCTACAATGATGTCATCAATTGAAGGAGCAAGTAGTAGCTTGAATCTGACGAAGAAAGGAATTATCAACTCGATAGATGAAGAAAAAGAATCAAGAGATCTGTTGCTAAAATGCATTGCACTGGCGGATGATGTAGAGACAAAATCATTGTTGAAAAGCATCATTGTAGATGAAGAACATCATATCAAGATATTGGAACACATTGAAGAGTTAGTATCTTCATCTGGTAAATGACATTTTTGGAATCAAATTATTAACATGCAGATAGTCTTAACAATTTATGTCACAGTCCAATCTGATTCGCATAATAATACAAAACTACATCGAAACCTCAAACTGCTTCGATATTGTTGCTGACGACGGAATACTACTGATAAATTTGCCATATCCAGATCTGATTCATTATTTGTCCAAGTTTCCCTGAGCATCCGACAAGTACAGTTACAAATACCTGCTATCCTTAGATCTGTGAGTATTGCCAAGAATCTTGATTACTATCAAAACAAGATATGTCATGAAATACCGTCAATTCCTGATACAGACCAGATCAAATTGATTTTGCAAACACTGCGTGTGATAATAATTGCATTGTTTCTAAAACTGAATAAACTAATGACAGAAAAAAAAACAAACGACTCTTTGTTAGACAATAATCATTTTCTAGATTGGAACAAATATTCCGAACAAGTTCTGATAGCCACATCTACAATCTTTGTAGGTCATCAACAAGGAAGAACAGAGACTAAAATTCTTGATACTATAAAAGGGACTTTAGATTTTATTGGTATTTCAATGTCAATGATTGACAAAGAAATGTCATACCTATACTAGGTAAATTAATTTGTGATTCCAAGTGCTTCAAGTACTTGGTTACTATGACCCTGTGGCTTGACTTTATTGAATATTCTCACTATCGTACCATTTTCATCTACTATAAAGGTAGTCCTGTTAACTCCCATGTACTCCTTACCCATGAATTTCTTCTGTCCATATGTACCATACTTTTTTGATATTGTATTGTTTACGTCAGATGCCAAGTGATATGGTATATTCATCTTTTGTTTGAATTTTTCGTGCGAATCATCGGTATCAGGACTCACTCCAATTATTTCGATTCCCGCACGTTTGAATCTATCAAAATCTATCGTAAATTCCGAAGCTTCTGTTGTACATCCTGTTGTAAAATCTCGCGGATAGAAATACAATACTACTTTTCTTTTCCTAAAATCAGATAATTTCATATTCTGATTCATACTATTAAATGAAAAATCTGGTGCCCGATTTCCTTCTTTCAAACCATCGGAACCCAATATTTCACCGTTAGTCAAATTTCTGTATCATAATTTTTCAAAATGGCATAATAAAAGCCTTGGTAATTTACTGCTTCTCAATTACTCGATAAAAATTAATATAACTTTCAATTGAATTTTATTAGTCGATCAGTTGAGCGTTAAGTGATTTTATGACTAAATACGATATCGTCATTGTAGGTGGTGGACCGGCAGGCCTTTCGGCTGCATATTCTGCTGCTAGAAAAAATGCTAAAACCCTTGTCCTAGAAAAAGATGATTCTATTGCACAGAACATTAGAACCAGTGGCGTGTCATGGATTGACGATATGAAAAGACTTGCAATTCCTGAAAAATGTTACAATGCCATAAAGAATTTCAGAATAATCTCCCCGTCAAAGGATATTGTTCTTAGAGGAAAAACGCCAAAATCATGTGTCCTGGATGTCCGATTTACTTACCAGTATTTAGCAACGCTCGCAGCGAGAGAAGGAGCTGAAATATCTGTTAGGAGCGAAGTTCGATCTGTAAAATCTAATTCTACTAGGATAAGTGGAGTAGTGGCCAACACTCCAAGGGGCAAGATTGAAATTGATTCAAATCTCGTTATTGATGCGAGTGGATTTAATAGCGTCGTAGGAAGAAGATCAGGTCTTGCTCGAAATTGGACAAGGTACGGAATTGGCGCTGAATACGAATGTTACTGCGATGATATAGATCCAGAAACATGGATTTTGATGGTTGGACATAAATATTCAGACGCAGGTTATGCATGGATTTTTCCCATATCTAAACAACGTGTGAGAATAGGAACGGGAGTAGGACGCCCAGAATCTATAACAGATCCAATCAAAAAATTGAATTCCATTATGGAAAGCAAGATCAAACCATTAGACGAAATTCGAAATATTCAACCAATTGAATTTCACTATGGATTCATCCCAAATGAAGGATCACGTGAATCAACCATATTTGATGGGTTAATATTGGTAGGAGATTCAGCAGGTCAGGCAAATCCACTAGTACTTGAAGGAATAAGATTTGCAATCGAATTCGGGCGTGTAGCTGGTGACGTGGGCGCTGACTCATTATCGAAAGGCTGTACAAGAAGATCCCTAGAGCAATACGAAAAATTCTGGAAAGAACGTGTTAGCTCTAAAATAAAATCAT
>DASUQJ010000105.1:0-11124 GCA_036280615.1 Nitrososphaeraceae archaeon
TAGGTGTAATTTTGCAATAGTGATTCTGACAAATCCAAAGTATCATTTTCATTTGATTGACGCAGGAAGGGTAATACAGAACATGCAACTGGCAGCGTGGAACTTTGGAGTCGGTTCAGGTATATTTACAGGAATCGATGAGGAAAATTTCAGAAAGGATTATGATGTTCCACAGGAATTGAATATCTCTGCCGTAATTGGATTTGGCTACCCTGCAAAAAAACTAACAGGCAAGAGAAAGGATCGCGTGTCCCTCGATTCCCTCGTCTACGCTGAAAAGTATGGCATTTCAAATAAATCATAGGAGCAAATTTGGCTAAAGATAACTCCAATGTTTACAGTTCAAATGAGTGTCTGCTATGCCATCATTCCAGAAATTTTCATATTTCTGACAAGCATGGCCAAAGCTATTGTTTAAAGTGTACCTGTAGTGGATTCACGACAAAATAAAGTAATTATCTAGCTGCTAGGATAATCTAATATACTCTTTTGTCTAGTTTTCGGGTAACGAGTATTTCTGTGAGAATCTCCTAATTCTGTGTCATAATCTATAGCTATATTCTTATTCATACCCCATTCTACGGGTGACATGTTGCTCATGACTCTAAACATATTCGCTGTTGCAGCTCCAAACCCGGCATAATGATTGTTGGCGGCTACGATACCTACTTTGAGTTCTTTTTCATCTTTTTGAACTGTTCTAAATCTATCCGACCAATATTTCATTTCTTGTTCTCTGTCTTTCTGAATCTTTCCAAATTCATCTTCTTTAATACTTCTATCTCCAATTAACCTAAGATACACGAAGTCAGTTGTTACTACTGGAGGGGATTGTATTTTATCAAGTTGATTCCATGTCATACAAATATTATTATTTGAAAAGAAATTGTATGCTAAATCTGAAAACCACGATGGATGTCTTACTTCAACAGTATACCTAAAGTTATCATCAAAGAAGAAGTCATATTGTTTTAGTGCTTCTAATCCTTCTGTAATTTTCAAATAGGGTGGAAATTGTATTAACAATGCAAGTAATTTGTTCTTTAAAGGTTTCATTACACTATAAAATAAGGTTAATTCCTTCTCAACGTTTTTCAATTTTTTGTCATGCGTTATTATTTTGGGAAACTTGGCAGTAAATCTAAAGTTAGCAGGCGTTTTTCTGGCCCAATTTTTAACCATAAATTCATTTGGAATCCTGTAAAATGTAGAATCAATTTCTACATAGTTAAACACTTGCGAGTAGTAAGAAAGCCAATGCTTATTTTCCAGATTGGCTGGGTAGAATGGCCCCTGCCAGGAAGAATAGCTCCAACCTGAACATCCAATATAGAGTTGCAAGAGCTTATTTGTAGCCATCGTACAATAAATAAATTAGTTTACATCCTGCTGTGAAGAAGTTAATTTGAGTGTCTCAATCTAGCATAGTTGACCCTCCCTCTCTAAAAGTAGCTCCTTGATTAAAAAGAGTTCAATGCACTACAGCTAAGCTCCATGTCAAAGCTCATTGAAGAAAAATTAGACATACCTGCACAAAATGAAATTAAGAATCTGAAGCTTAAGACTGCTTATGACTACCTTAATCAAATATCATTTACAGTTGATGGCACTTCAAACAAAACTATAGAGTTGCTCTCTACCGATGCCATATGCCTGCTTGGTAACTCGAGAATGACAAATCTTATGTTGACAAAGATAGCAGTGCATTGTTTAATGCCAAAGAAATATGGAGGTTTTAGAAGTTCAAAAGTGTTTGTCCTTGACGCTGGAAATTGTACTGACGTCTATCAGTTTGTGGACTTTATGAAACAATATGGTTTGAACATTAAAAAGAATCTGAAGAAAATAATGATATCCAGAGTATTTACTGTATATCAGCTTACTCATTTTTTGAAATACGAGCTTCCCAAAACCATTCATGATTACAGAATCAATATAGTAATAATTCCAGACTTATTGACAATGTTCCTTCAGGAGGCAGAGATGGACTTTAACGAAGTAAAGTTCTTGGTAACAGAAATTGTTGACATTCTTAAAGTAATTACTCATGAGGGTAAAGTACTGTTAATAACATCACTTTCTCTTGATGATGACCAATTACCTCCTTTCGTTATTCATTTAGGGAACAGAATTGTTAAAAGTTTTAACAAATGTATTGCAATTGACAAAAACAAAACAAATGATAAATTTAAAATGCTCATACGGCAAAAACAAGGTGCAGATTATATCGCTGTTAAAAAGTATTTGTCATTAACTGTTGAAGATGTGTTGACGGTCAAGGCAAGATGATGAGTGATTATGGGCAGAACAATTCCGTCTTTTAGGCTAGCATGTATGGCCGAGGAATTGAGGTGGCGTAAATTTCGTTCTAGACTGAGCAAGGATGATAGAAAAAAATTTGATGAGATGTTTTCGACTTCCCGCCTCTATAATAGTGCATGTGCAAATTCAGCCAGACCAATAGTTTTGGAGTGTGTTATAATGTCAATTATTCTCAACGACTTCAAGCGGTTAACAGAATTGATGAAAAAAAATAGAAATAGAAATAGAAATAGAAATACTGTGGCTGATAGCCATTGTAAGGAAACTGGGTGATAAAGTTGACATTGTTTCCAAACGAAGATATACTAACACAAGAAATTCAGGCGTGGAGCGGATTTGCTGATGCACTACGTGAAGAAGATAGAGTACTTTTTTTGCGCATGCTAGAGCAATGTTACCAATATGCCGAATCAATCAATTCAAAGGGAGAGTATTATTCAACGGAATCGGTGCTGATGAGTTTAGTTTTTGTTCAGCATAAGATTATTAATTGGTTAATCAATAATGGAACTTTTAGCCAGCAAGATTGGAGATAATCAAACATAGGAATTAGCGAGCTACGCATGGTCTCAGGATGGCTGTTTGATGCATATGCCAAGAACGATAAGATGGTCTTTTGGATAAGACAAGGTAATGGAAATACAATAAGACTAGAAGATGAATGGTCTCATCCAATATATGTAGCAACAGATGACAATTCACTATTTGAGGAAATTTTAGAAAGCAAGGACATTACTAAACATGTATTGAGTTCTGAAATTGTACCGAAGTATGAAAAACTAACGGATTCGGAAGAGTCAATGGTACTACAATTGAGACTAAAAGACTCTAATAAAGCCACAAAAATTGCTTCAAGGATTGAAAAAAAATTCAGATTTGGAAAAATTAGACTCTATAATGTAGATGTTCTTCCAGCTCAGACATATTTCTATGAACATAGCATATTTCCGACATGCTACTGTCATGTTAATACGGGTAAAACAAGTTTGGACTGGGATGTGAGAGACGATGTATGGTCGACTGATTATGAGCTTCCGCAATTTGAAAACATACATCTAAGAGTATTTCCCAAAGTAGCTGAAGGTAAGATACCAAGGTACACAGACAGGATAGACCATATTGAAATTCAAAAATATTTGACCGATGAGATAATTCGGATTGAAGACGACTGTGAAATTGATATTTTTTGCAAACTCATGAAACAAATAGCAAATACAAATGCCGACTTTGTGCTGACAGATGACGGAGATTCTTTTACATTTCCATACCTAATTGAAAGGGCAAATAGTAACAGTATAGAACTAGAATTAGGCAGAGAAAAAGATGGTAGTGGTGGATTAACCAGGCCAGCAAAAGAAGGTACTTCATACTTTTCATACGGCAAGATTTTTTTTAAACCTTCGACAGTAAAGTTACCTGGAAGAATACACATTGATACTGATAATTCATTTATTATGGCAGAATCCGGACTACCAGGATTGTATGAACTGGCAAGAATCTGCAGGATGCCATTTCATACGGCATCTAGGGCAAGTATTGGGAAATGCATGAGCAGCTTGCAGTTCTACCACGCAGACAGGAAAAATGTTCTGATTCCATGGAAACCAACTTTGGCTGAACATGTAAAGAGTTTAGAAGAACTTTTAATTGCTGACCGTGGCGGAATGATTCACGAACCAAGGATAGGAGTTCATGAAAACGTTGCAGAACTGGACTTTGTATCTCTATATCCATCTATAATGGAGAAGAAGAATATATCAGCAGAAACAGTCTTTTGCCAGTGCTGTCCTGATTCTAAGCTACAAGTTCCTGGCTTGAACAACTATTACAGGTGTGAAAAAAGGAAGGGACTTGTACCAACCGCCCTTGAAATTTTACTCAGCAAACGAAAAATGTACAAACAGCTGAGAAATTCAGCCGTGGACACTAAACTGAGAGAAATGTATGATGCAAGACAAACTGCGCTCAAGTGGGTTTTGGTAACAAGTTTTGGTTACCTTGGTTTTAACAATGCTAAATTTGGCAGAATTGATGCCCACATTGCAGTCTGTGCCTTTGACAGGCAAATTCTGATACGAACTATAAGAACAGCTGAGGAGCAGGGATTTAAAATTCTACATGCCATAGTGGATTCTATTTGGGTACAGAAAAAGGGTGCACAAAAGCATGCAAGGGCAGACGATTATGAGGTACTGAAAAAAGCTATAGAAAACGAGACAGACTTTGATATATCACTTGAAGGCGTGTACAAGTGGATTGCATTTGTTCCCTCAAAAAATAATAATATAGTTGGCGTTCCCAACAGATATTTCGGTGTCTTTGAGGATGGAACACTCAAGCTTCGAGGAATTGAAGCAAGAAGACATGATACTCCAATTTTTTTCTCCAATTACCAACAGTTAATTTTGAATATCTTGGCAGAAGCTGACACCATCAATGAAGTTAAGGCAATGTTTCCGAAAATGATGGAATTATTTCAAAGTCATCTAAAACAGCTCAAAGAAAGGAGGGTGAATCTGAATGAACTGGTATTTACTAAAAGAATTTCAAAAAATTATGATGAATATGAGGATAGAAACACTGTTGAAAATAATGCCATATTGAACTTAAGCGGAGGGGGTAAATCATTAAGAGCCGGGGAGATTTTAAAATATGTAGTAACTGACTACTATCGAAAGCACTCTAAGAAAAGAAGTATTCCTATAGAACTAGCAAATTCAGAAACGAAGTATGATGTTAAAAGATATTGTGAATTATTAGAAGAAGTCACTAATACAGTAACAGAGCCGTTTGGCTTGTCATTAAAAAGCGAGCATGCTATACAATTCTAGCCAGTTTTCAAGCTTTTATCCAAGGTAGACTGTCTTGAAGTCTGGAAAAAGAAATTTCGAGCATTTTCCACCACGGCTTTTTCCTTCTCAGACAAAGTAGTTCCAAGCATTTCTTTGAATTCAATTGCATTGACTACCGCTCGAGCTCCATAATGGTTATTAAAATAACCTCTCACAACAGTAGTTTCTGTTAATGTCTGTTTAACCTTCTCGACCCATGGATTTAATTCTTCTTTTGAGTAAAGGTAATTGTATCTTGGTTTAATTTGTCTTCCATGCCATCTAATAAAAGCATGCCTTGCCGTTACAATCGGTTCAGAAAGAAACTTCAGTTTGTCCGGTTCAGGAGAATCGGTCATGACAGCTGCTATGTTGTAATGCTTCAACATTTCCCATGGTCCTTCAGTGTTCCAAGAGGGATTTCTAAATTCGATTGCAAAATCATAACCGCTTGGAAGTCTATCAAGAAATTCTTCTGTATTTCTAAATTCTTTAACCGTAAAACTTGGTGGTAATTGTATAAGTACTGCTCCAAGCTTATTACTAATTTTTAGTGGTGATATCTTATCAAGAAACTCTTCTAGATATATCATTGCTTCCTTATCTATATCAAGTTTTTTATCATGCGTTACTGTTTCGGGTACTTTGACTGAGAATTGAAAATCATCAGGCGTAGCTTTGCTCATATTCACAAAGGTATCTTTTGTCATGTATTTGTAAAATTTTTCATAGAATGTTGCATCCATTTCTGCGGTATTGAAAAACTGAGAGTAGTATTGCAGCTTTTTAGTATTGGCATTTGGATAAAATACCTTGACCCAGCCTCCCTTCTCAACAGAATCAGCATAACTCCAGCCAGAGCATCCTATTTGAGCAGCCAATACAGATTATTACCCATAATGCAATTAGAGTTTATTTGTTTCATTAATCATAACTCCCGCTTTGGCAGTTCATTTCGGACAATTCGTTCGGTCACTTGATTGCCTTTTCTTTCAAATAATCGCTCAAGATAACTCTAACGGTCTCCGGTATTGTTTCTAGATATCTTTGTTCCGATTGCTTCCCAAAGCGTTGAGCATTGATTCAGTCGTCATAATTTCCTATTGTTAAAAAAATATTTAAAAATTTTTAATGTGAAAGGTTTGTCTATAATTCTTACCCTTTACTATCTTGGAGTTTTGTAGATATCAGGCATCTACCATTTATTTCACATTTAGCGCTGCCTAATAACATGCCATCGAGGCCTTTAACTTCGGGCAAGTTAATTCGCAAGTTATCAAAGTCATAAGTTACCTCCATATTTTTGTCAGTTATGTTGTTGACCACATTGTTGATAACTTCAGGCCAATTTGGATTTTCATTGTGAAGGTAGTTTTCCTGGTCAGTTCCTTCTGAATTGTCATGCCTTAAACTTTCCATATAAAGCTAAAAACCAAATCGTATATAATGCTTTCAAGCTTGAGTTAAGGTATGAAGTCTAAGCGTCAGTTCACAACATGATTATTTTTTGTATAATGGCATTGCAAATACTATATCCAGCCTGGATGACTATTACTAGCTATGGTATAGACACAGTAAATAATATTACAAACCAAATAATCAGTGACGTTTCTATTTTATATTATATCCTTTCAGGCTTAATCTTAAAGCATCTAGTTAATCATCATATCTTGTTTGTTCATTATTCGTGGGTTAGATCCTTTTTATCTCATTACACAAACTTGATAAAATCCACTTTAAGACCCTAAGTTCACTGTGTAATTTGTCAAAATTGAAAATTGAATAGGTCTTATTTATTGATAGTATAATTTCATCAGCTTGGACTCAATGAAATTACAAATTTGGACATCAGGAATTTTCATATTTTGTAAAACCCAATTTATCAATTCTACCCTTTTTTGAGATCTCTTTTAAAGGTATCATCATTTTCTTGATTAAGTCATTTCTTTGATTCATCAATTTCTATTTGTGATGTTTGTCTATAGTCACAGATCTAATTAAGATTAATGAAAATGTAACATGCCAAGTACCTTAAAGAGAGGGAGTTGTAAAATTTTATGTGATTCTATTAGGATTCCAGATAATACGCAATAAAGCACATATAGTTACCATATCCCACAGATCTTATGAATAAAAGGCTTCGTCTAGCGACGGCTTTACTTATGACTATTGGAACTTTGATAGGTATATCTCAAACATATGCATGGATTGACCCTGATACAGATCCGGTAAAGAAAGCAGCTACGGTTGTGGTAGGTGATACCGTGTATGTAGTATGGTTTACGGATGAAGGAATGCCAAATTCTAATGGAGAAGTTATTTTCAGGGCCTCGCAAGATGGAGGTGAAACTTTTGGAGAAAAGATTAACCTTAGTAATACAACCGATGCAGATTCAATAAACGCAGAAATAGATGCAGATGCAGAAATGGTTGTAATAACATGGTGGGAAAGATCAAATAAGACAGATGTGCCTGTAATGAAAGTGAGTACCGATAATGGTATTTCATTCGGTCCCTTATTGGAATTAGGTGCCAATGGAACATTAGTAACAGGATGAAGCGAAGCTGTCATTATAGTAACATTATCATTTATATGATTCTACTCATTAGGAAGAAAATTTTTTCTGCATTTCATAAGGATGTAGTTGGGTATCCACTTCTTTAAGAAGATCGTGTATACCTATTAAGTTTTTGAACGCTCCGCGTCATCTTTTACCCTCAAACTATAGCTTCCAGTCTCAAGACATATTGCCCATTGAAATTTAAATAAAACAACCGGTGGGTTGAGTAATCGACTTGGTAAGGATGATATTCCACCGGTACATTTGAGGTTGTAAATGGCTAGTGTTACTATTGGACAACAAAATATAAATTAAATTTATGCGTTGGAACATCTTTGTTTTCCATTTATCGAATACCAATTTGGTGGCAAAAAGTTACTTATGTATTTAGTTTAAATACTTCATATTATTTACTATATAAACTGATTCTGAAGAAAAACTTTGCTCAAACAGAAAAGGTAATATTGTAAATATTTTATACGAATCTTGATGAATAAATCTAAGAGCTCGTCATATTTCGACAAAATTATGCACGTTTACAGGCCTTCAAATATCGAAATTGAGAACATGTTACTAACGAAGAGTATTTTGGTTCCCCTTCTGATCATTGCTATTATGACTTTGTCAGGGATAATCTATTCTAATTCAGCCGAAGCAGTACAAGTGGATCGGTACTGGAGCGTATTGGAAGCATATGATCAATCAGCCCCTAATACATATGCTCACGGATTCATTGGTGTAAAGTTTAGAGAAGATTTCAAGCAACTTGTTTACAATGTTAATGTGAATAATATTGATAACATTACCGGTATATACCTATACAGCCGCGGCAATGATAACGAAGAGCCACGAATTATTTTCGATTTATTGCACGAAGCAAAAGAAGTTAGGGTAAAAGATAAATTCGAGGAGGCAAGCGCGTTACTAAATAAAAAACATGAAGTTGAAGGTACAGTAACGGTAGGTGGTGTTACGTCTGATGATCTTCAGGGAGAACTAAAGGGCAAATCTCTAAGGGATCTTCAGAAACTGATTCTTGATGGAGGAACCTTCATAACTATTACTACAAAGGAGTTTCCAAGAGGCGAGATTGGAGGTGGCGATTTTGTGCCCATTGATAGGTTCTTTCCAGATATGTCAGACTTCGAATGGAACAGTCAAGATTGAGGGGAAATAGCACGAATAGATAAACGGAATGTATCTGATATAGTAATTGCTGTCAGATTGAGTTCCATTATCAAGTTATCAGTCCAACAAGTGATAAAGCAGCTAAAACTGGTGGGGAAATGAAAGCAGCAATTGATAAAGACTTGGCGGTAAATATGTTGTAGACTCTGGTAGTTAGAACCGAACTTAATTGATCTAAATTGTTTTATAGTTTGCTGAGCCATCCTTTACATGAAATCACTATCATGTCGAGAGGCTGGATTTGATTGTGATCACATTGTGCGAGCAGAGAATGATTACGACCTCTTTAGAGAAGGTGAAAACCACGTATTCAACGCACATGGGATGAAAAAGCAAGACTTTATTCCAGCGTTCAATGAAAAAATGAGGTCCTTAATAAGAGAAAGTTAGGTGTCAATTAGTAGTAATCAATTAATCTCATTAGTACTTGGTGGTTTCCGCCTATTGGTAAGTCATGAAAATTTGCAAAAACTTACTACGTAAATTATGCATCAACAGCATTAGGATAATAAACTTTGGAAATTAATCTATGGTAACAGTCGTTGCATACATAGATGCCCATAAATGGATTAGGCGAGTCTACGTTTTCTTTACAACAGGCACATTTCATATTCTTTTAAATAAACAACAGGTTCCTTGAATAAAAAGATTGTTGATATATCCTAACAAATATTTTTCTATATCAATTTTCTATACTAAATCTGAAGTACGAGGGTTACAACAAGTCTTTTCGATTAAACTATTCCCAAATAGGAATTCAATATGAGAGGGTAACGTAAGCATTTTAAGTTGACTTTGATCTTTCAACTTCTTGTTTACCTGCGAAAGTCAAAAGTACTTTGGTTGTTCCAATTTTTTTTACGAATCCCATATTATGATGATCATCAACAATATCATCAATCTGACTATTGGATATGCCTACTTCTCTTCCCACTTTGTATTTATCAAAGATCTTGTATTCTGCTCCAGACATTTCATACAATTTTTCCAAATATTCGTCAGACATGATTTATACCCTTGAGTGAAACAAGTAAGGTGTTTTGCATAGCCAGATCATGCTAGTCAAAATCCATTTTTCTTAACTGTCAGATTGTATCGTTCTCCTTAATGGTATGTCCTGCACACCAATAGAAATCAAATCTGTTATGGCAACTGACACATATAATTTGACCTTTCATGTTGTGATCTAGTTGACCTCGAATATCTTTACATGGCTGATAAACGACTTCTATGTATTTTGCACTAGGTGCATTAGTTGTGTTCGAGTAATTACACTGAGTACAAGCAACATGAAATTCTGGAGGCTCGTCCACTATTTTTCCCTTTGTGCTTCGACTATACGGTCATAATACCTAGACAAACTTCACAGCCAGGACATGAGCAGATCGCGTAATGAAACTTATTTCCGTTGTCTTCTTGTCCAATGTGGAATTCCATCTTAGGATCGGAAATTTCTTTTTTACATTCTCGACACTTGACCATAGCCTCTATTCTCACGCTTTTCCTTAAAATATCTAACTATGTACAAACTTGTATTTTTAGAATTTGTAAGTAAATTGTCTAGGAAGGGAATTTTTTTCTGCATTTCGTATGATTATAATGGAGTATTCACTTCTTGGTAACCTAGTTAGTTACACAATCGTCGCTGTAATAGACTTTAAATGGTGACGAAGGGAGAATTAGAGAATGTCCTCATTGCTTAGATTATGGTTTTCATTAATTAACAGGATTAATATTGTTTTGACATGGGGCTGGTCGTTATAGTAATGCTAGCAGTCCAATAAATGGATTCCATTTTATTGCCAATTGCTAAGCTTTAAACTTTGCTGATAGCAATGCTTGTAGACCTATATTGATTCATCCTTTCTCATGTCTAATATATTCGAACACTACAAGCAACTCGATAGAATACAGAATGAAGATTTCTAAATTAATCGTGCTTTATAATCCGACTTTCCCCAAGTCCTGTATCTTTACAATGAATTTATTGCGACAATCAGGACAAATAAAAAATGCCGCGGCATATGATCCTGAGGAATGATCTTCAAAGTTAACCACTGATGACATGATAGGATTCGAACTATCGCAATACATGCAGAGAAAACCCATCGATTTAATACGCTCTACTATTTCCTCTTTTGCTCTAGCATACTGGCTAATCAATCCTATCGCCAAATTATCAATCGTATAAGCTTGTATACAATAACCTCAGACATTAATTT
>DASUQJ010000106.1:0-33871 GCA_036280615.1 Nitrososphaeraceae archaeon
AATCTTTTGGGAATTTGCACTTAATAAATCTTATTTTCTTTCGGATTTGGGATCTTTTTAATTTAATTTAATATCTACCGAGAGGATAGTAGCGATAATGGATGAATTTTTGATGTGTATCCCTGTTTGAAATTCTAAATAATAAAGGGTTTATTAGACGAAATTCTAAAATTATCTCTCTTAGTGTTTTGAATTCGTTACTTTATGTAGATACAATTCAAACAATTCATCGGGTTTTGATTCAGATGGTATTAAGTTTATACTTTCAGTCCTCCTTAGGTATCAATTTGGCTCTAAATCTAAATCCAAGAAATTATTGTATAAAGATAAAAGCGAATGACTTGGACTTGTATGAGCTATTATGATACAACAAGAAATGGAGCAATATTAAATCATTTTAACATTGAAAATTACGCTCAAAATTTGGTGGGCCGGAAGGGTCGCAGACAAATTGGTCACTCAGATATGATTTTATTTATCCAAATAGTAAAATTCTAAAGCGTTATAGTGGGAGCGGGATTTGAAGCCTTAATTCATATTCCAATTTGCGATACTTCATAAAACGACTGATATCGGATAGCAGTTGTTAAAGGTTATGTTAGTAGTTTCACAATCGTCACTTGAAATTATTTGATGTGTAATGTTGGTATGTCGTATTGCATCTTACAATCATGATATGGAAACACTCCGTCCAGTGGTCTCTTCCGCTCTCGCAATATGAAAATTAAGCGTTAGATTCCAATTTCTTATTTTTAACTTTATTATTTAGTGCTGGATCTTAGTAACTAGTTATGAAATTTTTAACCGTTCAAAGAAAGATTGCAATAAATACCAGTGTTGCAGTACTGACGGTCGCCTCTATAATTATTGTTTTTGCTGAGTACCTATTTCCATTGAGTCTCGAACAGAAATGGACAATGTACGGCTTTGATTTGATTGTTACCCTTATATTAGCTTTAGATTTTGCATCAAGATTGAAATCATCGAATACAAGACTCAAATTCATCATTGCACATTGGTATGAGTTTCCAGCAATGGTACCTCTGGTTCTTTATGCGGCCGCAGACAGTACGTCTATTGTTTATGGTACGATTGGGACTTTAAGATATCTTGCACTCTTTAGGCTAGTAAGACTATACAACCTAGCACTTATGATAAAAGGCAATGAAATAATTCTGCTATCATCACTTGCGATAGTAACGATCGTTTTTGGAGCTTTCGGAATATATCTCGCTGAATCTTCACATCCTGATTCGAGCATACATAATCTATACGATGCGTTTTGGTGGGCTATTGAGACCATAACAACCGTTGCTTATGGCGAATTTTATCCTGTTACCTTCTTGGGAAGGATTATAGCGGGAGTCCTAATGTTTGCTGCTATTGGGATACTTTGGACCGTAGTCGCATTGATTACGGCGAAACTTGTAGAAAGAAGAGTAAAGCCGTCAAGCGTCGGCATAATCCAAGACACAAAAAATATAATAAAAGAAAAGGTTGACATTGTAGAAAGTCTAGATAGCAAAGAGTTAGATGAACTGATCCGTTTGATAAGAGGGCTCAATCATTCAAGCTAAAAGGCCACTATAGTGCACCGAGGCTAGTATTTGATATTAGGGGTTTTTAGATTCCTTGTCGCAGTAAATGGTGTGTTAGGATGTCATCTTATCAAGTTCATGTAAAAGGGCTTGGGATTTTTTCCACTGTCAGTGTTCTATTAAACCTCACCTTCATTTTGGTTGTACATTATCATAGTACCCCTCTTACTTCTGCAAGTCGTCCATTTATTTGAATTTTCTGCGCTTGGCTTCATGATACATGCATCTAATTTGAGAATAGCCATCGCTTTAGGTTTGTTCTCTTTGTTTCAAAATGAGATAATCAAGAAGTACTACATTGCCTTAGGATATACATTGTAGTAACATTATTTTTGGCCTAATCTGAAAAATTAGGATAAATTTGTATAGCCTCTTGCCTACTTTACTTACGTAGGCTCTCGGTGCCTAAGTGCAGTTTCCTGCCTGTGGCACCCGCTACGATCATCTGAATTCCTGCTATCAAGAGGGCTATTGCGACAATAAATCCCGCAAATTGTGCGCCAAAGACTGGGGATACAAGCACTATGATTCCTATAATTATTAACAATGCACCTACTCCAAGAAGGAATGCTTTCCTCCACCCAGATTCCCTTCCAGAGAATGACTGAGCTATACTTGCACCACCACCAAAGAGCAGTGCAATGCCAATGAATATCGTTATTATCCATGTAGCAAATCCTGGAAATGCAATCACAAGACCTGCAAATATGAGCACAAGTATGCCGAGGCCTATAGAAGCCCCTTTACCCCTGATAGGAAGGAAAATTCCAGCAATAATCTTTTCAATACCTATAATAAGTAAAATTATGCCAATAATGAATACTATTGAAACAAACGCAGCTCCCGGATTTGTAAGAGCATAAATTGATAATATAACTACGATAATACCCAGACCTATTTGTGCGGCTCTAGCCCACGTCGGACTTTTTTCTAAAGACAATATTATCTCCTCTAGTACAGGGATATTTATACTCTTCTATAGTAATATTCTATTTTTCTAGAAAAGTACTATATCCCTATGGAAGGAAACTCAAATACATACCACTACGCAGATAAATTTATCACTTAGTAGTAATTGACCCGCGTGACATTAGTAGCAAAAATAATGAGCAACTACATGAATGAATAAAATAACCACCGAATCTGAAAATTCTTAGGTCTTGAGAGTGTCTAGAACATTGAGCGTATCCTCATAACCATCATTGAGTAGCTTATTAATAGTACCACAGGAGAAATCAAATGTTTTGTCAGAAATCGTATTTTCATCATTTCTTCTCTCTATTCTTATGATCCTATCTATGTCAAAACTTCCTTCAACAATTTCTCTGTATCGTCTAGGTTTTAAGAGCTGGCCATGGTACTTGGTTTGCTGGTCTAACAATCCAATGATAACATTATCCTTAACGCCATTGTCTTTTGCGGTCTTAATTAAGTCTCTTACGAGATCTACGTAATCAGAGATTAGCAGTAACACTTCTTCTTCTTTCCGACTGCGGTCAGAGAAGGTAATGTCATTATTTCTATTTACAACGCCATCATGGTCAGTAGGAATTTGTGCCTGTTTTGAAGGATGTACGTTGACTATACATACAGCCAGAGAGGGAACCTTTTCCTTCAGTCCTCTAGCCTTGTACCAGTACTTCCTGTGGTATAATATAAGTTGCGATAGAGGAGTGTTGCTCATCAATCCGCCGTCCCAAAAGGATCGTATCTCCTTCTTGTAATGTTTATTAGAAGAAGAGCCATGATTCTTACTTATATTACTCCCGTTACTAATTTCGCTTTTTATAACGGCTTTACTTTTATTAGGATCATAGCTTTCAACTTCTAGTGAAGCATAATCAAAATTTACCGGGTAGGATCCGCTTGCCATAACATGATCTGAGGTGATCCCCTGATCGTATCTGATCACATGCTCAAAACCTATCTCACTATTGTCTTGCGTCCTAATATATCTACCATATTCTGTCTTCCTCGAACCATCTTCCTGAGTGTAACTGTCAAATGTGACTGGCAAACCATCAGCTACGTCAACCGATAACAGTAATAGCCTTGGTTGACTTTTCTCATGGTTAGTTGCTATAGGAAATTTAGCAAATTTTTCCAAGGTTCTCTTTAAGGGCTCATTGCTAAATCGAAACCAAGTGTTATACAAATCAAAAAACTTGTAGTCGAATATTGGTGCAATGGGAGAAAATACATTTGGCACTCCGAATATAGCAAATTCCTTTGCTGAATAGTAACGTCTGATTGCTTCTGATGATCCAGCGAGCCTATTAATATTCTGAAAGTAATCCCACCAGGGTTTAAACCACGGATTAGCGTCTATTATCGAGTTCGCAGACAAATATTTCCAGAAATCGATAAGTTTTTCCGCTGAACCTTCGTATGTTCCATTTTCTGCAACGTAGCTTGTCAGGACAGCAGCGTTCATAGCACCTATCGATGTACCCGCGATAATATCAAAGGTTGATCTTTTCCCTTTTCCCTCTGTTTCATCATACTTAGAAAGAAATTCATAAAGTGCCTTATAAGCTCCTGCTTCATAGGCACCTAGAGATCCTCCTCCCTGAAAAACCAAGGCCCTCTCTTTATCCGGTATCATGTTTTTACCATTGCTATTCAAAAGTATTTTCCACTTCTTGTAGTAACACCTATCGCTTACGCCGGTTAAATAGGTTCCCGTACATCCGGCAATACCATAATTACTCGAAGTATTTCAACTTCTTCTTTGTTATGACTATAATATAAAAAAGAGATTAAATACAAAGATTGAGTTTACCGTCTTGCCCTTTGAACTCCTTTAATTGTTGTAGCTCTTCCGCCAAGCCGCTGATACTTCCTTCTCCCCCTCAAGTTCTCTAAGTTTTGTGTCATTGACAGCTGTTCCTATGTGTTGTGCTAATTCAACAAACTTCTGCTTTGGGCAATAAAACTTTGATTGTTTACTATTTTTCTATTGATTCCTGAAAACTAAACAGAAACTCCTGCCTGAAGGGTAAGGTAAATATTTGATTCTTTTGTAAGCGTCAATTTTCAGTTGCTATACATTTTAGTTGTAGAAACAAATGATGTTTTATAAACAGTCAAAAGAGACTTTGCTGTATCATGAAATGATATCTAATGTTTATCCAACACGTCTTATTTCAACTTTAAATATTTTGTTTCATGTTATCTTGCATCTGGTAACCCTTTTGTTTTGGCCATATCATCTCTACGCCCTTCAATTTCTTTTGAAAGTGACCAGCTAAGAATAATACGTATTCCAACAACTACTGCAAGTATTATCAGCTCAGTGAAGGAGGGAACGAGGATCGTCTTCAATATGTCACTACCTATTGCAAAATCGAGTGCTAGGAGCAATCCTCTGGCTAATCGCGCTCTTATCGTTACCCAGTATGTTGTTTGGCCTTCTTTTTTCATCGTCAAGTGCTTTAAAAAAGAAGCGAAGGCTAAGATTGCGGATATCCCTATTACAAGTCCGACTGCTACGTCAATTACAATCGTAATTAAGGTTAAGTAATAATCTAAGATCAATACCATCTTATTATTGCTCATATACGGACTTACTTGTAAATGTTTGAACAAAAAATCGTAAATGCGCATAATATTGAGAATTTCAGGTTAGCCAGGAACCATTTCAGGACATCGTCCAAAAGCTTGTTAAAACAACAGTAGACACGCAGCTGGAAACACCGTTTCGCCAATAAGTTTTGTATTGGATAATAAAGCTATCTTAGCATTTAACACTTATTCGGAGAAGTTATATGATAATGTAAGTATCATAGTTTCCTCGTTGGATGTTTAGAGAAATCCGACAGAGCTACTTGTTCAAATAGACGTTTTTTTTAATCCCCTTCTAATTGCAGTCCATGGCAAGCGACGTCTTTCATGCTATTCCATTCCCAATCTTAGAACGTTACTGATAAAAGTTTGCTACGCTGTATTCCTGTTTCTTTGTTCAATTATTTGTTCGCTGGCATTCCCATTTTCAGCGCTCTTCGTTTCATAATAAACATAAATGCCACTAAGCTTAGTGAAATAATAGCCCCAACTAGAAATATTGCATTAAATGCCATAGCATTTGGTACAGAAGATGTTACCCCTTCAGGAGTTTGTACTTCAGAAGTAAATAACGCCATGAACATTCCTGCAATAACAGGTCCGATTGCACCCCCTATAATTCGCATAGTTGAGTAAGTGGCCGATACAACACCAGTAGATCCCGCTGGTGTAAAGTAGATAATGACGTTTGCTGATAAAGTTACAAAGGCTCCGCCGACAGCAAATAAGATGAGTACGCTGGCCACCTGACCTGAAGTCGAGTGAAAAGCTAGGAGTGCAACAATACCTATACACATTATAATTGAGCCGGGGACTATGAACTTGGAGCTGCCATGTTTGACAGCCAAAATTCCAGCTATTGGTCCAAGAGCTACGAACACCAAGGCTTGAGGAAGTTGCAATAGTCCAACTTCAAGGGTAGTCATTCCCAACCCATACGGTTCTGCAGTCTGACCAAGAGTAGGAATTGTAGAAAAAATGATGTACTGAACAACGCCAAGCATAAGATAGCTAATGTTCCCAACTCTGATTATCTTGTGGAAAGCAAGCTTTAAATTTATTAATGGCATCTCGCTCCGTTTTTCTATAAAAAAGAAAGCTACCATTGAGGCCACACCTATTCCTAGGAAAGTCCAAAAGAGTCCAACGCCCTCAGTACCTTTCCCTAGAAAAGTGAAACACAGCATAAATGTACTAGTTGTAAGCACCATGGTAATAACTCCCGGAATATCGATGACTTTACCATGTCGTTTGGGCGACGCACTATCACTAGTATTTTTATCTTTACCTTCCTGAGGAGCTGTTGGGATTTTGGGAATAACCTTCCAAAGCAAGAATAGGAGTATGAGTGATATTGGTATAGCTGAATAGAAGACGCTCTGCCAGCCACCGAAATAAACCACAGCCGCTCCAAGTACCAATCCTACTGCACTACCTCCTTGATACATGGATAATAAAACACCCTGGGCGAAAGGAAACTTCTCAGGTGGAAACAGATCTCGTGCAATTCGAACAGCGACGGGAACCAGAGCCACTGCAACACCTTGGATGATTCTAAATATCAACAAAGTATAAAATTCTGTAGCAAAGCCCGCCAGTATCGTTCCAACGGTGTAACACAAGAATGTTATGAGTAGCATCTTCTTCGGGCCATATGTGTCAGCAAGTCTTCCTATAACTATGGTTACTGCGGCACCTGAAACTAAGTAAACAGTAAGTACCCAACTAATAGTCCCATAATCCTTATCAAAATAGTCCGCCATTTGAGTAAGGGCAGGAGCTAAAGAAGTATGCACATACAAAACTAAAATTATGCTAATCCCCATAATCCAGAGGGCTCTTGTAGCAACCTTGGGAGTTTCTACAGTAACTTGTTTTCCCGTAGGATGACCATTACCGTCAACTTTACCCGATTTTGGCAATCTTTGCCTATTTTACTATTATTCCTATATAAGCTCTCTTATTTCAATGAGCAATCTGGTAAGCTAAGAAAAATTGAAATTACCATCTTTTTTCTTAATCGGCCTATCCAAAAGTCTTGTTGTAAATTGTTTTGCTAGCTAACTCTTTTGATTGTTGGGGTAAGACTTCAGTTTCCAGTTTGTTAAGTTTACCCTTTCCTATTACTAACTGATTATAATCTTGATTCTTTGCAGGATACCAATATAAAAGATTGTTCACCTTATCCCATTTCAATTCGTTACTGGTAGACCATACTGTAAATTCAGGGGAATAATGTGTGTCAAAAGGAATGTAGACGACCGTCGGTTCTTCCGTCACGACTTTACCCTTTAGGATAATCGCAGCATACTTCGAATCAATATCAAAAAATATGAGAGCAGGTTCTGCGGAGCTTCGCATCGGATATGGGCGTGCAACTGCATCCACATTTCGTGGTTTTCTGTCAGGTCCAAGTAGTGAATAGTTTTCATAATTCCAATTATCCTTGCCTTTTTCGGTATTGTATAGATCGTAGTTCCATATAGTAGAATTAAGGAGAAGGGCTTCTATTTGGTCATATTGCAGATCCAAATATTCTCTTATCTGCTCTGCCTCTTGGAACGCCCCAAATTCTGTTATAAAAGGAATTAGTCCACGTTCAATGGCAGCTTGAGATAATTGGCCAAAAATCATGGGAAATTCGATTTTATAGGTGTAAAGACTTTCAGGGATTTTTACAAATGAGCTGGCAACAGCCATTGTATCATAGTAGTGAAAAGAAAGGACACCGTTATTACCAAATCTGGAAATAGAGTTTAGATCACTTGGCAGATAAGTTTCTAATTTCTTTGTTACGAGTTTCTTATCTACCATTACATTTTTTATAAAGTCCATATTAAAAGAGCTCTTTACATCAAGGGGGGATGCACCATATTTCGCTGGCATACCACCAGTATCAGTAGGCATAATCCAATCAACTCTTGGTTCAATAAATATAAAGAGCGCCTTGTCAAACTTTTCAATTTCGGAATTTACGTTGCGATAATAGTCCACAAGAAACTTGGATTCAAAATCCTTTTTTGGTATAGTACTAGGGTGCGGCTCATTGAAGGGTTCAACAGCCAAGATGGCTGGATGTCCAAGACCACCATTTAATGATTTGAAGAATTTAACAGTCTGCCCGATAGTTTTCTCCAAATGGGTACGAACAGGATAGTTTTTAAGGCCCTCATCTAGGTTTGTCAAATCATTCTCCCAGAATGATTTTAAGGTCTCTTTTAGGGACTTGTTAATCATGTATTTAAATTGCCACTTTTTGTCAGGCTTAGTAGGAGCCTTTGGTTTTTCATGCTCCTCATCGATCGCAATGGCCCAGTCAGGGAATCCATCACCACCGTATACTTCATTTGCAATATCTTGATGGAAATCTAAAATTACGTAAAGGTTTCTTGCATACAGCTCGTCAATTATTACCTTCATGTACTCAAGATATTTCCTTCCTTCTGGCAGTAACTCTTCTAGATTTGAATTTGGGCGAGGTTCTATGGCTTTCCATGAAATTAGGAGACGTATAATATTAAACCCAAGGTTTTTCAATAAATCTAATCCTGACTTTACCGATTCGATTTCGTTCTTTAAATCAAGTTTAGATATGTCATGAACATCAAGTGGTGCTATGGGAAGATAAGGAGGTAATTTACTTCTTGATCCAAAGTTCACTCCTCTAAATAGAACATATCTTTTCTCTTCATCCCTGAACCAAGATCCACCCTTCCAAATTCCTTTTCTACCTTCTCCAGAAGATTCTTGTTCAACCGTAGACGCTTTTGTTAGAGGCTCTGCCGCCTGCCTCTGTGAAAGTGCCTTACGTCTGCCCCTGAGTCCTGCTAATATTATTTGTATTCCACTTACAGCAAGGGCTATAACCGTCATGATAAGAAGCAGTGCTATGCCCAGCGGCGGATACGCCAAGACCAATATAGCCAGAGACGTAATCAATATCCCTAGTGCAATGGAGGAAATATCGTATGATTCTTCCTCCTTCTTTTTCAAACCGCTGACTATTCTTATGATACCATTAGCTAGTAGACCAAAGCCGAGAAAAATGATAAGCCATTTTGTTGCAAATTCCGGATAGAAGAAGCCCGATCCAATATAGATAATGAGACCGACGCCTACTCCAATATTGAGCAAACGGGATGTTCTTTTTACACCCTTTGCCAGGATTCCGCTAGCCAGCCTTTCTGCTCCAAGTACTATTAAGCCGATTCCAGCCAAAAACAGCCAGATATATTGCCCAGCCGAAGTTTCCAAGCGATAGAAGAGAACTACGGCCGAAAGAAGTAAACAAAGACTGCCGACAGAAATCTGAAAAGCCCAAAACCATGAGGATTTTGAACCGCTTTTGGATATCTCCATATTCATAAATACGTTTTAAATGACCAAATATAAAGTAATTATACAAAGTTAAGAGAGACTAAAAGATCGGTGCTCATACCCGACTGGGATGTCTTATCTCAAACCAAACCTCAACTCTATAGAGGCATGTCAGCCGAACCTGAAAATGCCAACTTGGTCGTTCCGTGGAGTAGTGACGGAAAGACAGTCACCCAGATTTTGTGTCAATCATTAATCGGTGTTATTATTTCTTTGCTCACGTATTTCTCCATTAATTATGCACTAAAAAGTTATCTATTGCTTTAGTAAGTTAGAATATGTGTTGAGCTTTGGTATGGTTTGATGCTAATGATTCAGTGAAATAGAATGGCGTTTGCTGCAATATTTCTAGTTGGTGCCATTATTTCACTAAGCTTAGCGACATTTATGTTTATTATGAAAGGAAGAGCGCTGAAAATGGGAATGCCAGCAAACAAATAATTGAGCAAAGAAACAGAATAGTCAGAATACAGCCTAGTAAACGTTCATCAGTAACGTTCAACAAAAAAGTAAACTAGTGAGTTTTGTGATAACGCTATCTCAATTTAACCCAGTATGATAGCTGTTTGAAAAAATCTAAAGAATATTCTGTAGCCTTGATAAAAATACAGGCTATAATAAATACAGAAAAGTAGATGGAATTATTGAGTGCTGTTGTTTTTCAGGTCTTGAAGCTTTTGAATTAGTTTGTTAAGGTCAGCACCAGCTTCTTGTTTAAGTTCTCCAGTCCTGTTTCCTTGACCCAAGTCCTGAACCGCTTGTGAAAACTTTTCAGACAATTCTTTGTATGCAGCTGAATCTTTCAATTCTTGTAACTTTGTCGATAGCTCTCCACCCTGTGGGAGTGTTAGATTTACACCCGAATCATTGAGAATTTGTCTAAATTTCTGACTCAATTCGAATAGCTTTTCTTGGGCTTGCTCCTTTCCTGCGGTTTGGTTCTCAGACTGAGAATATGCAATCATATTTGTTGACGGAAATACAAAAAGCGACAGAGTTACAAATACTCCTATTGCAGCCAATATGAGTTTACTTTGGTTGGTATACATTTACATCTGAATGATAATATGGACAATTATAAATGTCTTATGTCTGTAGCCAGTTAAAATCAAGGATGAATTATGTGAATGCGATTTTTAGAACGGTAAACAGTAATTTTGTTATCTTGCTCTAGAACCAAAGATTACTGTATAACTTTATATAGAGCAGCAGAGGGTACGCATAGTATGAAATTAGCATTAGTTGCTGTTATTACCGTTAGCGTTATTGCTGGAATGTTTCTGGTAAACAATCAGGCGATGCAAGCAAATGCACAAGGAAATGCAACTGCTGTCAGTCAATCTGGGGCATTGCTAGGGTATGGTGGACAGATTTTTGGATTGGCAGACATTTCGACAAATGATCATTGGACGAAGGTCAATATTGCATCAGATTTCCTTCCTCCTGCTGGTAAGGTCTTTGAGGTTTGGATGGTGGATGGAAATTATGCTGCTTCCGGGTATCCGTTGAGCCTAGGTCAGATCTCTCCAACAGGAACGCTGAAATACTACGAAAATTTAGTTTACGCTCCCACATATACTGATTTAATAGTAACAGTGGAACCACAAAACGATAAAGATCCTAAACCTGCATGGTCTCAATCAGTAGCAGGTTATTGGATGATTCCTCCATTTGGACAATAGTTAATTTACCGAGATTTACAGATAGAGTTTTGGAATAATTCCGGTTCTGGAAATAAGGATATCTTTAAGATATCATTTTATTTATTGGCATTTGGTATTGGTATTCGTAATTGGATTGATTGAATTGGTCCCACTTGTTGAGTATTTTAACAGTCGGCATCATTTCTTCCTGAAAGACTGGATGAATTATTACGAGTGAATGATAACACTGTTATTTTACTTACTGGGGCAAGAAATGCTCTATAATTCATCGTTGCCAACTACCCATATAATTTATCCACAATATATGGTTCATTTTGCGATTATTTAGGCGTCAAATAAATCTACCCTACTGTGTTGGGTAAAGAAATTTAAATAATGTCTGGTGCAAGAAAGATGTGCAGGAGCATAGATTAAGAGGTCTAACAATAATCTCAATTGCAATTTTTATTGGCGGAATAGTATTCATAGCTTTAGGAATTAGCATATTTAGCAAAGCTGCAAATTTTTCAGAAACTGTAGTGCAAGATTTTCTCGATAACAAAACTTCTGGAGTCAAGTCTATCATAGCCGAGAGAGTAACCGATGCCTTAGGCCCTACTATTAATACATTAACGCATGTTAGCAAAGGAATCACGACATCAATTGCTGCATTCCTATGTTTAGTGGGGATAGGTATTTGCGTGCTTGGAATAGGTTTATTCAAACTCAAATATTTGGCATTGATAATAACTGTGGTGTTAATGTTTGTTGCAATAGTAATAGATATTATTGGCTTGGGTTTTCTTGGTGGCGCCTTTCCTAGTTCTTCAAATGACAAAGGTAGAATGTCAGCTGATATTGCTTATCTATTGATAGGTGTATTGATAGTTCATCTACTTGCCAATGCTTTTATAATATACTATCTTACCAAAAAAAGTACAGCTTCAATATTTAGGATTCAGTAAAAATGTTTAGAATTGAGTCAGAGTCCTAGATATTCCACTTCAAAGAAACGAACAGGCCTGACATTAATTCAATTTGAATATCATAAATGAACGTTCTTACTTAGTATACATATGCATAGTTCATTAGCTACAGGTTTGATAGTAACTGATCTACAAAAAAATTTTGGTTAGCCAGCAGTGGCATTGCCGCCATTGCCGCCAGCAGTAACATTACCAGCAATTTCACCTAATGGAAAAGCCACTGTCTGTACTCTGAATATAATTTTTCCATCATTTATCGCTTTCACGAAATCTGCGAGAGTTTTCCCTTGTAGAGGCCCTATCAAATCAGATCCCGTAAAATTACCACTTAAGCCCCCTGAACCTGGCCCGAGTCCACTTTGAGAGGCTGTTCTAATTATCACAACATCGGGAGCTCTGCCGGTTCCTGTATCTTGAGAAATCGCTATGTCAGTAACGTTGTTCAATCCAGTCGCATCAATGTTATACTGTACGGTCTGCCCATTGTCTTTAAGTTCTAACGTAGCCGTTCCTGATGCATTTGAACCTGACCTAGACACAAGATCTGCGGTAAATTTACCTTCAATCTGGGCAGTGCTGAATTGAGTTATCGAAATTGCCGACACTAACAATATTGTTGAAATCACTGAAGCTTGTATTATGCGAGAATGTTTGATGACCATGAATCAATGAAAAGTCGGAGTAGTATTTAACGTTTTTTGGGCTGTGAGAGCATATTGTATTTTCAGAATCCTTTAGATATTGAGAACATAGCATATGCATTACGATGGATGAAAATCAGTGGGCTATCTACCACAAGAAGATATATCGCCAAACTTGACGTTCCCTAGCTTTAATAATTTAAAGTACTATTAATCTCTTGATTATATTTATAATTTCGGGAGTTCAACATAGATGGGGGAAATCAACACTACCAGCTTCAGAGATGAAGGGCAAAAAGTCATTATCCATAAAATTTCTAAAGCTGCAAAAGAACTGAGCTTTCCTAGTGATAAAATAACTTTCATAGAGCAGATGATCTCTTTAAGTAGGTTATTGATGAGGTATGACTTTAACATATCAACCGCATTTAGAACTATAGATGAAAAAGCCCAGGATCCAACGTACTTCGTAGCTACGTACCTTGATACTAAAGATATACGACAAGCATTATGGGTGTACAGAATGGTAAGGCTTTTAGCTAGATACGTTCTTCTTTATGACAAATATTTTGAGACAGGGAAAAATAGATACGATACCCTGGCAAGAAAAGTACGTAAATCCATAAATAAAATCTTCGAAAATGAAATCGATAGACATCATCTTAAATATTCAATAGATTTATCATTAAAGCAATTTTGGCCATTTTGGAAATTTGAGCAGATTCTGAAAAGTCGTATAATTGAAGGTAACACTTTTTCATATAATGAAATTAGAAATTTTAATCTATTCAAGTCCTCAGATGCACCATTAATATACGCAAGAGTTTTAGATGCCAAGTTACCAAGCTTTAGTGAAAATGTTTCATTAGTTCTTCATTATAATCAAGCCTTGCTTGATTTAATAGATGACTGGGAGGATATAGAAGAAGATATTCAAGGAGATCTGCCCAATGCTTTTGTTATGGCCGCCATTGAAAAAGTTCCGTACAACACAATAAAGAAATGTAACGTTACTAATATAAGGGATACTATATTGAATTCATTAGAATCATTGAATTCGCCTATCATGAGATTAGTAGATGAGTATCACGCATCGATCAGAAGTATTTCTATTCCGAGCAATCTGGCCTTCATAAAATTGGCCTCCGATCATCATGCTGATACATTGAGAAAGGCCATATCATTATAAGCAGATTCTCAAGTGTTCAATAATACAAGTCATTAAGTAAAATAAGAAAAACTATCCATGAATCACAATCGATTAGAAGAGCTCAGGGTAATCAATAATTATAGAATGAGAGAAAAGGTATGGGTAGAGTATAAGAGAAAGCTATTAGATAATTTTTGTTATCCAGCTAATTTGAAACTACTTTAGATAAGTTTATTTATAATGGAAATCTTTATCGAGATTATGAGAGGAAGATGGGCCTCAGCGGCGATAGGCGCAGGTGTAGCAAGACATCGCGCTGGCGCAGAAATGGAACAACAAGAAGCAGCTCACCAACGTGAAATGGAACAGTTAAGAGCTGAGCAACAAAGAGAAATGGAACACATGAGAGAACTTCAAAATGCGCAATCAAAGCCTCAACAATCCGGTCAGGAAGACGTAACTCAGAAACTGCAAAAGTTAGCGGATCTTAAAAAGCAAGGAATTTTATCGGACGAAGAATTTCAAAAACTTAAAATGGAATTATTAGCAAAGTTATAAGACCCAATATCAACAACGATACTGTAAATATTTAGACTTGATGAAATATTGCGACAGATAGACGATTTATATTTCTAAGCCGTTCCAAGTAAGCGTATCAATTGACGATCGAATAGTTAGTTTTTTTAATAGAGCTTGTTAATAGAACCGCAGGATTTTTGAATCGGATTTGAGCATATTCATTATTTTGATAGAAGAATGGAAAGCTTTAATGGTAGCTTTAAAGGAATGAGGGGCATGGGACAATCAGATAATAAGGCGATTGCTCGGGGATTTGTTCAAACTATTTTTAATGAAGGAAAAATAGATGAGGTGAAAAACTTTGTTACTCCTGATATAATTTATCATGGGTTAGATGAAGTTAAAGGTGTGGAGAATTTTAAACAGTGGGTAGCAGAAGATCGCGAGGCAATTCCTGATTTGAACATCACAATACTAGATACATTTGGGGAACAAGATAAACTTGCCATGAGATGGACATTGAAGGGCACATTTGCAAAGGAACTTCGTGGTAGTCAACCAAGTCATGAAAAGTTTGAGACTCAAGGGGTCGAGATATTTCATTTTCAAGATGGCAAAATCAAGGAAGCATGGACAATATTTGGAAGCATGGACAGTTTTAAATAATGTGAAGTCGGCTTAGTTAAAATTATTGCTCCAGTAGGCCAAGCCTGTAAAACTATAAAAACGTACTTATACTCTTACTTTTTTTCTCTTACTGAACGTTGAAGTCTACTAATGATTTTCAAAGGACTTTAGTATTCCAAGGGGGTGGTTCACTAGGAGCGTACGAGGCCGGCGCTTACAAGGCATTTTACGAATTGGCTTCTGAAAGAGACAAAAATATAGGAAGGAATGATAAACCGTTATTTGATATTGTTGCTGGCACTTCCATAGGTGCCATGAATGCATCTGTTCTGGTAAGTTATGTGAAAGAAAAAAAGACTTGGAGAGGATCTGCGGAAAGGTTAATTGAATTCTGGGAACATTTGGCTACCGAATCAGTTGTTGATAAAGTACCAGGCTTTACTCAATGGTGGGATTATTCGCATTATCTTAACAATGTTGTAGCTACAAGTGAATCAGCTAGAAGATATTACAATACAAAGCAGTTCATATTTTATGGAGTACCTAATGTATTCAAACCTTCTCAGACTATTAGGGATAAGACGTTTTTAGATCCTTCTAATGTGTGGTACCTTTATAGTAACGAACCATTAAAGCAAAGTCTAGAAAAATTTGCAAAATTCCCGATAGCGACCAGTTATGAGAAAAAAGAACCCAGACTACTCTTGGTAGCTGTAGATGTACAGGAGGGGAGCACAGTAGTGTTTGACAGTTATGAAAAAGCAGATGGTAGTCGCAAGACGGAATATGGACGTTACGGTCAAGAATTTGCACATAATGGTAATGAAGGATTCGAACATGTAATCAGATATAATAATGGAATAGAAGTTGAATTTGTTCTTGCAAGTGGTTCTGTACCTGTTAACTACGACTATACTAAGTTAATGGTTGAAAATCACGGTAAGAAAGACAAAACCAAAAGTGAAAATGAAGATAAGAAAAAATCCCATAGTAGAAAAACCGTTAATAAGAAAGAACGCTATTTTTGGGATGGTGGGATTATTGCCAATACTCCACTTAGGGAGGCCGTGTTGGAACACCGCAGATATTGGCATTTTGTTAGAAAATCTGAAGTTCCTCTTCTACGCGCTTTCATAATTAACGTACACCCAATTAAGCAAGAATATTTACCCACTAATTATGATGGAGTGGTGGATAGAAAAAACGACTTGACGTATCATGACAGAACTTTGTTTGATGAAAAGATGGTAGTAATGATCACGGATTACGTCAGCATTATCAAGAGCCTAATAAAACTGGCCAAAGATAATAAGATTAGAAAGAACTTAGTAGACAACATCCTACAACAACAAGCCCTATCGAGGAATTTTATGACCGGCAAGCATGGTACATATGCGGATCTCATTGAAAACATGGTATCTGTCGACCTTGTAGTTAGAGTAGAGCGCAAAAACGATATACATACAATATCAAATAAGACATTTGATTTCTCAAGCGCTACAATACAACAGCTAATAAAAGATGGATATGAAGAAGCAATGGACCAAGGAACTAAAATACTGCGGCAGCGGGACTTGGAACGGCATAACAAAATTAGTAAATAATCCGCTGTTAAAAACATCTAAGGCAATTTTTAATTTATTCTGCTATTTCTTTCTCTAAATGTGGCGTCACAGAAATTATATACCCTCGATAAGCTTGACGTGCTAGTTCTCTTGTACGCTTCTGGTGCTACTACAGTAAATGAGAATGCATGAAAGGCCAATAGAGTTAATAAAAATAGGAACATTTATAGAATATTAATTCTACCGTTTCTGTTGTCACGAAACCAACAATTTCTATCTTAGCCAGTATGACTAGATTAATTTTTTAGAGCTCTAAGTATTAGAAAAACATTTTGGTAAGTTCGCTAGAATATGATTTTTAAACAAGGAAAACGGTTATGATCGTTCCCTACTTATTCGATGCAAAATTACAAGAATAATTAGCGTGAATATAGGAATCAGAAGCATCACAGAGGCAAATAACCACACATTCTTTGAGATTAAACCTAATGTTTGAATACCAAGAACATTGCTGCCTACAAACGCGATAAGCAAGACAGTTACAGGAATTAATAGTGATAAAATGGCTACGTTGAAATATTTAATTTCTGTTTTTTGGGGTCTAAACGCTAATTGTATACCGAATATAGTAAAGGCCATGGCTACAAAAAAAGATACAATTGATAGAACGACTTGACGTGGAGCAGATACCTCCAGTACAGTTCTAGATTTTCTTAGTTCATTAATTATGATTTGTGTTTTATCGTCAGTTCCATTTTTAAATAGGGTATCATTTTTGGATGCTAAAACCTGATTTATTTGTAATGACCCTTGGAGAGTTTGATATGGTATAGTAAATAAAAACACTACAGTAACCAAGATGACAAGAACGGACATGGCAAGCATTCTAAAAATGTTGATATCAACATCTTGTTAATGAATTTTGTTATTACAGTGGAATTGATTGATTCCTTTATTGAACATACCATTAGACAAAAACATTTGTAGAATCTAGGTTTGGTAGAGTATAGTTGCAATTATAAAGTGTCACATGCTTATACAGAACATTAGTATCATCAGACCACACTTCTTACTGCTGGATAATGTCCGATGTCTGAAATCCCACACTAGTTAATTATATGATAACGGTAATTTTGTAGTACGAAATTTTACTCCCTGACTCAGAGTCCTAACAGAGATGAGTTTTCATATAGAATCCTTCGATCTCTTCTCCACAGTGGTCAAAGGTCGCCAATGATAGTTGAAATCGACAACTGACCCGAGGAGCTGAACTGAGTGTATGGAAAGGAAAATAATCATGGACATTACAGTTGTCCAACTGTTAGAATAATATATTCAACTAACAATAAAACGATCTTCCTTTCGTAACGACTGTTTAGATAAGTTCAGTACGATTTGTATTATAGTAACATAAATGCTCTAATACAACCACATCACAAATACTCAATTATGAACAGAAAAAAGATTTCCGATCAAACGAAAGGAAACTAGTACTCATTGAAAAATATTAGAGCTACGTCTTTGTTCTACGAGTTGTTTCTGCGAGTTACAAATGTACTGATGTCCTGAAGATCATACTTAAATCTAGGTCCGAATTTTGTAGTTTATGGCCGAAGGTGAATTTCTTCTAGTAACCTTCATGCTCGGTTTTAGTGTGTTACTCGTTGTTATCTCTGCAGTACACCGTTACATGAGAAACATCATCATTCCAGGCGTTGCTATTTTGATGTTTCTTGGAGCAATCCTACCAGTAGTTCCTAATCTGACTCATGAAGTAGAAAATATTTATAGCATTACCGAAAGAATACCAGAAATAATATTATATGTTATTATTCCTATTTTGATTTTTGAATCTGGACGCAAATTATCGATTAAACAGATAAAAAATGAAGCAATACCGATTGGTTTCTTTTCGATTATAGGAGTAATAATAACTATCCTAATCATAGGAATTGCAGTTACTACTATATTTCAGATTCCAGTTATCGACGCCTTACTTTTTGGAACTATTCTGGCTGCCACTGATCCTGTAGCTGTAGGTATAATATTCAGGAAATTTCCAATTCCTCATAGATTGAATCTAATCATTGAAGGGGAGTCCTTGTTCAATGATGCAACTGGTGTTATTTCTTTTAACGTTGTTAAAGGGATAATCTTCTCAGGGGCGGCCTTTTCCCTACTAGATACCTCGCTGTCCTTTATCTGGACAATGGTTGGTGCAATCGCATTTGGAACTGGACTAGGATGGATAGGCGGAAAAATTCTTAACAAGTGGAAGGCCGATGAGTACGTAGATTTCACTTTTTCATTAGGATTGGCCATTGCTGGCTATATAGTAGCTGACCACTATCTACATGTCTCTGGAGTAGTAACTACTTTATTTACTGCAATCCTGATCGTTACAATACATAAAGATATTTCAACCGGCGTTAGAAAACTTTTTCACAAATACTGGGATTACATAGGTTTTATTACAAACAGTATACTGTTCTTTCTTATCGGAATTCCTTTGCTTTCTGTGGAATCGTATGAAAGCGCTTCAGTTCCATTGATACTAATCTTAGTGGTTCCCTTTGTTATCATGATGCTATCTAGGGCTGTTGTAGTTTATGGTGGAAGCACATTTTTAAGAATATTTAGAGTTAAAATTCCTCTTCAATGGCAAAATATTCTCACGCTCGGAGGTTTAAGAGGAGGAATCGCAGTAGCATTGGCTCTCTCAATTTCAGCCGATTATGAATTCAAGGATCTGTTCATTAGTTTAGTGGTACCTTTAATTGCAATTAATTTGGTGGTAAATCCCATTTTATTGAACTGGTATCTGAAAAAATCAATGTCCTCGAATATGGATGAGTCTCGAATTTCTAAAGCGCCTAAATAATCATAAGATGTATGTTGCAAACTTAGACTCAGATATAGTTTCTGTTATAGAGACCGATAATTAAACGGCTACGGCACCTCAAGCGGTTTGTCCAGATGAAAATATAAAAAATTGGAACAAGATAGTATTTATAATAACTTTGCTCCCAGTAATTCTAGAAGCACTCACTTATTGGGACCTCATGATAATAATAATCATTCGTCCTAACATTTCACCTTATTACGTTTAGAGTGAGAAAGCCATAATACCTTCGATATATACATTAAAAATTATTGAAAACAGGAAAGTGCAATCTTCATTAGGTGATAATAAATAAGGGACGAGTGGCTCCTGTGCTTTTTAAATCACCATTAAAGCGTTGAAATTATGTTGTTATTTAATTACTTCCATTTGCGCAAGTATCCTCTTTACTAGTTCTTTGTTTCTTTCTGCGTAAACTGGAGATTCAACGTCAATCCAGTCGATGTGGCTGGAGATAGGAAAAGAATACAACCCAAAACCAAGTGATGGTAATTTGGCAAGGATATCAAAAGACAGATCTATGCTGTTACTAATCATTGAACTATCTCTTTGCTTGTGTATGAATGAGAATAAGGTATTACTAAATATATATATTCCAAGAGTCTCGGGCAGATCTAATTTTGTAAATGGTTTTTCAGTAAATTCCATAATTCTGTTAGTTTCATTTGGATCGTATCGAATGCTACCCGTTTCTTCTCTCCGGTAATCCCTTGTCACAACCATTCCGATCATGTTTTTTCCACTATTTTTTTGACTTTGATTTAAGAATTTGTATTGTTTGACAAAGCTACCCATATCTAGTGCACATAAATTATCAGCAAACCATACAATAAACGACTCGTCACTTCCAATCTCTGTTTCGGCATTCAATATCGCACCTGCAGTCCCATTTTTTTTGTCTTCTACGAATACAATTTGTTTACCTACGATCCTTTCCTTTCCTTCAAAATAATTAATAA
Source organism: Nitrososphaeraceae archaeon (assembly GCA_036280615.1). Lineage (GTDB taxonomy): Archaea > Thermoproteota > Nitrososphaeria > Nitrososphaerales > Nitrososphaeraceae > TA-21. Next base: position 20,532 of record DASUQJ010000106.1, read on the forward strand.
TCTGTTTTCCATGATCATCGAATTCACATACAATAACGAAATTGTCTACCTCTGTAAACCTCGCAAGGTATCTTACTATATGATCTATGATTGGTCGTCCGTCTAGAGAGATCATTGGTTTTGGTGTGTATTGAGAAAAAGGCTTCGCTCTGCTGCCACTGCCACCTGCAATCAATAACACTTTCAGGGTATCTCCCTCACCTGTCATATCATGATTCCGTACCACTCAAATATTCTTATCGGCTTAGCCCGTAATGCCAAATTCTAACAATTATCTAGAATATTTCAGGCGGGACAAGATTTTCAAAATAATTATCTCCAAATATGTTTCATATTTAAAAACTACCATTCCACAAAGTGGAAAACGATACCATTATGAATGAGGCAATATCTCGCAGGATGTTAGATTAGAATGAGAATCATACTTGGTATAGATAACTAAATGAATAACTTGTGACTAAGTCTTTTTTCGCTTGAACCTCTTGCGAATTATAGATACGAAATATGCTACCATCACCAAAAATTGTGAAAAACCGAAAGCAGAAACCAACGAAACACCACCCGAGCCAACCCTAGCCTACGGACGTATTTATGATTACAGACAACACAAGCCCAAGGATGATGCGTAACGTTGTTTTTGCCACTACTTACATACCCTTCCGAGTTATATAACCAATTAACAATTTTAGTAATGATAGTAATAATATCATTAAATAGTTAATAGCATAAGGGATAACAAACCTTGTGAGTACTATATATTTCATATTTTCATATATTCCCAATGTCCGATCGATTATAACGGAAATATTGGCTCACATAGTACAATTCCCGAAACGAATTGATGCTTTATTTGTCGTATCTACATTTATGTTACTAAAGAATTCTGAGTCATGCCCGTCAGATATCCGGAACAAGTATCTAATTTCGAAAGCTGGGATTCATTTTAATTAAGAAATGAAGAGCCTGAAAATCGGATGATTCTGAACTAGTACTGACAGAATTGTTCAATTGTGTTCTTAACTTGGTTAGGACTTACTTTGCATGACTCATCATGATATTCTTTAGGTATTAGGATATACATTTGTCATCCATTCATTACCATTTAAGTATTGCATAGTAGAATAAAGTTGACACAATTGAGGCTACGATGAGTGCAGCTATACCACCTATTATTAATAGCGTCCCACTTCTCATTACTAAAGTAGAATTAGAAGTGACTATAAATACTTTGCAAACGGTCAAAAATTTGATTAAGATTTTTCAAAAGTGTAGTATGAGAAAGAAGAGATATTCTATTGATGATATGATATTGTGGCTGATCAATTCCTCGACAGCATACTCCGCGACTTACAGTTAGAATCCAAGATAAAGACTTACAAATATACCATGCCAAAGATTAATGGATGTAATAATGCTTAGCGATAAGATGTGAATGAAATTATTAGTTATCGCCTAACAGGGAAAGTTAATATATCTAGGGAGACACATTCGTTCAGTGTTAAGTACTAACTCCATTAGGGTAACGATCTTTGGCCTATTAATTTTAATTATTATGAACATTGAACTCATCTCTTATCCGTTTGGGTTACACGTGGAGGCTACAACAGTAATAAAAGATAGCAAGGCTTCCGACATTGATGGTAATAAGACTGTCTCACCTCATGGCGCTAATATCTCGGCTACTCTGCCTTTGTTGGTGGTTTTTCCCCAGGGCAGTCAGATTTCACCATTTGGCTTTAGTACAAACGCAGAGGGCAAACTGCAAATCGAAGTTCTTTTCAATAAACCTGTAAACACATCGACATTCATTCCAGGCACTAGTAATATCTTAGCAATGGAAACAAATCCAAACGCGACAGTTACTGTCAATTGGGATCTTAACAATAGGTTTTTGACTGTAGTGACCAATGATTCATTGAACTCTTTGTGTAACTTTGATCCTGATTGTAACTTTGCTTTAAGGCTTGATGGTACGGGACCTAATCCGATTAGAGCGGCGGATGGAAGTTTACTAAATGGGGGATTTGACGACTATTGGGTGGGGTTCGTTATCGTAGGGCAAATTTGAAAGAATTGATTCGCCTTCTTGATACTTTTTGTCTCATTGTCAACTTCGTCACCAATTCTTGTTATCATTTTGATTTTCTAATATCCGTGCCTGTTTTAGTCGGACAGTTCCATATCGTATTCAAACTTTGCGCCTCTGGTCTTTTGGGCTGTTGCCGTAAATTCAGCATTTTTGGTATATTTTGTAATTATTACTTTGTGTACCTTTGATAGTCCATACTGCAACATCGCTTTTTCGTCAGCAAAATCCCTTATGCCCGTATATTTGTCGTCATAATCGCTAGTTCTATGTATCTTTACTTTTATCTTGTTTATAGCATTTTTCGTTTTCATTTTCTTTCTCTGGCTTAATTATAATTACGCTTTCTCTCCTTAAGACGTTTTTGATTTTTTTCGTCACACTGACCGTTATTATTTCAACTGGATCGTGACGCATATGACTGAATATTATAGAAGAACAATTTCTGGCATGAAGGGATTTGACTGGATATTATGTGTTTTGATGTAAAAAAATTTTTTCATCAGAAAGAATCTGATAGTTTAGTAATTCATTATATTAGTAATTCATTATATTATTTTTTACTAAGATCATGCTTTTAGGCTAACCTTTATCTGTACAGGGTGTTAAGTCAAAAGAAGTTGCTGAACTCGATAATTAATCACTCCTTGAAGTAAAAATTCATCATATCAGTGAACTATCAAAGACCAACATTCCTTACTCAGATTTAGTATTATCTCTGAATAGATCAGGATATTTTTCTCGAATATGCTCACCAATTCTGGTTAATTTAACATATCCGCTCATTCTATCGGAAGCGTCAACATAGAGCTTCTTGTCTGGTTCTACCGACTTTAGCATATATCCAAGACATTTATCGATCGCCTGATTAACCCTATGAACTAACTCGCTTTGTTGCACAGGTGCACTTTTAAGTCCATCGTCGTAAGTAGAACCAATATATTCAGATCCGCTCTTATCCAGCATACCACCGAACCATATTACATCACCTTCAATGCCACTGTCGCGAAAATCTAAAGACATCACTTGATCTGCCAAAGCTTTCTCACATTCACATAGCATAGACAGGCCAGCCATAGTGCCAAGGTTAATTTCAAATACTGCCGATTTCCTTTCGTCATCTCTAACTACTGAGGTTTGTTCTTCAAGTGGTTTACTATCGCTACTGAAGGACTTCAGAATAAATAATATTCCACCTTTTTGGCCTGTGAATCTTTCCAATATTTTGTATGTTTCTTTTTTACTAGGATTCATTTCTTTGATTCAGATCGCTATTGCTACAGAGACTGTTATTTACCTTATGCTATGTGATTTAGTTTAAGTCTTCGGTAAGGTCCTTTGTGCTTGTCTAAAATAATCTTCTCCAGAATTGGGAAATTCTGGGAATTGAATGAGTTAGTCTAATGAGAATTATTTACTTCATTGAAATAGAAATCTTTAATTTAATATTTTACTCGAATGGGGGTGTGCGTAAATTTACTGCTTCAGAACAATGCTGATTCGAAACATGGTCTGCAATTTATCTATCAATTAAGAGAATTCCAGATAATGTAATAATCAAACAAGTTAATGAACATGCAAGCAAGACCATTAGTAAAGTAGCTTTACTCAATACTAGAAAAAGAGTAAAAAGAGATTTCTATCAGGGATAAAAAAAATTACTTGAAGCCGAATACAATACGTACATGAATTCAAAGAACGAATTGATGAAATATATGGATGAAACTAAAATATTAAGATCATTTTATTATAGTATGAAGTATTAGTTGCTATTAATGTATCAAAAAATAGGAATTTTAGCTGTGCTAGCAAGTGTACTCTTATCAGCAGGGCTCCTTGCAACTCCAAGTTTTAAGGTGGCAAATGCTCAAGAGAATATGACTCAGGGAAACCAGACTCAGGGATTAGACGTCGATCGATGGATTGTAGTCTTGAAAGAACAACATCCAATTTTAGCGGAAATAGAACAAGATCAAAAGGTGAAGGACGCCATTGTCAAGATCAAAGCACTTCAAGACCCAAAGGAAGCTGTTAAGGCCCTGGATGCATTGTATTCGTTACAACAGCTGATGAACTTAAAGGCTCTGAACGAAGCGCAATAATTCATTGGTCTCCTTCCTTTTTTTTGTTGAGAATGCTATCGCTAGTCACGATAATGTTTATTTGATTAAAACGTTCAGGTGCTATAAACCCACGTTCACTGCTGCTGAAATAATACTTTGATAGGTGAATAAAGCTTCATCAAACTTGGGATTTCTTTTAAAGTCGTTAATAGATAATTCTCCCAAATTACCTAAATAGGTCTATGAGTACCGCATTATTGTATGCCAAATTTCAACTTTAGAGCCGCTGAGGCGGAGGTGCTTTGTCAATGAATTTAGAGCTATTATCTACTATAGCAGTCTTGTGTATCACTTATATCATTGTCGTGTTTCTAGCTCCGTCTGTATTATTTCCTACTGCCCATGTGGACTCCATAATAGCGAGCATGCCAACTACAAAATCGTCCGTAGATACCAAATCATTTTTGGAAACCGTCGAGGCTACTACTTCACCAATTGATACCATGCCGCCTGTTGTATCCGTTCCGGAGGACATCATTGCCGAAGCAACCGGCCCTGAGGGCAGAATAGTAAATTATATGACCAATGCGACAGACAATGTCGATGGAGATCTTGCTACAGTTTGTAATCCGAAATCAGGTTCCATGTTTGCTCTCGGTCAGACAAGAGTGGAATGTACCGCAAACGATGCGGCTGGTAACAATGGGAAGAACGAATTTGTCATTACTGTTAGAGATACCACTCCTCCTGAAACCATGTTAGGGAACGTAACGGTTGGTTGGTTGGGTTCAATAACCTCTGGTGATACGACTCCGTCTGTTGATATTAATTTTAACTTTAATGGTACCGACTTGGTAGGGATTAGTCACTATGAATGCCGATTAGACGATGGAGCGTGGAAGTCAGCTCATACATTGTCAGACATAATCGATGAAAAAATTAACATTTGTACATATACGGGGGTGCGCGATCCAGGCAGTCATAACTTTGAAGTGAGAGCAGTTGATACTTCTGAAAATAAGGATCCTAGTCCCCCTAGTTTTATGTGGAATATAGAATCACCAGTTGAGGCCACACAAGAATTGATCACACAAGTAAACAATATTTACCCAACTCTCCAGTTAGATCCTCCACTTCACCAAGTAGTTGAAGATTTATCTGACACATCAACATCTAATGATGCCAACTCGTGTTATTTATTCAATTCATTTATGAATGAAATCAAAGTTCAGAATATGATTGGAAGTCTGAGTCTAACTGATCTTAACGGTTTTGCTATAACAACACTTGCAATCACGAACAATATCGGTTGTCCCCCGCCAATTGCAAATGCAGGTTCACCTCAGAGTGTTGAAGCAGGAGAAAAAGGTGTGATATTAGATGGAAGCGACTCTTTTTATGCTGGTAATCGTCCCAGTGTCAAATGGAAACAAACTGATGGAAGTCCTAAAGTAGAGATCAAAAACTCTGGAAAGGCAAAGGCCACTTTTGATGCTCCTACCTACGATCAATTCAAAGACGTTGGAAATAGCACTACGCTTAGCTTCGAATTAACCGCGGTTGGCGCCGGAGATTTAAAGTCGACTTCTATTACGACAGTAACAGTAAATGCAGTAAACCCTCCACCGGTAACAGAATCTGCAGGAAATACTCCACCGATTGCAAAATCACAGAGGGTTACCACAGACATCGATACATCTGCCACTATAACCCTTGATGCTACTGATAAGGATAGTGATAGGTTAACCTATTCGATAGGAACTACACCCAATCATGGCTCATTGAGCTCCTTTGATAAAGATACTGGAGAAGTTGTATACAACCCAAACAGTGGGTATACAGGATCAGATAGCTTTACATTTACTGCTAGCGATGAAAGTTCAACCAGCAATACCGCCGAGGTCTCCATAAATGTCAATCCTGTAACACATATTAATAGCCCACCGGTTGCCGAATCACAGGATGTTACCACAGATATGGATACATCTGCACCTATAACCCTTGATGCTAGTGATAAAGATGGTGATAGGTTAACCTATTCGCTAGGAACTACGCCCAATCATGGTTCACTGAGCCCCTTTGATGAAGATACTGGAGAAGTTGTATACAACCCAAACAGTGGATATACAGGATCAGATAGCTTTACATTTACTGTTAGCGATGAAGGTTCAACTAGCAATACTGCCGAGGTTTCCATAACTGTCAATCCTGTTGCAAATATTAATGCGACGTCGGCTCCTGAAAACGAAAACGAAAACGGAAATGAAAGCCAAAGTACTGTACCGAATACTACCTCTCTACCTTCCGATCAAAATACTTTGTCTAATACCACCACCTCTCTACCTTCCGATCAAAATACTTTGTCTAATACCACTACGTCTCTGCCTTCTAATGAGACAGACTAGACAACCCACGCACTAACGAGGCAAAGCCGATAACAGAATTAAAGGATCGCCCGTGCGATATTAATAGTAGCGAATTTCAGTGCCTATTTGCCACTGGTTGCATTGGTATTGTCTACAATCAATCCATTTAATTGGAAACGATTGACATAAGCCTGGAGGGATGAAGGACAACTACCTTTAAGGGGATTAACATACCTCCAAAATAGCTCTCTTCCATTTATTCACTTACAAACGGTTGTAAGGAAGACTATGTAGAACGATCTTTTCCCTTTTCAGCAACCTCTACTATTTTGATAATAAGTTTGGTAACTGTTTGTGAGTTATGCTCGAATCATCTACTATTCGTTCAGTTTGAGGATAAATGTTGCATCATTTCATGATCTAGAAAATTAGACAATATACTCAATCCAGTAACATTCAATCTCCTGAACTTTTTATTATTTATTTATTTTAGGTCTAATGTATATATCTAGCGTAAAAATCTAAAAGGCGCGACTTTTACCTAGCGAGAGCAAACTCCCTAGGATCCAATAAGTTAAATTCCGCAAGAAAGGAATTCCAAGATAGTTCATTTAAATCTATCTTACTTTTTCTCACTTTGTCCAAATTATTAATCCCTTTTTTAAAGCGTTCTGTATTCATCACTAATCCATAGTAGTCTCTTACTCTTTCTAATGTGGTCTTATAATGCTCTTTAATTCCTGATGCCGTAGCATCACTTATCAATGCTACATCATATCCCATATTAAATCCCTCTCTTAATGATGTCTCAACACAAATTGAAGTATCGATTCCAGAAAAAACTAGCAAGTTGATGCCTTCGCTCTGAAGCCACACCCGTAATTCGGTATCTTGGAAAGCTGAATCTCTCCGTTTGATAACAACATGGTCATTCTTTTTTGGCTTTAGCTTATCAAGCGTAAGTCCATCCCAGGTTCCTCTTATACAGATAGGAAACCTCAGTCGCTCTTGCCTTGATTTTGGTAGAAAGTTATGGATTTTTGTCAACAGGTCAATTCCGCTAGCCTCCTTGACTGCTTCGGTATAAAAAATAGGAATTTCTTTACTCCTGCAGAATTCGATTAGATCCTTGAGCTTTGGTATAATCTTTCTGTAATTTGTGGTGTTCATGCCTAATTTATCATATGAACCGCCTTTGCTAACAAAACCATTCTGCATATCTACAACGATTAAGGCAGGTACAACTCTACGTCCTGACGGGAAATTGACTTGAAACAATTTCTGTGCTCGTTATAAAATTCAAAATATATAAGCATATTCCCTACCTAGTAGTCCCTAGAGACTTTATCATATGTTCATTTCGAAAGGTACGTTTTCAAAGGAATTTCTTGGTTAACCACCTATTTACAGATAGATTTCCGCAATAGTAACGGCTCTGGAACTAAATATATTCTATGGACAGATAGTACTATTAATAGCCTTATTTTATCAACGAATGAAAACCTGGTAGGATGAGTTTTGAATAACAATTTTGGAAGGAGAATAAATGTAAATAGTATGTCGAGGTTATATTGTCAGATTTGTCGCGAGCGGAAGTAGATACATTTCTTGACTTAGGTTGGATAGTGGACTCGCAGTTGCATCCAATGTATTGTATCCAGTCTAAGGAGAGACCTGACTATTCGGATATGGTCCGTATTCCAACCAAGAAGATGGATAAGCATACGGTAATAATAGCTCAATCGGGTTCGGGAAAGTCCTTCTTTCTTGGAAGACTTGTTGAAGAAATTATGATCAAATCAAAAGCAAGGTGTTTGATTTTAGATATTAACGGCGATTTCAGGAAGATCAATAAAATTGATGAAGAATTGTGGAGTTCTAATCAACCTACAGCGAAAAAATATGACATAAAGACAAGCAAAGGGAAACTCACCCTTGAGACCAGAGATAACTTTGCGGAAAAATGGGACCCGGTAATCGGCGACTTTGTCATAAAGACAAATAGGGTTCCAAAGGAACCCAATGCTGAGGAGCTAAAAGTATGGTGGCCATCAGTATCCCTCGAATTTCTCATACAAAGTGATAATAATCCAAGGAGTATTGAAATGTTTCACTGCCATAATTGGGCAAAGGAACTGTTCAATCAATTTGCCCAATATTCTGATGATACCGATGAAGAAGATATCATAGTTAAAGTCAAGAATATTTTCAAATCGCTGCAAGAGATACCTAACGAGGAAAGAGAGAAAATGGTAAAAAGATTGAGAACGGATGGAAAAAAAATGGGTGAAAGTTTGAGAACAATCACGGATGATACGACTAGGACTAGAGTGAGTAAATTGTTAAAAAACGCAATCAAGTCAGGTTCCCTTTATGATTCGATCATATCATTGGGAGCGACAAGCTTGGGACATGAATCTATGGAAAAAGCCAAATTTGTATTCGAATCATACAGTTGGGATACAGTAAACTCCTATTTTGGATTAATTGAACGGTATCAAGCCCTTGGTGTTCTTGCTAATAGACCTTATTCTTCGAAACATCAAAGGCGCTTGGTGGTAGTAGATTTGCCTTCCATAAATAATAATGAGTTAAGAGGATTAGTTCTTAATTCAATACTGACTGAAGAATGGGAAAATGCTGAGAAGAAATGGGAAGAAGCGATGAATAGTCCTCGTGATCAAGATCAAAGGGTGCCTACTTTCATAATACTGGATGAAGCACACAATTTTATACCCGCAAGCCCCCGTTCTCGGCATGAGTCCTTGGTTAGAGAACAATTTCGTACTATCGCAGCCGAAGGAAGAAAATTTGGTTTGTTTCTTATCTTGGTAAGTCAAAGACCTGACAAACTTGATGATCTAGTCCTATCGGAGTGCAGTAACAAAGCAATTTTACATCTTGATTCCCAATCAATGGTAGATAAAGTTATTAAAACACTAGGACTAGACTTTGACATAGAATCAATAGAACGAGAAAGGATTGTGAACTTTAAACCTGGGAGGGTTCTTCTTGCAGGAAACTGGGCAGATGGACATAATGTATTCTATTGTGCAGCAAGAAGAACTTTAGAGGGAGGAAGAAATCTGAAAAATGAATATTGGGCGAGGCCGACTTGAAAAGCAATCGATGTACTGCATTTGTTCATATTTTTTATTGAAGTTTGTCAAAACAACCTCGATTGCAATATCGAGAAAATATTAAGTTGATCCTTAAAGATTGAATTCTTAATCGAATCTGCGGTTTATCTTTCATAGTATTGAAAATTGTGCTCAAAAATACGGTGGCTCGAAAGGGACTGACTTGATTTTTCAGATGGCCCATATTAGAACTTCTAATCCTCTTTAAAATATTATTTCAAAATTCTACCATTTTTTCGATTATAGAAGGATTACATAGAAGGAATACTAATCTTTCATCAGATTTTGAACGAAATAAACATTTAGAAACTTTCAAATAACTTTGAGAAACGAATAAAATATGAATCTTTACAAAGGGCCCAAATTTTTCTTTGTTCTTTTGACATTATTAACTCTACTTTCAATCACTTCGTCTCCATTATCATTGACCAGTTTCGTTATGGCAGCGTCGGATAATGGAAACGGTGGTGGGAACGACAATGGTAACAACGGGAAAGGTAACAATAACGATGGTGATGATGGCGGATCTGGTGATGGTGATGATGGCGGATCTGGTGATGGCGGATCTGATGATGGTGATGGTGGCGGGTCTGCGAACACCGCTCTTGCCGATACTAACAATGAAGAACTGAATAAGAATAACAAACTTAACTTTGTTTCTCAGGCAGATAACCTCACCGGTCAGGATAGCCACGAAGGTGAGGCATTTTACATTCTAATCAAGAGCGTAAATAATAAAACTGATTTTGTTCCGGATAAGGTAACACTTACTGAGGGCTCTAAGGTTATTTGGCTCAATTATGACACTTCAGAACATAGGATAACAGTGGAGTCCGGTTCTAAATCCGGATATCCCTTACTCAATTCGCTTATTCTACCCAACGGCATGGTTGATCAGCAGTTTCAATCGGTAGGAACATATCACTATTCAGACATGGACAGTCCTAAGTCTAATGGAGTTATCACCATTTTAGACAGCGCACAAAAGGAAGATGCAACATCCATCCCTCTGAAAGAGTAGACAAGGAACTTTGAACTACAATGAGATTAATATTAAATCAAAATTTAGATCTTTGTTACTTTGCATTCGTAGATCTTACAACAAACGGTAAAATTGGATTGTTCAAACTTTATAATGAGTGAAAATCATGCTCAAGATAGTAAATATAAGTACGATTCTACCCATTAGGAAGGATATCTTTTTTGTAATTCATACGATTGCAACTGGGTTTCTACCTCTTTAAGAAAATCATGTAAACTTATTGGCTTCTGAATAAAGCCATTTATGATTTTCTTTTTAGCGTATTCTTGAAATATTTTGTTATCTAATCTAAATGCTGCAGTTATCAGTATCGTTCTTACAAACCGATTGGAATCCTTTATATTTTTCAACAATTCCATGCCATCCATTCTAGGCATCTTGAAATCAGAGATGACAAGGACATATGCATAATCATAGTCTTGAAAATGCTCAAGCGCTAAAACAGGATCTGTAAAAGTAAACATAGTAATTCCGGAAAACCCTTTTAATGCTTCACGAAAGAACAGAATGGTACTCGGGTCATCCTCTACTATACCTACTATTCTATTGTTTTGAGACACTACAGACTCACATTTCCTTTACTTGCTAACACAGTACTTAGCACAGTTTTATCTTGATTCTTTATAAAGGTAAACGGTTAATTTTTATTGATATTTCGGAATCAAGAATTTCGTGGTTTATAATTGCGGCTGTATTGCAAAATAGGATACTTCATTGAAATGAAAAGAAATACTTGACAGATTCGGAATGGACGATCTGGAATTTCAGACGGGTCTTATTTAGAAATTCTAGTTACTTTATATAGAGAACTTTACTTCGTAACAAAATCGGATACTTTGATTCTATTTAGGTAGTATTCGAAATATTTTCCCTTGTCCAATGGATACTACATACAAGTAGCCATCTGGACCTACAGTAAGATCTGTAATACCTCCAAATCCCTGACCAAATAAAATTTTATCCACACCTGTTGCGTATAGACTCGTAAGTAACTTTGACTCAAGTGAATTAGGAAGGACAAGATCCGTCCTATCGGCATTTAATTTAAAATGGTATATACGTCCATTATGGACATCACCTACGAACATATCGTTTCTATATTGAGTACCCAGTTTGTCCGAATTTAGAAATATTAGAGATGTGAGTCCCGCAGTTCTACCCCAAACTATTTTAGGTTCACTATATTTCCCTTTATCTTCAAACGTTACCAGCTTATTGGTGTCAAATTTTTGTTGAGAATAAGAAAAACCATAAATTTCATGCCATCCACTGTTAAAACCAGGATACACCAGATTTATTTCATCACCGTGAACTGGTCCATTCTCTGTTGCCCACAGGTTATTAGTTACAGGATCAAAACCTAATCCAAAACTGTTCCTGATACCGTAGGCATAATATAATTTTAATGGCATTGAATTTCCCAAAATTCCTTCGACTGGCTTGCCATCTTGTGTGACTCTAAGTATACCGCTCCGTCCGTCCGCAACTAATCCGTCTCCAAAGTTCTGAGTCATTGTCCGAAGAATTGGTTTTTTAAAAGAAGCATCAACATCCCCTATTGGTACGTACAGATTATTGTCTGGACCTATCTCTATTGCTCCTCCGTTATGTCTTGGTCCGGGCTTAGCAGGTAAATCCAAAAGAAGGATTGGATTTACAAGTTCGTTACCAACAAGTTCGTATCTGTAAATTCGATTTGCTTCGGGTTGTAATCCTTTTCGATCATCATAGTCGTTGCCATTAATCTCCGTATAGTATAGAAAAACAAATGTTTTAGACTCGTTCTTAGAGACAGCGACACCTAACATTCCTCTTTCAACCGAATTTGCTACGTTTACATCCAGCAAGGGTTTACTTGAAATAATTCCGTTTGTCACATGTAATACTGTACCTTTGTCTTTTTCTAGAACAATAAAGTCGTCTGGCCCCAAAAAAGCCATCGTTGTAGGCAACTCTAGCCCGCCAACTACTAGTTCAACTTGTAGATTAGACTCCGCAACTGACGGCTTGCTTTCAGTCTGAAGAAAGTTACGGTCTCTAAAAGCCTGCTGGGCGTTGGCCCCATTATGAAACCAAGCAACTATAACAATGACGGAAAGTACAAAAACTGTAATAGAAATCTTCGTTTTTATCAATCTTTGACCAGCCAATAAGCAGCAGAAGCCGATATTAATTCATATTGGCAAGTAAAAACGATAATTGATAAATATTCGACGCCAAAAGAAATAACATGGTAGTTAATAATCACAAGACAACTAAATAGAATGGCTGAATGATATTATAGTTAACTCAAAACATTTCTCGTTGAGGTGATTTTTAGTCGGTAGAGGACCTGCAATTTAAGTTGAATCTCAAAATATCTTGAACAAGCAAGATTAACCAATATTTTATAAGCGGAGGGGATTTAATTTGTTTGCACTGTGAAACCTTTGTTAATCCTGAGATGCCCTCAGGATAACTAAGTAGTTGATGGGCCGGAATGTATGAATCTAGTTTTTCTTCACATAGGTCCAATTTAGAATCTCTAGTCTCTATGCAAAACTAATTTGCTTAGCGACCTCGGAACGTAATTGATCAACCCCTATTGGCTTTTGTAAAAAAGAATTTATTATCTCTTTTTTAGTATATTCTTGAAGTAAACTA
>DASUQJ010000107.1:0-13025 GCA_036280615.1 Nitrososphaeraceae archaeon
TCTTGTGCAAGATTTGGATTATATTTGAAATTGTAAGACTCTAGAACTGGAATAAGAGCTTCGTATTCGGGTGAGGAAATTCCAAACGGATCTATCTGAACACTTCCATAGCCATTTAGGATTTCATCTACGATAAATTCACGATTTATCAAGTAATTTACTGCAAAACGAATTTCTTTGAATTGGAACGGATTCAAAATGTTTGGATTCTTTGATGGCGCAGGATTTAAAAGGAAGGAGAATGAACCCGCATTTTTTTCATATATTTTCACATTACTATCGTTTGAAATGGATGCTACTGTTTCTAAGGGTATTCTAAAGTAGTACGCGTCAAGATTCCCTGATCTAATTTCGCGTAGAGCTGTATTTCCGTCCAGATATTGAATGAATCGTAGGTTGTCAGTATATGCACCCTTTTCTCGTGATTCGAGTGCATTGAGACTAGTAAACGAGGGAACAGTTACAATCAAAATTAAGGCTAAAAGGAGTAGAACAGCAGAAATTTCTGTCAATTGTTATCTGGTAAAGGTAAGAGATTTATGAATTTTCTTAATACTCTAGTTGTTCTTGAAACAACATAATATATCTCCATACTAACTTGTTCTATGGCATCTACCGCTTCAAGGTATAAGAGACAACTATCATTGTTATTAGACAATGAAGTAATCTCAGAAGAACTCCATCATCATTTTAATAATAGAGGACTAAAGGTTATATCACCTTTAAATGACTTTGGACTCGATTATTTGGGTGAAATCTTACCCGAGATTGTAATCGGTGCTTCTTCTGACTATATCAATAAGATGAAGGTACCGTATCAAGCAACAAGTTATGTTGCAGCGAGAACAGGGAAAAGTGGGAAAGGCACTTACATTTACAAGCTTATCGGTAGGCCCGGCGGTGGTGTTCTTTCTCTAACCGGGGGCATTAGAAAATTGGGAGATAGTGTCTTTGCGTCGACTCATAGAATCTTGTTGGGTACAAAAGCTATGATGATTTCTGCAGACAATCTTGTTATCAACAAGGAACATATTTGGAATTGGCAATTTTTTGGAAATGCTATAAAAGAATCAAATCCAAATATCTACGCGGATCTCTTAAAGCTAAGAGATAAAATAGGTACAAAATCGATGTTCCATCAAATTGTTGTGGCGAGATCTGACAAAACCTTTCGTAGACTCAAATTTGTCAATCTCTGTCAGAAAAATCAGATAAGAATTCTTGATCCCAAAAATGGAATCAAAGTCGTCTTCTTGACAAACGAATCAGGATATGAGTACGCGTCAAGGTTCCTTCCCGAATCAGATCTAATTCATTATGTCATAACAGGTAAAGAATTTGACATGTATTTAGCCATGATTCAAATCAGGCGGTCATATGGTATTGGAATAATTCTGAATGATGGAGGACGTATTATGTCGAATTCTGTTCGCGATCTTGGGTTGTTAGGAGAGGAGAGGGTTACGCTTGAACCCTATCCAGGAGATCAATTCGTCCCTCAACGTGACAAAATCGATTCAAAAAATGTACTTGGAATAGAAGGAACAGGAATTGATGGAGGTGAGCTTAAAAACGCAATAAAGGTACACTCAACAAGAATTAGAGATGAGTTGGCCAATGTTTATTTATACGGGTTGGATGAAAAATTGTGTACTTAATTCAAGATACGGCAGTTATGTTGACGAAAGGCTTGATTATCCATCGTTGTGTCACATACAAAGAATTAAAGATTTCTTTTATTTTTGTGGGCAACCCTTTTTTTCAGAGCGTGATTCATTTCGTCAAAAAGCTTTGCCAAGTCCCAGCCGACGTTGGTATAAGAAATGTTACCATGAGTGGATCTAACGTGTACATCAATTTCGTATCTCTTTCTTGATCCCAAGACCCTTCTTAATTTAATATGGCAACGAGCTTGTTCTATATCAGGATGAATTTTTCGCATGAATTTGGTAATATTTGCAAATTTAGACTTTGCAAGCTCTGCATCAAGTGGTTCATCAGGCAAACCAACAATAAACATTGGAATATCTTCCTCTATCTTTTCGCCCAATAATGCAACTATGTCTCTATAAGTAATAATTCCTTGGATTTCATCCCATACTTTAATTATACAGTAGCTGGATCCCGCACTTATCATTCTATCACAGACACCCTGGAGACTTTCGTCTACGCTTGCAGTTATTACATCATCGTTTGCCAAACCAGAGACTTCAATGGAAAGGCTATCCTCAGTGTTGTTTATGCCTATTGACTTTTTACCTATCCTCTCACTAGGTGACATTACCTTCATGATGTCAGATGACGTTATGATACCAACCAAGAGACCGTTATCAACTACAGGTAGATGATCAATTCTTCTTCTTTTCATAATGGACATAGCTGCGGATACAGTTTTGTGAGAATCTATAACCAGGGGATCGCCTGTCATAATGTTGGATGCATTGATTTTTAGTTTATTCCCTACTAGTTGTTTATTTATCAAATCAACAATTCGTCTAGCTGAAATTTGGCCCTCGATCCGTCCATTTTGAACTACAGGCAGGGTTCTCATCCTGTAATGACTCATTATTCTTGCCGCTTCGCCAACTACACTTTTTCTATTCAATTCTGGAATTATTTTTCCAACTAAAGATGGCCTTGTTGTTTTGATATCTTTGGCTCCTATAATATCCCTAATATTCAAGGCTGCTACTTTTCCTGATAACTCTATGAAAACGTCGTAAGAATCAGTTTCAATTAAAGTACTGATAATTTTCGATAAGGGTTCATCCTTAGATATTATGATCGAGGCCTCCATCAACACTTCAACAGGCATATTGCGAACCGTGTTGAGATGATCATAAATTCTGTTGATTGTCAACCTCAATGATTATAAGTCCTTGGACATTAAAGGTTTTATTCGGCTATGATGGAGCCTGATGTTATACACCTAATGCCAAGGACATTAACTCTATAATAAATTACCAATTGACATTGGAGATAAAAATAATTCTGGTGAAAGCTGTAGATATTTTTTGGACTAGCTACTAATTCTTATTCAATTACCAATTCATTTCTATCCTCGTTTATCAATTTTATTTACTGCTAACCCAATGATCTTTATCTGCAAAGTTTTTTAGAAAGCAATAATGGTACATCATTGTAAGATTAGTCATGCCAAGGTCTAAAGCGCAAGTTTCTAGCAAAAGCACGAAGGACGGCCAGCCAGGAGATGATGCATCACTACCAAATTGGGCTGAAGACGAAATTAAGTCAGTGCAATTCGGGGATCCAGAAATACTAACAAGGTCGGGATACATATTGGCTGTTTACGAAGATGCATATAAAATTGATTTACAGATATATGAAGCCCTCTCTGATGGACGTACCATAATAGAAGGCCTGGATGTCCCTAAAAATTTGAAAATTTCCGACTTTCTAAAAGGATCAATTTATGAATTTAAAATAAGAATGTTTAAGGGCGAATTAAGTTCCAAGTTAGTCGAGTTCTTAAAAACAAAGTACAATCTTGAAATGAACGCGATATACAGCTTTGAATTGGAAGATCTTCAGCTTATGGATGTAGAATCAGACATCCAGACTTCAGTCAGTACTGCTGAAGATGAGGATGAATAAGCGATCTATTTCAACTGTCCATTATTTTTCTAAATGAAGCTCCTATAACAGGATTTACTAAATAAGGTATCGTATGCTTCAACCATATCCCACCTCTCATGTAGAACGGTACAACTATTTCCAATCTGCTTGAGGTGGAAGCTCTTATGATTGCTTTGGATACAGTATGAGGATCTAGATAAAATCGTTCCTTATTTTTAAACTTATTGCCAAAAGATGCATGATGAAAAAAGTTTGTCTTTACACCTATTGGACTCACTACAGTAACACGGATTCCAGTCCCAATCAATTCGTGTTGGAGTGATTCGGAAAATCCAAGCATGGCAAATTTTGAACCACAGTATGCGGCCAAACCAGGAATTCCAAAGCTAGCTGCCAGTGATGCAACATTTATTATGTGTCCATTTTTTTTTCTTAACATTGAGTTTAGAAACGCCTTGGTACAATAAATCATTCCGAGGTAGTTTGTTTTGGTGACTAGTTCTATTTCCTCTATTGATTGATCCGCTACTTTTCCCAAGATTCCAATTCCGGCATTATTTACCAGGATGTCAATGTGGTCATAAACTGAAAGGACATCATTGGCCATCTGTAATACTTTGGATTTATTAGATACGTCACAGGAAAACAAGGTAGATTCACATTTATCACTAATTTCTGACGAAATCTGTGACATACGTTCTTTGTTTCTAGAAACAAGTATAATTGCTTTAACTTGTTGTTTTGCAAAATCTAAAACTGTTGATCTCCCTATGCCTGATGATGCACCAGTTACTACAACTGTTTTCCCTTTCAATTTATTCATTGCAAATCCTCGTTGGTATTAATCAGGCCTACCTTCACTAAAATTGATTAGCTGTTATCCAAATTCTTAGATTTAATCTGATTTGCAATAGAGTCCTTACCAATTGTAATTCTCATCAGGGCAATCCACATTATGACAAGTGGTACATGATATGTAGCAATCCTCCAAGCTATGATTACAGACAATTGAGAAGAGTTCAGTACATCAGTCAAATCCGGAATAGTGTTTATATTTGTAATATATGCCCAAACGCCCAACTCTGCTAATCCAGATCCTCCTATCGTAATTGGCAAGGTGGATAAAGCTGTAGATGCTGAAGTGGCCATAAATGATTGGAAAAATCCAACTTGATGGCCAACCGGTACAGCTAGCACTAGAAATGAAATACCCTGAAAAGCAAAAGCCACAAAAGTTATTGCCATTCCTACAGAAAGGACCTTTACTGAATGGAACGAAGTAAAATTTTCTCTGCTCATTTTGCACAGATCTGCCAGAGCAATATTTGTTGAACTTATTAGATGATCTGATCCTTCTTTTGATAAGAATCTTTTAATTAATTTGAGGACAAATTTTGGCAGCTGCATATTTCTGTTTGCAGACATTACAACTACCAGAAACCAAAAACCAAATGTTGGGATGGCAACAACAATGACTAAAATACCAATGAAGAAACCACCACTGAATACAGCCACACCTCCTGCAATGAATGCCAAAATACTCCCTGCAAAAACATCGGCTATTATTTCTGCAGTAGCTACCCAAGCGGCCTTTCCTGCAGGTACTCCGTTTTTAATTAGCCATGCAATTCTAACTATTTCACCGCCTATAAATGATGGAGTAGTCTGTGTAACAAATTCTCCGGCAATCCTCGCATTCATAGTTTTGAGAGTTGTGCTATAATTTGGTCCAATGAAGTGTTTAATAAAATACCTGAATCTATACGCTTGTAGCAAGATTCTAACCATAACAGCAGAAACAGAAAGCAGAAATGGCAATGCCCCGACAGAGAAAACATCTGCTGGGGAAACAGGTGTGAAGATAAACAGTAATAAAAAAGGAATAAGGCTTACAGCAACTGCAACTATTCTCCATTTCAAACCTGCTCAATGCAAAATAATAGACAGTCATATAATAATCAATAGAATTAATATATTCAACACTTTGTTTGAAGTATATTTGGAAACTATTTTCGTTACTGGGACAGCGGGAGCTGGAAAATCGCTTCTTACATCCAAACTTATGCAATGGTACAAAGATAATAACTTCTATCCTATCGCATTGAATCTTGATCCAGGTGTTATTTCACTACCTTATGAACCAGATGTCGATGTAAGAAATTACATTGACATAGGCAAGATAATGTCTGAGCATAATTTAGGACCTAATGGTGCACTCATTATGGCCGCAGATATGATAGCTACGAAATTGGATGAAATCCAAGAGGAAGTTTATAATTTGAATCCTGATTTTGTGATAGCAGATACTCCGGGTCAGATCGAGCTGTTCATATTCAGAGCAAGTGGACCGTATTTTGTTTCAAATTTTCAATCTGATAACAAGATCAACATATTTACATTCGATGGAATCGTCGCGTCGTCCTCCCCAATCAATTTCATTTCTATCATATTAATGGCGACATCCGTTAGACTTCGGTTAAATATATCGCAGATAGATGTAATGACAAAAAGAGATCTGGTAATTGATAAACTAGAAGATATTATGAGATGGTCATCTAAATCATCTGTGGAAGATTCACTCCAAAATGAAAAGAACATTGAGTATTCTATTTTGAGTAAGGATCTATTGCACGCGTTATTCAAAAACAAACTAATGCAAAACCCAATTCTTGTTTCAAGCTTAACAATGAGCGGGATGGTTAATCTTACTGCGGCACTTTCAAGGGTGCTAAATTTAGGCGAGGATAAAGGTGATTAGGATTTAAGAATGAAAGAAATAGTCAACTTTTGTGAAGCAAAGGCGCCATCATCAACCGCTAATCTAGGACCAGGGTTTGATGTCTTCGGATTAGGGCTCGATCTTTTCTATGATACCGTATCTATCAGTAAATTAGCAACAAAGAATGGAAAGATAAAAATCACATTAGAAAATAATAATAAAATATCTTCCAAAGCTGAGGAAAATTCTGCAAGTCTATCAGTAATGAAAATTGCTCAAAAATACAAAATCAAAAATGACCTTGACATTCGGATAACCAAAGGAGTACCTATAGGGCTGGGATTAGGAAGTAGTGCCGCATCCAGTGCAGCTGCCGTTACTGCATTTAACGAACTTTTTCAATGTAAATTGACAGAAAATGAATTATTAGATTTTGCTGCAGAAGGAGAAGTTAGTAGTGCCGGTGCAAAACATTACGATAATGTTGTAGCTTCGTTGTTCGGAGGATTTGTGATTGTAAGAACATTTCCCACACTTCAATTCGTTAGAATAAATACACCTAAAGATTTGGTACTCGTTGTTTGTGTTCCTCAAATAGTAACGCCAGTTAAGAAAACAAAACTCGCAAGAAGCCTGATACCTAAAACTATAGCTATTGAAGATCATACAAGAAATTTAGCGAATGCGTGTATGGTGGTAAGCGGTTTTCTGTATCAGGATACCAAACTTCTAACAAGTGGCATAAATGATATTGTGGTAGAACCTGCTAGGAAGAGCCTTATTCCGGGATATGAGAAACTAAAATTAAATGCAATTCGTTCTGGTGCATTGGCTATAACAATAAGCGGTGCTGGGCCATCAATGATTGCCTTTACAAATTCGGCCAAGAAAGCTCAAAAAATCGGGAAATCAATGGAGCAGGTATTCGCTGATTCTAAAATTCAGAGTACCGCCTACGTTTGTCGTGCCGGTTTTGGAGCCAAAGTTATTTCGAAATATTGATTTCAAATAAATTGGAAAAAAGAGTAGATGATGCTACTTTTTGCTTTTATTGAGAAAATCGGACATCATCTTTTGCCTATCCTCGTGTGAGAAACACAAAGACCAGCCATAAATTTCCAATCTGAGTCCCGTGACTAGATCTGCATCCATACCTCTGTTTATCAACATCTTACTTACTTTTACAGCGTTAAAACTATTCTTTGCAATCTGTTTGGCCAATGAAACACACTCGTTCATCAGCTTATTGTTAAGTAGTTTTGCTATCTGATTATTCCGTTCCTTTTGCTTATCCTTATCATCTTCGTCGACTTCTATGGGCAGATTATCATCTGAAGTCAAGCTAATTACATTATTTACCAATCCCAATTGAAAAGCTTCCTCCGCAGAGACCATCCTGCCCGTAAAAACTAGTTCCTTTGCTTTTGCGGGTCCTACTAACCTCAACAATCTTTGTGTACCTCCCCACCCAGGAGGAATTCCTATAGTTACTTCAGGTTGTCCAAGTTTTGCATTATTGGATGCAATCCTAATATCGCAAACCATCGCTAATTCGCAGCCGCCTCCAAGTGCATATCCATTAATTGCTCCTATCACTGGTTTTTCCAGATGTTCAATCTTATTCAAAACAGATTGTGCTGATGATGCATATTTTTCCGCAGTTATTGGATCTATGTTGACCATGTATGAAATATCCGCACCAGCACAAAATGATTTTTCGCCAGTTCCTGTTATTATTACAACTTTGACACTTTCGTCTGCGCCCACTATGTCAACCGTTCGAGAAAGCTCTGCTATAACATCGATATTCATTGCGTTCAGAGCTTCAGGCCTGTTGATTCGAAGTAGAGCGATTTCCCCTTGGGGTTCAAGTTGAATATATTTCATATTAGACATTGTGAAAATTGTAATCTGCGTTCAATTAAATCTTGTTCTGGGTTACGTCCAAAATTCAAAAAGAGTTATGACTGTGTTAGTTACAGTTTGGATGAATACTATATGAAAGGAGTGGAAGGAAGTTTCAGGCGCCAGCCATTCCGTTTCTTAATTCAACGGCCTTGTGATCGTCATTTTCCATTGATTCGGCAGCTGCCTTGTGCATTTCAGACATTGCGCATCCCATTTGTGCCTCAGGTTTACCTTTTCTCATAATACCACGGTACAAACCTGCTTCAAGCGTTTGCCCATGAGCTTTTTCCCATTCTTCAACAGGGATGCTGTATTTCTTTTGGATTCTGTCTCTATACCATTCTGGAATTACATTAAATGCGCAGAATGGAATAATTCTCAAGTCAGGTGTCAGATAATGAATATCACATCTCTGTAACCTCTCTAGATCTTCGTTATATTTATCCTGGAAGTGCATCATTCCTAAGAACAGTGAACGAACATGCCATGAACCTACTGAGTCAAAATTACGCTTCAACAATATGCTAGAGAACATCTTTGCAAGGTTCAATCCATGAGGCTGTTTCTCTCTATCAATGAATTGGTTTAGTTTTCTAATAACTTGTAACATTGC
The DNA here is from genome assembly GCA_036280615.1 of Nitrososphaeraceae archaeon. GTDB lineage: Archaea > Thermoproteota > Nitrososphaeria > Nitrososphaerales > Nitrososphaeraceae > TA-21. The sequence goes on from DASUQJ010000107.1 coordinate 8,838, forward strand.
ATAGTACCTATTTGCGCCTGATCTTATCTCTTCAGCCTTTTCTTCGAAATATTCCAAAACACCTTTAAGATCAACAAAGGATGTAAGTGGAATTAACTTCTTAGTTTGAGTGTCCTCAAATACATAGGTTCCAGCACCGCAGGCAAAGTGAATTGAAAGTTCATACTTTGGCTTTTTGCTAAATGCTTCGATTACATTTGTTAGTGGCATACACGATGGAACTGGGAACCAATCATCCATTGAAATTTCTCCATTGGTTTGTTCTTGTATTCTTTCTATACAGTCTGGAATAGTAATTCTATACTTTTCTCGTTCTTTTTTGCCCATTCTTCCAGTTAATGATACCGGTTGGAAGTTTACAGCATGAACTACATCAAGATGTTTTTGAGCATATCTGATAATCGGACCTAATTCATGATCATTGATGGACTTTATTACGGTAGGAACGAACACTACAGTAGTTCCACTTTTTCTAGCAGATTCCAGAGCATATGGAACTTCCCAATGATTCTTTGGATTCGTTCTTGGAGTGACTCCATCAAATGACAAATATAGATTACTTACTCCAGCATTTCTTACCTGACGCATAGTCTCTGGAGAAAGCGCCAATTTGATACCATTAGTATTCATTTGCACATGATCAACACCCTCTTCTTTCATAATCCTGATGATTTCAGTGATATCATCTCTTAACATTGGTTCACCGCCTGTAATTTGGATTGAGTTTCCAGCAATTGGTTTTTCAGCCTTTAGAGTTTTCATCATGGCTCGAACTTGTTCATGAGTGGGCTCATATAGGTAAGCACCCTCCAATCCCTTCTTAACATAAAAGAAACAGTACCAGCATGTAAGATCGCATCTATTAGTGACTATCATATTAGCAAGTCCTGAATGTGACAGATGGTTAGTACATAATCCACAGTTAGTCGGGCATGCGCACTTGTCCACCATCACATTTGGTGCGTGTGCACCCTTTCCATCCATCCAATATGTGCTAAATTTATTATACATCTTGTATGAACCGAAGTACAATTCCTCACATTCACCGTGTGTAGGACAGGTTTTAGTCATGAAGACTTTACCTTCTCTTTCAAAAACTTCAGCGTCAAGGATCATGTTGCAATCTGGACAGATACTTTGAGTAAATCGTATAGTCCTCTTGTCTGTGTTAACCTTATTTGCCGTACGATTAGATATTTGTATTAATTCCACTTAAACTCACCTAAGTATTCATGTCGAATTTGTATATTTCCTATATAAGTATAATGTAACTAATAATATGGTGATTAGTTTGGTTATCGAGTGAGTAAATAGTACATCTAAAATATATAGTATGTTTCTGTTATCCAGTCTAACCATTATTATGAGTTTATCTGATAAGACCAAGAAAGCAATGGAAGAGGTAGGTTTGGGGAGTTATGAAATAAAAGTTTACATTTCATTGCTTGAAAACGGGTCGATGGCGGCTTCTGAGATAAGTAAAAAATCGAATGTGCCTTATTCAAAGATATATGAAGTTTTAAATTCTTTACAAGAGAGAGGCTGGATTGAATCTAATAGCTCGAGACCGCAGAAATTCTTTCCAAATTCACCTCAAACCGCAACAGAGACAGCTAGGACGTTGATTGAAAAAAAGATGGATTCTAACAATGAGTTGATACTACAAGAACTAATGCCCATTTACGAAAAAACTGGTATTAAAGAAAGACCAGAGATATGGGTGGTAATGGGTTTGTTTAATATTGCTAATAAAGTTCAAGAAATAATTCAAAACTGTAAGAAAGAATTGCTAATTGCGCTACCTCAAGGGGCGGAAAACATTGTCGGCATTATTCAGTCCACTTTAAGAACACTGTCAGAGAAAGGTGTAAAAATTGCAGTCCTTGTTTCTGAAAATACAAGTAAAGAGACAATTCTAACGATATCAAGAGTAGCTGAAGTTAGAGTCAAGAACAATATGTTTGGGGGAGGAGTCATCGGTGATATTAATCAGGTTGTGATATTACTTGGAAATGGAAGAAATGAAAAGGGATCTGTAGAGCCAATCGCAATTTGGGCGAATCATATCGGTTTGACAGGATTTGCCAAGGAATACTTTAGCTATTTATGGTCTGATGCAAGTTCAAAATAAAGTTTGTATTTCGAATCCTCAACAATTTTTCCTAGTTAGAGTCTAATATTTAAGTGTCCTCAGGAGTAATAGTAAAGGACAAACAATGACGGAATAGCCCTACTGAAGACAACATGAAGTAGATCTTGAGTTAGGAGTTTGTCCTCTAAAAATAATTTGATTTACTATCATGGTTATACATAGCTCGACCATTATAAACTCAAGAATAAAAATTGTAACGTTTGAAAAGTATGAAAAGTAGATAAGATTAGGTAATAAGTATCAATAATTGGTATTATCTAAGATTCTATTATAGGTCTATCATTTGTTGCCAATCATTATATTTTACATAAATAATATCCGTCTGATTAACTGACTAATCTAACGTAAAGACTAACGATACTCGATGTAAATGTAGAAGATACAGCGGAAGAACTTGATGGATTAGGCTTTTCACTCTCTACAGGTGACTTTAATGGTGATGGTAGAGAACCTGGCTATTGGAATATCGGCTGAATCTCTAGGTACTCTCATGGACGCGGGTGCAGTAGAAGTGATGTATGGCTCTTCATCGGGATTATCGGCTACGTCACCTCGACCTGACCAGTCTTGGAGGCAAAATGGTCCTGACATAACGTCCACAGCGGGCGCACTTGATAAATTTGGGTGGTCATAGGATAGCACATCATTTTAAAATTCGGTTTCTTTCTCTTAATAGATCCTCTAATTGAGAACAATCCGTTATTTTTACCATCATGTGTTAACCTGTAGTTTAACTTAAATGAACTACTATGGTATTATAGATTGTTGGACAACGATATATTAAATTTAGATAATTGAAATTAAATATTAAATAAAGGAAATCTTCATATTTAAGTTGATTTTCAGAAACTTGATAAATAGCAACTAATTCTATGAAGACATTGGTACTAATAGAGGCTGCATGTTCGCTTGAAAGTTTTAGGAGGTTCATAATCATAAGTACTTGTAGATCCTTTATACCCGAAAGTTACATGCATGACTTTGAATTATTTCCTGAACGTGAAGAAGGGCCAGGAGCGATTTACATAGAAGCAGTGGATAAGGTGACCCTTAAGAAAATTCGTGAAATGACGTTCGTAAACGCCAAAGAAGTGCTGGGGATCATTTATTCTTCAAAAACTGGCAATACACAACTTAAATGGAGACAAACTAGAAGGAAAAATGGAAAGGTAACTGGGGAGGCATCAGCCAATGCACTGGTGAATCTTGTTGAATCGGGAGTAATAACTCAAGAGTGGGTAAACAGTTACCTCGAATCCTCAAAAAATAGTAACGAAATCAAGAGCGACTCGAAATTGAATGCCGGCTCCAGTTAATAATAAGAAATAATGTGAATAATAGTTCAGATGATTGTACGGGATTCAAAGCATTCTGAAAAATCTAAAGCGATAATCCCAGAAGACCTGGACGATCTATTTACCTTAAGAAGAATAATCGAAATTAACGACAACATTATCACAGATACCACAAGATCCATTAAACAGAGATCTGAATTTTCAAGACCTGATAAAGGGGAGCGAGTAAAAATAAGAATATTACTAAGAATTGAGAACATCAAATTTGATGGTACTGTTGATCGAATAAGAATTGGAGGAACTATATTAAATAGTGATAACGAGTTAGTTCCAAAGGGCGTTCACCATTCTATATCAATCAAAGTAGATGATATGATAATTTTAGAAAAAAAACAGTGGAAGAAAATTCAAAGTGATATATTAAAGAATTCCGGGAACGATACAATCTACCTCTTAATTTCAATTGATATTCAGGAAGCTGCCATAGCATTAGTAACGGGTACTCATGTAAAGATTTTACCTAATATTTATTCAGGTCAGAGTGGAAAAAGGTTTCAAGGCGCTAGAATGATAAATCCAAATATAGACAGATTCTTTGAGGAAATACTCATAGGGATTAAGAGTGTTACTAATTTACACTCCCAAAAACAAATGCTGGTTTTATTTGGCCCAGGAGAAACCAAGAGGAGATTTTTCAACTTTCTCTCCAAAGAAGTCAATGATAAGATTACAGTCCTGGAA
>DASUQJ010000108.1:0-16616 GCA_036280615.1 Nitrososphaeraceae archaeon
ATTTCCAATGATATTTCTAGCCAGGTTAGAAATATGATCAACAATCATGGAGTCCATCCGGTCTAACCGTAAAGTAAGATTTGGTAGATCCCACAGGTTTCAACAGTCTGGCTGAATATCTTGATTCGTCAACCTTCACTGTCTTTAGTTCCAAACCCACGTGTGTAAAATTTGAAATGGTTTTATTCAAAAATTCGTTGAATGAGAGAATTTTTTTTTCAAATATGTCCTCTGCTGAACCCTTATATTCTCTTTTTGAATAGATTGAGCTAGTAATTACAATTGCAATGTCATTATGGATTGCGTTTATAGCGAGATCGTGTAAATGCTTTCTAAGTCGAATTTGTATCGATAGCGATTTTTTCTTTTCGTTTAAAAATAAGTAACTAAAATTATCAATAATTACCAGAATAGGATGTAGATTTAAGGCATAATTGACAAGAACCATTTGAACATTTGTTGACAGTATTCTCATCCTTCTTATTTGATGAAGTATAGAATCTGATTCTTGTTTTTTCTTGATATACGAAAGAATTTTCTCTGGCCTGAAAAATCCTTGTGTGTCTCCAAATATAACAGTTGAATCGGTATAGAGTCTTGCGGCGTTCACGCATAATGAATAGCAGAAACTTGATCGGGCGTCCCTTGAATCAGATAAGATATTGGTAATTACGCCTGTTCTAATTCCACCTCCCAGTATCTCATCAATTGATGATGACCCTGTTGTGATTATGCGCATAAAACTAAACTCTATAATTATTTATATGCAAAGTATGAGATCTTGGGAGAAACTTTTTATTGTCGATCTTATTTTTTGAAAACAAAAGTGAAAACCTAATATGTCATCATCTCCACAGCAACCAAAAAGACCGTTAACAATTTTACAGCGCTCGTTAAATATGAAAGTATCTGTCAGACTTAAAAACGAGCTCGAGTACAGGGGCCGAATGAATAATGTGGATTCATATATGAATTTAATATTATTGGATGCAGAAGAATTTAATGGCGCAAATCCTGTTGCAAATTATGGGAAAGTAGTTATTCGAGGAAACAATGTGTTATTCATAAAAATAGAAAAGGATCTCTAGAAAAAGAGACATTCTTGGGATTTGTCATAAATAAAAATGGCAAGGCGCTATCTTTTCACTTCAGAAAGTGTAACCGAAGGCCATCCAGACAAGATATGTGATCAGGTTTCTGATTCAATACTTGATGAAATAATTTCTCAGGATCCAGACTCTAGAGTTGCAGTAGAAGCTATGACAACTACAGGCATTGTGTTTGTGGCCGGAGAAGTAACTTCCAACGCAAAAATTGATGCTCAGAATGTTGTTAGAAAAACTTTAAAGAATATAGGTTATAATGGCTTAAAGTATGGATTTGATGGAAACAGTTGTTCAGTTCTAACTTCTATTCATGAACAGAGCTCGGATATTTCCATGGGTGTTTCTAAAAATGAAAACGGTGTACAGGGAGCAGGAGACCAAGGTTTAATGTTCGGATATGCAACAAGTGAAACCGCTGAGCTTATGCCAATGCCCATAACTTTGGCACACAAATTAACTATGAAATTGGCAAAGGTTAGGAAAGAAAAAACTTTAGATTGGATGGGCCCGGATGGAAAATCTCAAGTTTCTGTTATCTATGAAGATTTCGTTCCAAAGAAAATTGACACTGTAGTTGTTTCTACTCAACATACTGAAGATATCTCAATATCTCAAGTGAGAGAAGAAGTTGTTTCGAAGGTTATAAAGCCAATTTGTGATAATCTTATCAATGATTCTACCAAATTTCTGGTAAATCCAACTGGCAGATTTGTTATAGGTGGTCCCGTAGGCGATACAGGATTAACTGGTAGAAAGATAATAGCTGATACATATGGTGGTATGGGTAGACATGGTGGAGGTGCTTTTTCGGGAAAGGATCCCTCTAAGGTTGATAGATCTGCATGTTACATGGCGAGATATATTGCAAAAAATATTGTCGCATCAGGCATTGCTTCAAAATGCGAAGTTCAGTTGGCATATGCTATAGGAGTAGCTGAACCTGTTTCAATTATGGTAGATACGTTTAATACAGGTAAAATTGATGAAGAAAAAATTGAAGTACAAGTTAGAGAGATTTTTGAAACTGCGCCTCTGGGAATAATAGAAACGTTAGATCTGAAAAGACCAATATATACAAAAACAGCGGCGTATGGACATTTTGGTAGAAACGAGCCTGACTTTACTTGGGAGAAGATCGACAAATCAGGATTATTTAAGATGTAAACCTATAATTTTCTCACAATTTTAGTATTCATTTTCCTTTTATGATGTTAATTATATTATGTATATCTCTTTCAATTTCAAATTTCCTTGAAAAAAATTTGACAATATTATTTACATCTCTCATCAGCACTACATCGGCATTAGTAGTATCCACTCTAACGGCTTGGGGCCAATCCAGAATGAAAATATTGTCATCATTTACAAGAATATTGTACTCATTAAGATCACCATTAATGTACCCCTTACGATAAGCAATTGTCATGTTGCTAATTATTTTCTCCAGAACTAATTCTGGATAATCAAGATTTTCAATATCAGATAACCTACTGCCATAGATAGGTTCCATAACAATGCAGTGAAAAGATCTGTATAGAGGACTTGGAAAAGAGATACTTGAATCTTTAAGATAGGTCAATATGTCGTATTCTTTTTTTGCTGTTTCAATATTCAATAGTAACCAACTATTGGTACCTGTGTTTACATCTCGTTTTCTCTTTATTTGTTTGAAACTAGATCTCCCAAGTCTGAACATCTTTATAATCTTGTCTTGTTCTAACGAATCACGAGCTAGATAAACCTCAGCCTCTTTACCGATACCTATTTGAGGTCCAATTGCAGTGATTATGTTCCTGTTGGAAAGAATTTTAAGGACATAGATATCTAGTCCCGTTACCAACAATGTATATCCTATATTACTTTTACTTATTAATCCAAATTTGACAAGCCGTTGCAAATGATGCTCAATCAAACTTTGACTTAGGTTTGAATATTGACTCAGAGTAGGAAGATTTAAAAATTGTCGATTTTTTAATGACGAAGCAAACACCTTTAAGATTTTAAAATCACTTTTATTCAATAATGAAACAAGGTGTCCTGCCTTTGAAAAAGAAGACAACTGAAAGCATTTACTGATAATATTAAATTAAAAGGTTATTGTGTTGGATTTAGATAACAATTAAAATATCCAAAGATCGAATCTAGGATCGTTGTCTCTTGATGGAAAGATAGGTATTGTAACCGGCGGTGCGGGAGGTCTGGGATTAGAAATTGCAAGGGAATTAGCCAGAAACGGAGCAATTGTTGTCATTACTTCTAGAAAAAAATCTAAATTGCAAAAAGCCTGTAACTTAATCGGCAACAATTGTTACGGATTTCAATTGGATGTTTCCAAAAAGAAGAGTCTACTTCATTTTGCCGGAATTATCTCAAATGATTTTAACAATGTTGAAATATTGATAAACAATGCTGGTTTTCCATTTGAAAGGAAAATTTGGTTTAAAAACGTACATGATATTTCAGAAATAGAATTGATGAATATCCTCCGAGTTGATTTGGTTGGAGCATTCCGAATCACGGGTGAAATATTGAAAATCATGATGAAAAAAAGGAAAGGAGTTATCATTAGTATCGCCTCAACCCCTGCCATTTCGGGACATAACTGCGGTTCGCCGTACTCTATAGCAAAGGCAGGATTGATTAGCTTGACCAAGCATATAGCTTTAGAATACGGACAATATAATATCAGATCATATTCAGTTGCGTTAGGGGATATAGATACACAAGCAATGCGGAAATCACTTTCAAAAAAAGAAATACTAAAAGCAAAAAATGAAAATACCATGAAAAGGTTGGGTCGGCCCGAAGAAATAGCTAAAAGTATTGTCTCCCTCGCAGGTGAAAATTTTTCCTTCTTAACTGGAAATACTATTATTATTGATGGAGGTAAAGTAATCATTTAAAGAGTGAATCGCATGTTCCAAAGCACAGACGATATCAAAGAAAGAGATCTACCGGTTGGTAAAAAAAGATCTCTTAGAACTGGGTATACAACTGGTACTTGCGCGGCAGCAGCAACTAAAGCTGCACTCTCAACGCTCGTTAATGGACAAAAATTATCAAAAGTAAACGTTTCCCTTCCGAAGGATAAGCAAATAACAATAAATATTGCATGGATTAAACATGAAAGTGATAAATCAGTTACAGCTGCCGTCATCAAGGATGGGGGAGATGATCCCGATGTCACTAATGGTGCCGAAGTTTGTGCAACAGTATCTCTTTTGGAAACATCAAGTAAAATAGTTATTGATGGTGGAATGGGAGTAGGAAGAGTCACTAAACCTGGATTAGGACTCAAGATAGGTAAAGCTGCCATCAATCCTATTCCACTAATGATGATAAATCATGCAATTGAAGAAATATTAGATCAGCAGAAGGATAAAAGGCACGGGTTATCCGTAATAATAAGCGTACCAAAGGGGGAAGAAATTGCCAGGAAAACTGATAATCCTAGATTGGGAATAATTGGAGGTATATCAATTTTAGGAACAACTGGGATTGTAATCCCATATTCGACGGCATCCTTTGCAGCTTCAATTCGCCAAAGCATAGATGTTTCAAGAGCTATGGGCTCTGATTCTGTTATTCTAACTACGGGTGGGAGAAGCGAAGACTTCGCACGTGCTATTTATGGAAACTCAATTGCTGATCATGCCTATATTCAAATTGGGGACTTCATCGGATTCAGTATTAAACAGTGTGCAATCAAGAAAATAAAGAAGGCATATGTAGTGGGTTTTGTGGGTAAATTAACAAAAATGGCAATGGGAATAAAACAAACACATGTAAAGGGATCCCATGTTGACATGAATTTTCTTTCAGACTTGGCTAATAGATCTGGAGCAAGCAAAGAGCTCGTACAACAGATAAAGTTAGCAAATACTGCGCGACATGTTAGTGAATTGATTGATCAATCTGGATTAAGTGTTTTTTATGATATTCTATGTAAAGAAGTCCATAATCATCTGACCAAATATTCCCAGTCCCATTTACAGATAAAAATCATATTACTTGATTTTAATGGTAAGATAATTGGAAATTATCCCGAAGACCGTACATAACAAAAATTGACGTTTCTCTATATCCCCTCTAGGAAACCGTCCTTTTGGAGCTTTTCAGCGTGAGCAGAAATATATCTCCAGACAATGTCTGCTTTATCGGTTTGAAAATCCCATGGTGCAATAAGTACAAGATCATGTTCTCTTATCCACATACGTCTCTTTATCTTTCCTCTAATCCTACATGTTCTGACTTTACCATCTGTGCATTTCACAATAATGTTATCTCCCCCTACTAGTTTTATGACACGCCCAAGCAGTTCACCCTGTTGAGGCATTACTAACTCCTTTAGATCAGATTCACTTAGTACTTTTCTTTTTCCTAATTTAAAAACCTCAGTTAAAATTCCTTATAAGCAAAATAAAAACCTAATGATTCACCACAATGAGTAGAAATAAGTAGAGGCTAATGGTCAGTATTGAGAATTATTGAATTATGTCATTAGTTGTTTAGATGTCATTTCTTGCCAATATCCTAACTACTAATGCTTGAGATTAACAAATTTCTTTATTATACCTAACGATAGGAAACCAAGTTGTTAAATTCTGCGAGTAGTTTCAATATTGCCGTATAGTCTAATTCTGAGTAACCTCTATTTGATGCAATGCGGAAATATTGTTCCGCCAACGATGCGAACGAAAGACTGATCCCATTATGCTTTGCAGACTCATTAAGTAATTGTACATCCTTAAGCATATTTTTCAAAAAGAATTTTGGCTCAAAATTATTCTTTATCATTTTTGGACCTTTTATTTCACTGAGACCTGTTTTAAAATAGGTTGAGTTTAGAATTTCCAGAAATTTTGCTGGATCAATTTTTGATTTTTTTATATATACTATTGATTCTGCCAATGAGATCGCTATTAACGCAATGTTAAGATTGAGTCCAAGCTTTACGAAATTTGCAGCACCATCTTTGTTGCCTAAATTAAATAATTTCTTACTATAACTTGTTAGAATTCTCCTAGATTTTTCAATTATTTTCTTATTGCCAGAAACGATAGTTATCACATCTCCCTTCATTGTTGCGTCTGGTCCTCCCATAATTGGAGCCTGTAGAAGTGCGTACCCTTTTTTTTTCATAAGACTAGCACAATAAATGGAATCGTCTGGTAATATTGTACTGGTGTCAACAACAATGAGTCGTTTATTATTGCTGTTAACCAATCCGTTGTCACCAAACAACATTTCTTTCACTGCCTTACCATCTGTAACACTAATTATTACAAAATTACATTTTCTTGCCAAGTCTGAGGGATATTCCATTCGAATAGCACCCTTTTTTACCAGTGTGTCAGACCTTCCCTTCGATCTGTTGTACATAAATACTTTGAATCCTCTTTCTATCAATCTATGCGCGATTGCCGATCCCATCAGGCCCGTTCCAATTATTCCAATATTCATATAGTAATATCCAAGCAATGAAAATTTAAAATTTTTCGATATCTTTTGTTTTACAGCAAAATTGTAGAATTGGACATTTGATTCTTATTGAATGAAATATTGTATGATCTATTTAGTCTTATATTTAGTAACTGATAATTTATTATCATAGTTATAGTGGAATAACAGAGAATAATGCACGATATTGTAAACCAGTTTTCATGTCATTCTAAGTAAATTTGACGTTCGTCCTTAAATTATCAGAGCATATGAATATTAATTGCTCCTTTCAATAATTATCAAGTAGATATGGATAATAATAGTGTTGTAACTGTCAATCCAGCCAATGAGCAGATAATAAGTGAGCACAATAACATGTCAAATGAAGAAGTTACCAAAATTGTTGATAAATCAAGAGATGCATTTAGGGAATGGAAGAGAGATGTTCGCAAAAGATCCATAATATTGCTCCGCTTAGCTGAGCAATTACGGAAAGATAAAGAACGTCTAGCTAGAATTGCATCTGAAGAGATGGGAAAACCCATAAAGGAATCTCGTTCAGAGATAGAAAAATGTGCGTGGGCTGTTGAATTTTATTCATACAATGGCGATATACTTCTCAATAATGAATCACTAAACAGTGATGCCAATAAGACAATGATAACCTTCCAACCTTTGGGGGTAATTGTAAGTATTATGCCTTGGAATTTTCCATATTGGCAGGCATTACGATTCGCAGCACCGTCGTTGATGGCCGGAAACACAATTGTTTTGAAACCTGCAAGTGCAACAATGCAATGTGGGATTGAAATTGAAAAAACGATTTTAAAAAGCGGGGCCACAGATGGTGTATTTAAGACTGCTATCGGTAATTCAAAAATAGCAGAGATGCTCATTGATTCAAAGATAGATGGAGTTACTTTTACTGGGAGTATTGAAATCGGAGCCAAAGTCGCCCAACGTGCGACATCACGACTTAAAAAATGTGTCTTAGAACTTGGAGGAAGCGATCCATTCATTGTTCTGGACGATGCAGATATTGAAAAAGCCTCGTCAGGTGCTATCAAAGGCAGATTTCTAAATTGTGGTCAAAGTTGCGTTGCTTCAAAAAGATTCATTGTTTCAAAGAAAATTGCAAAGGAATTTATAGAATTATTCGTCCAAAAAGCAGAAAAACTCAAAGTCGGAGATCCATTGTCTGATAGTACTGATATAGGACCACTTTCCAGCATGAAGAGTCTGGATAATATCGATTCATTAGTTAAAGATGCCATAAGTCTTGGTGGAGAGCTATTGACAGGAGGCCAGAGAATTGGCACCGTTGGTGCGTTCTATAAACCTACCGTAATAAAAAATGTGAATTCAAAAATGCGAGTGTCAAAGGAAGAAACTTTTGGTCCTGTCGCTCCTATTATGATAGTCGAAGATGAAGTTGAGGCGATTCGTGCAGCAAACGATTCTGAATTTGGACTTGGGGGAAGTATCTGGACTCGTGATTTAGATAAGGCACAGAAATTATCATTGGAAATGGAATGTGGAATAGTTACCGTGAACAATATGGTTGCGTCTGATCCTAGGGTTCCTTTTGGAGGTATCAAACATAGTGGATTTGGAAGGGAATTGTCTAGATATGGCATGTTGGAATTTGTAAATGTAAAGTCGGTTAGATTTTACGATAAACTCGTTTATGAGCACTACGTTGAATGATATAAAGTAAATTGCATACAAGAGCCTTCAGGAAAATTATTTTGAACTAAAATCGCGTTTACCTTTAACTTCTTTTAGTATATTGGTCTATTCGCTCATATTTTTTTTAACAAACTGTGTAACTTAATTTATTTTAAATCATGCTTACATGTGATTTAATTAACAATATAGTTCTTATGTTCAACGTAGCGTCAAGTATGGGAATGCAAGTGTTAGATGAAAGCAGCCAGGTTTTTTTTAATTTCATAAACACATTGGATTCTGACTCTACGAAAGAGTCTTACAGATTTTGTTTAGAGAAATTTCTCAATCATTAATTTCTTGATGTAATATTTGATCTAGATTCATACAATGAATTCGACAAATACGAATTTAATATGCGGTGTGCGTTATATCTGTGATCAACAAACAATAAGGAAGTTAGACCGGCGGACTGACGGAGTTGATAAAAGAATCTCATCGGCCGTTGTTTAAAGAAGTTACGTATTTAAATCAAAAATATTTCAAATTTAACTTCCTAATAAATATTAAAAACTATCAAACATACATGACAAACAATAGAACATTCGCATTGGTCTTAGCAATAGCAGTCTGCACAATGATGAGTGGTCTAATAATGCAAACGATAGAGGTATTTGCTCAGGGCAATGCTACACAAGTAGGAAATCAAACTGGGAACCAAACTGGAAACCAGTCGTCAGGAGCAAGTTCATCATCCCCTCCCTCAACTTCAGGACAACAAGCAGGCACGCCAGATTATTAAATTACTGGATTAATAGTAGTCCAAATTTTTTTTTGCGAATTGCAGGCATATAAAAATAGGCAATATCACGAATATTTAATACGATTCTAGCCGATAGAAACAAATTCAATACTGTGCCGTCTTTGATTTTATCTCTTGGAAGGTTTTGATCATAACTAATAGGACCATGCCAAATAGACCCATTGATGCGCCTAAGACAACAAACATTAAGGCCGTGGTTGATTCCATGTCATAATCTGTCATACAAGTTAATTAAAGGTTAGAGATCGCCGGTGGCTGTGGATTTAGAACCGTAGTTGAATTCTATGATTCCCACCAGCGAATGGTTGTGTTGTTCGTTTACGTTATTTACATAGACACAACAAATGTTAAAATAATTTAATACAAACCGTTATGATTCTAGATGTTGATGGGTAATAATTGTCATCAATAATTGTCATAAAGTTTGTGGTGTAATAGTTGTTGTGCTACTGCGTATTAATAAAAAAAGTAAATTTGGTGTCAAAAATGTACTGTTGATCCTAACGATAATTGCTTTAATATTTGCCTCTTCCGCGCCGATAGACTTTAGTGAATCCATAACTAACTTCATCCAGCCAACCTTCGGCCAACCAGAAGATCCATTTCCTCAGGTGAGTAACGAAACTTTAACTCCTGCTCAGCGTGCGGCTCGCGAACAACTTCTTAAGGAGCAAGGGTTTTCGGTCAATGTGATAGCAAGAAACCTTAGCGCGCCTTTAAACCTTCTTTATGGTCCTGATGATGTACTCTGGATCACAGAACGTATAGGAAAGGATATTGTACGGATAGATCCAAGTAATGGCACAAAACTTAGCGCTATGCCTATCCCTAACGCTAACCAATCTAAAGGTCAGGATGGTGTTCTAGGAATGACATTTGATCCCGACTTCAGTAACACGTATTATATTTACGTTGCCTATACATATGTGGAAAACTCTGGTCAAGGTGGACCTGAGCTCAAAACCAAAATTACGCGGTTCACATACAATCAAGCTGCCGAGAACATTAGTGAGCCACTGGACTTAATTAGCGGTCTTTCAGGAAGCGGTGATCATAACTCTGGACGCATGACATTTGGACCTGATGGCAAGCTTTACTATACCATTGGTGACCAAGGTAAAAATCAACTCGCTTTAGCCTGTTCAAACAACTTGGCACAACACCTACCGTCCACTGAGGAGGTGACGACTAAGAATTGGAGTTCATATGAAGGCAAAGTACTTCGCATGAATCCAGATGGCTCAATACCTGAGGATAATCCTGTTATTAACGGAGTCCAAAGTCACATTTACACTTATGGTCACCGAAATGCTCAAGGTATAGCAGTTGGTCCTACAGGAGACATCTACATTGCGGAGCATGGTGATAATTCTGATGACGAAGTTAACCGTCTTGTTGCAGGTGGTAATTATGGATGGCCTTATGTCTCAGGCTACATCGACGACAAAGCATATCAGTACTATAATTGGTCTGCTGCAACGAACTGCAAGGATCTGATATTTAACGACGTTGCACCAGCACCTGCTGGTGTGACCGTACTGAATGAAAGTGAATTCAATGCGACAAATTTCGTACCTCCAATCCAAACTTTTTACACAGTGAATAAGAACCTGAACTTTACAGAGGCAGCTACATCATGCGGAGAGATGACCTCTGTATGTTATCCAACCGTTGCACCATCAAGCTTGCGTCTGTACTCGTCGGACGTTTTGCCAGGATGGGAGAATAACTTACTAATGACAACGCTGAAGGCAGGTAATATTTTTAAAATAACATTGGAGGACAACGGTACAGGAATTCAAGGTGATCCGGAGGAACTTTTCCGCTCAGAGAATCGTTACCGCGACATTGCCTTTAGCCCGGACGGAAGTACTATATACGTAATTACTGATGTGAGGGGTCCAGTGCAAGCCATGAAAGAAGGTCCAATTACGCCTACTACCACTCTGTGGAGCCCCGGCGCGCTAATAGCGTTCAAGTATGTAGGAGGTAACTCGACTATACAATAGACATCCTGAGTGACATTAATTTACTTACGTCAATAATTTATGCAAGCTTGGGGTATTAACGATTGGTGACCAGGATTAAGTAATCCTCATTTTGCTGATGCAAAACAATAGATAATCGAATGTATCAAATCGATGGTTATCCTGTGTATGTATTGCAATAATGAAACCCTTATGACGGCGCCAGTAATCGACTTTGTATATTATACTACTGGAACTTATGCAACATCATTTTCTATTTGTCCTGACTGCCAGAATAAATTCATAGTAAAGATTCAGGACGTGGGAAAACTCAGAAATAATTAAAACACCTTTATAGGTCTTTTAATTTATTTTAAACTCTCATTTTTTTGACAGAATACTTTAAGGCAATCAACAAATACTTGAAGATGAATGACAGAATATCCGGAACTTGGTCTTGCAGGAATGTACAGAATCATAAAGAAATCTGGAGGAGAAAGAGTTAGCGAAGAAGCAGCGGATCAACTTAGAAGAATACTTGAAACAATCGCTACTAAAATTTCTGATCAAGCAGTTGATTTATGTATCCATGCTGGAAGAAAGACAATCAAGGGAGAAGATATACAACTGGCAGCTAAAAATTTGCTAAACTTAATACATTAATTATTGAGAAATACTATAGTCACTTGATCTTGTCATGTCAGAGGATGTTCTAATTGTAGCTTTGACAGGAATGCCTGGGGCGGGTAAAACTACAGTTGCCAACTATCTGTCTCAGAAAGGTATTCCACTTTTAATTATGGGCGACGTAGTACGAGAAGCTGCGCAGAATGACGGGCTGGAACCCACTAGTGACAATCTTGCAAAATTGATGATAAGATTACGGGAAAAAAATGGGCCGGAAGCCATTGCGCATTTGATTGTTAACAAGATCAGAGTAATGAAAAACGAAAACAAAAAGTTTGGTGTAGTGATAGTAGATGGAATTAGAAGTATGGCGGAGGTACAAGTTCTAAAACGGGTGGGCAATGTTAAATTGCTAGCTATTCACGGATCAACACTTACAAGATATTCACATGTTAAAGAAAGGGCACGTTCGGACGTACCATCTAATATAGATGAATTCGACAAGCGCGATCGGGTTGAAATGGAGGTTGGAATAAGCAATGCCATAGCCTTGGCAGATGAAACCATATCAAATAACCATATTCCTATAAAAGAACTATGTGAACGAAGTTTCCTTACGGTTCAAAAATGGATCCAAGATAAGAGAATAAGATAAGGTAGTGATGATGATAAGTGTCAGGGAAAATTGATGATCTTCAAGATGAGAATGTTGAATTAAGAGTAGAAACAATACTTAATCCTTCTGAAGATCCTGAAAAAGTAAAAAAATGTCTAGTGAACGTTGCTAATGGATGCAGACCTGTAACAAAAGACGGGCATGTGGAAGCTACATGTACAGGAATAATGTCATTACACCATATTCGGGTTGGGGTAAGATCAAAATCCACTTTAGGAGTTTTTAGAAAGCTTTTAGAATGGAATAGAAAAGGCAATGTAACGTGGTTCTTATTGAACAAACAGGCAGCTTACATGGGTGTTATATCTTTGGCTGAGCATTATGAAGAGTCACCTCTGGGTCCCATAAGAGTTACAATAACTAGCAAAAGTCTTGATACAATAATAGAGTGGTTATTGTTAGATAGAAGATAGAAGATCTTATTATATATACTAATTATAGGAACTATACCATTTGACTGAAATAAAAATGGATGATCTTTAAACAAGACAGTGTATGATCAACCATTCTTCTCCATTATATAGCGGCCAAAATATTCCAATTCAATTCTCATCATATCTCTTCTATTTTCTGCAGCGGAATAATCTTCTAACGCATCGTGATTTAATTCTAGGAATGTATGACCCCACTTGAATTTGTCAAGTAAACTTGAAGCAATTTTTTTCTCTCCCAGTACATAATAACACGCTGCAAGAGATTCAACGCTTGATAGTCTACCAAGCCTTGCATAATTTATGGGATTGCCTGCCAACAATGCAGGTATTTTTCTTGGAATTCCTTTCCTCAAATATTTATGATTTGTCAATACACTTTCCGCTTTATTCCATGAACAGTCAATTACACAGATAGTATCCGCCATAGTCTTGTCAGTTTTGAAAACAATTTCACTTGCAAAAGGATTCAATACTAGCATGTTATGCCTTATAGAATGAGTCGGTAAGACCCAGCCAAGTCTTATCAATTTCAATGCGCTGCACTTTTTGGGATCATCCTGATTTAGCAAAAGTGCAAATGATTGCATCAACTATGACTTATTCATGACATACAGCTATTAATAAAATAGTTTAGAGCATTGTGGTCAGTTATCGATTTGGATCAGTTTGGATCAGAATCGTAACATTAAAAATCATGAATTTGTGGAATATTACTGTTGCCACAGATAAATAAAATCACAGTTTTGGGCTCCGGAATAATGGGTCATGGTATAGCACAGATATCTGCAATGAATGGGTATAATGTAGTTTTGCGCGATATAGAGGAAAGATTTTTGGAAAGTGCCATGAATAAGATAAGATGGTCATTAGATAAACTAGTTGAGAAAGACAAGATAAACAAGCAAGAATCAGATAAGATTCACGATAGAATAAGACCAATTGTCGAACTGAAAGAGGCTTTGGATGACACAGACTTGCTTATTGAAGCTGTTCCAGAAGATCTCGAACTAAAGAAAAAGGTTTATTCTGAAGTGGACCAGTTTGCTCAAGAAAAGACAATTTATTCATCCAACACAAGCACTTTACCAATTAGCGAGATATCTCAATTGACCAGTAGACCGGATAGATTTATAGGGCTACACTTTTTTAATCCACCACAATTGATGAAATTGGTCGAGGTTATTCCAGGGGCAAGTACTGCCGAATCAATTGTTGACCTTGGAATTAATTTTGTAAAATCATTGTCAAAGGATCCTATTTTGTGTAACAAGGATGTTCCTGGATTTATTGTAAATAGAATTTTTATTCCTTTAGTGCACGAGGCTGCATACTGCTTAGAGAATGACAGCAAAAGTATGACTCAAATTGACTCCGCAGTGAAATTTAAAATGTATCTACCAATGGGTATATTTGAATTGGCTGACTATACTGGACTTGATGTTATCCACAGGGCCACTATCGAAATGTATTCTCGTGACAAAAAAGTAGTAAATCCACATCCTAAAATAGAACAACTATTTTCATCAGGAAAATATGGTAAAAAATCAGGAGACGGGTTCTATTCTTATGGAGACAAGAATTATGAAAGGGTTCCATTATCCGAGGAGGAAGCAAAACAATACGATCCAATTAGGATTTTATCAGTTGCGATAAATAATGCAGCATGGTTGATTTCCAATGGTGTATGTACAAGAGAGGATGTTGAATTGGCCCTGAAATTGGGAATGGGTCTTAAAAAAGAACTATTTGAGATTGGGAAGGAGTCCGGTATTGAAAAAATTATAAATACTCTAAATAAATTGGAAGAAACAAATGGATCATTTTACACCCCTGATCCTTATCTAAAGACTATTTCTACATAGCTTCTTATTTCCATTTTTAGTATCTGCCTCTATGGCTTTTTTTGAGATCCAAAATAGTCTGATATTACTTTGACTGCAGAATAAGCATCTTGTGATGTTTGTATGAATACCCTTTTTCTATCGTCAAGATATCTCCCACCAAAATTCTCCGCAGTGCCTCCACTACTGGGAATTGTTACCAATATTTTTCTTAACATATATCCAACGCATAGCTCTATCAAGGTTCCTACACCCCCGCCCACAGCGATAATTCCATCTGCTGATGTCGCCACGACAAAGTCTCTGGCATAACCTATTCCTGTTGCAATAACCACATCACAGAACCTATTAGCAAATTGAGCTTCTTCCTGAGGAATGATTCCCACAGTCAAGCCTCCATTTTCTTTTGCTCCTTTACACGCATATTCCATAACACCTCCCAGTCCGCCACAAATTAGGATAGCATTTGCCTTCGCTATTTCGGTTCCAACCTGATATGCTATTTGGTTTGTTTTTTCACTTGATTTATCTTGGTTATACCCTATAACCGCAATTTGGAGCCTTCTCATGGTTTTCTCGATAAAGTAGTTCTTGCATATATTATAATATTAGTTTGCGTATATTCTTCTTTATCATGGGATATCGACTTGACCAAACATAATTAACAATAAGATATTTGGATCATTGTACTCATACAGCTAAATTCTACAAGTCTGGGATAATCATAAAGTTAAGGTGAAGAATAATATGTCTCCGATAGATCACACAGATGAATGAAATATAGAATCAAAGACCCTAATCTTGCTGAACAGGGAAAGAAAAAGATTGATTGGGCAGAAGTTCATATGCCAGTTTTATCTAATCTAAAAAAAAAATTTAAACTCAATAGCCCTTTGAAGGGCGTCAAGATTGCCGGATGTCTACATGTTACAAAAGAAACGGGTGTTCTAATTCGTACATTACGTGATTTGGGCTCTGATGTAGCGTGGTGCGGTTGCAATCCTTTGAGTACACAAGACGATGTCGCTGCTGCACTAGTACATGAAGGAATCTCAATATTTGCAAGTAGAGGTGTTTCAAATGAACAGTACTATGATGATATTCATGCAGCGATGACACTAAAACCTAACGTTACAATAGATGATGGAGCAGACCTGACTGTTGAAATGCATAATTCCGCCGGAAATATGAGCGAAATTTATGGTGGAACTGAAGAAACTACTACAGGGGTAATTAGATTACGAGCTATGGAGAAAAATGGTAAACTGAAATATCCTATAATGGCCGTCAATGATGCTGAAACAAAACATGATTTTGATAATGTTTATGGTACAGGACAATCAGCCTTAGATGGGATAATTAGAGCTACTAACATATTGATTTCAGGCAAAAATGTTGTTGTGTCTGGATATGGACATGTGGGGAAAGGAATTGCAAGGAGAGCAGCTGGGCTTGGAGGCAATGTTATAATAACTGAAATTGATCCGATTGCAGCATTGAAGGCAAAACTGGATGGCTACTCTGTTTCGCCGATGCTATCAGCTGCCGCAACAGGTGATCTATTTGTTACCACAACTGGATGTAAGGACGTAATAAGAGAGGAACATTTTTTGAATATGAAAGATGGAAGCATCTTAGCCAATGCAGGTCATTTCAATGTCGAGATTTCTGTTGATGCCCTTAAATCAAACTCTAAATTCGTAAAACAAATCAACGAGAACACAACTGAGTATGAACTCAAGAATAGAAACAAAGTATATCTAATTGGAGAAGGAAGATTGGTGAATCTCGTCGCTGCAGAAGGTCACCCTTCAGAGGTAATGGATATGAGCTTTTCAAATCAGCTTCTTTCGGCTATTAAGCTGATCCAATCGAAGGGATCGCTTTCTCCAGCTGTATATGATATTGAAAGATCACAGGATCAAGAAATTGCAAAAGCAAAATTAGAATCAATGGACATCAATATAGATACTCTTACCGAAGAACAGCAGACTTACTTGACTGGATTTAGCGTAGGAACGTAAGTGCACTT
>DASUQJ010000109.1:0-53724 GCA_036280615.1 Nitrososphaeraceae archaeon
AAGATGACTGCGGTGTGGCTCATTATATTGACAATAGTTGCCTGTGCGGCAGTACCTGCTGTCATGATTTGGTTGACAACGACACCCAGTGCACCGAAACCTCATCTGCTACTTGGCATTGGTGAATTTCTTCCATCTGGAAATAGTTTGCTCAACACGTAGAATAATCTCGACATTATGAAAAACTATTGCCGAATATTTCTGTGACATTGTTTCAACAATTAATTTTTGGTATGACAAAAATGGCTATTGCTATAATGAGATTGATAAAATTATAAACGAGTAATAAATAAAGGTGAGAGATTGAAACATAGTAACCATGACAATTGCTCTAAAGGTGCATCCATCTTTCTTCAAGGAATTTGCTACAAAGACATGGGTTTCTCCTGCTGACGTCATAAAAGAGTTGATTGAAAACGCCTTTGACGAGGACGCAACAAGGGTTCTAATAACTATTCTTAGCGATAATTCAATTTCAATTGAGGATAATGCAGGAATGGATGAAAATGAGATTCAGAAATTCTTGCTTCTAGGTTCACCCCATAAGAAAGTTGATTCTATTTCACCGAAGTTAAAACGGGTTAGAACAGGTAGATATGGAACAGGCAGACTTTCTTTTCTTACATCATTTGGAAAAATGAAAATTAGAACTAGAAAGGGTAACTATCATAAATCATTTTTAATCGATACAAAATCACTAGATGGACTATTTACCGGCAAGTCTAATTTGCACGAGATCAGGGAAACACGCTTATCAAGAGATGGAACAGAGATAATTGTTAGTGATGCCAAATCATTAGTCGATGAATTAAGACTAATAAAGGAAATTAGAAAATTGGCAGTACTCAGGCATCCACTTTTTGAAGTATACATAAAAAAATCAGCAAAATTCAAAGAATGGAGTTTTTCTGATGCTGAATTGATAGGGGTTCCGGAAATACAGGGTCACAGAATACCATTAGGCCTTGACAAGGGAAACATCGTTGGTGAAATAACTGTAGCTCGTAGACCACTAACTGAAGATGAACGAGGAATCGCAGTAATGGTAGGCGGTCATATAGTAATGAGGACCTTATTTGGATTTGATTCCAAAATACCCAGGGTGACTGGATTTGTGAGATGCGATTCATTAACATCTAGATTCGCTGATAAATCTGCTATAATAGAAGATAAGGAATTTGAGAGGTTTTCAAACCTCATGAAACAGTTCATAGTCGATACGGTCATACCTAGTCTTACTCTTTATGAAGATGTTCTTGTCACTCGTGAAGAGTCAAAAATTTACAAACAGATAGATAAAGTTCTTGGTCAGGCCGTAATTGAAACACTCGAGCCGTATGAAGAAATAGAAGGATACGAGATAGTTGAAACCAAGAAAATAGTATCAAAACCTAGTAGTAAATCATCATCCATTCCTGCGGAAGATAATTTGTTCGATAAATCAATAGATGACGAATACAAAGACATTACCAAAAACGAATTCAAACGATCAAAAGACACAATTAGTGAAAAAGGTAGTCAGCAGACGATGGGAGGTGTGGATAATACAGTACCAAATTATCTATACAGTGGACAAAGCACAGATAGCGAAAACTACGAAAATGTAACTGTTACAACTCAGATAAAAAAACCACTGATTAAGAAAACTTTTGCACTAAAAAAAGTTGGATACAAGATCATTCCCTACGAAGATGAAACCGATTCAAGGTATAGCTTCATAAACGAAAATGTAGTATTTGTGAACAAGGCAAATCCAACATATAAGGCAGAATCTTCACGAGGAGATGAATTCCTTTTGAGGCATATAAT
The DNA here is from genome assembly GCA_036280615.1 of Nitrososphaeraceae archaeon. Lineage (GTDB taxonomy): Archaea > Thermoproteota > Nitrososphaeria > Nitrososphaerales > Nitrososphaeraceae > TA-21. The sequence goes on from DASUQJ010000109.1 coordinate 1,810, forward strand.
GAATATAGTAGCACAAGCTGTGGCTGAGTCAAGACATCCAGAAGGAAAGGAAGCATTGGAATTGCAAAACAGGCTAGTTTCTGAGGCAATTAGGATTCATGACACATTCTTAACAAAATCTCCTTGACCTATTGCAATTACACAGTCTAAAAATCGACGAAACGACTAAATCTAACTACATTCACTACTAACCAATCATATGGCATTTCAATTCATGCCTGGTGCTACCGCTATAGGTATAACTTATCAAGACGGCATTGTTCTTGCTGCTGAAAAACGTATTTCGTATGGAAATTTTGTAGTAAATAAGAATACGAGGAAAATATTCCCAATAACAGATCAAGTTGCAAGTGCATGCGCAGGTATGGTTGCGGATATGCAAGTTCTGTCAAGACAAGTAGGAGCACTCGCAAAGATTAGAAAATTAGAAACAAGGAGGGAAATGGCTACAAATTCTGTCGCTAAATTAATGTCAGTCATAATGTTCGAAAGAAGGTACTTTCCATTACTGACCCAAGTAATTGTTGGAGGCGTACAGACTATACCTGAAATTTATACGCTAGATCCATTAGGTTCACTTCTTCCTGACAACTATGCAGCAGTAGGCACTGGAGCAGAATTGGCGTTGGGACTAATAGATTCAGAGTACAAGAAGAACATGTCAGAAGATACATCCAAGAAACTTGCTATCAAGGCAATAAAGTCGTCAGTACAGAGAGATTCAGCAAGTGGTGATGGTATTGATATCTTGACGATAACAAAAAAGGGAATTGAACAAGAATCTATGAATCTATGATTTGAAAGAATAATTTTCCACCAATATTCTGAAATCGCCAACAGTATTATGCTCTGATAGTTTTTTTCGTTTCCCAGTATATATCCCCGATATGGTGTATATTGTTCAAAACAACTCCCCTTTCCATTTTCCTTCCAGTCAAATCATCAACTAGCGAAATACATACTGCAAGTTCCTTCTTGTGGATTTGATCTTTTACCAGTACTATTTCAGATTCTTTGAAAGTAGTAAAATCCGTAATGCCCGGCCTCATGATGTTTGCGCCGTTACAAACAAATTTCACTGCGTTCATGTCGACTTGAACTGATGCAAAGTGATTCAATAAATCATGTTGCGTTAGATGTGGAATTATAAGGTCAGGTGCCAATTGTATTGCAACTAGATCGTTACCCACAAGGAGCCGCTTATTTCCATCTATAACGTAAACTTGTAGATCCTTAATGCCACCAATGGAATTTGTCGGCCAAGATTTACTAATCTGACCTGTGATGTCATGTACTTCTCTCTTTGATAGTGAATGCACTTTCAATTATTTTGTTGTCGTTTTTGAATTATTTATTAATATCCATAATTGGGTTTCTTTACATTAGAGTAGATGAATCGAAATAATTCGTTGATATTTGAAACTCAGATCTTATGATGATGTGATAAACTTGCCAATTTTTTTACACGTTCAACTCCATTAATTTTTTGGATTAATAGTCGTGTTTGTTCAGTAACAAGGTGGGTCCATTTAATATTTTTCAACATTCTCCTTCTAATTTCGGTGCCTGAAAAATCATCGCGATTTACTAGTTTTGGTTCTGTCACGGTGATATTTCTTTGTATGAAAAGGTAACCAGTGAATGAATTATTTGTAAAGACAACATCATACTTGGGGACTAACATATCAACAGTATGAGTCCATGTAGAATGGATGTTTGTATCAGGAACGGGAACTATTAGGGTCTTTTTGCAATCTATCATGGTGTCTGCATTCAGCGAATCTTTTATCATAGATAGTCTCTCTCCGGCAGTAAATGGATTTTGTGGATCATAACTTGCCTCAGAACTACCAATGACAATTATCAGTTCATCTACATTTGTGAATGCGAATTTGATTGCGGCAATATGGCCCAAATGGAACGGTTGAAACCTGCCTATGAACAAACCCCTTGACAAATTGGTATAAAATATGAGATGAATAATTTAAATTTTGAATAAAGTAACTCAATATTTATATTATGTTTGAAAAACAAGAGACTTGTGGTTTTTTTAGATATAAATAACCTATCAGCCAATATTGATGGTAAACAAATTCTCAATGATCTCTGCTTTGGAATGGACAGGGGTCAGGTTCATGCTATAATGGGCCCAAACGGCTCTGGAAAAAGCACTCTTGCAAATGTGATAATGGGTCATCCAAAATATACCGTTACATCAGGGACTATACTTGTTGACGGCGAAAACATTCTTGATATGACTACGGAGGAAAGAGCTAAGAGAGGCCTCTTCTTAGGTTTTCAGTACCCCACAGAGATTCCAGGAGTGGGATATAGTCATTTTTTGAGGAACGCTTACAACATTCTAAACAAAAGTCTGAGTGGGAAACAAAAAGATAGAGAGGTATTTTTAACTGTAAAGGAATTTCATGAGTATCTGAAAAAAAATCTAGATAATGTTGGTCTTCAAACAACATTTTTGAGTAGATATTTGAATGAAGGCTTCTCTGGCGGGGAGAAAAAAAGATCTGAAGTTATGCAGATGCTTGTACTCAAACCAATAATTGCCATTCTTGACGAACCGGATTCTGGTTTGGATATTGATGCAATCCAAGCAGTTGCAGAAGCAATAAACATACTGATATCGACAGGAGCAGGGTTATTGATTATCACACACTACGCAAGAATTCTAAGGTATTTGTCAAAACTTGACAAAGTGCATGTAATGGCAAAAGGACAGATTATCAAATCTGGAGGAAAACAGCTCTCCGAAGAATTAGAAGTCAAAGGATACGGCTGGATAGGATTATCTGACGAAAGTAGTAACCAGCAAGCTTCGAAATCATAGACTGGGTTTGTTTGTTGTTTGAGACTTAATTTTCATAACATAAGGTCTTGAAAGTATTGGCGCCAAGATTGTCGTGGCCCATCCAATTGTTACTGTAATGGAGAATATAGTTGAATCAATAATACCAGAGGAAAACCCTATCGACGCTATTACTAATTCCACCATTCCTCTTCCGTTCATAAGAAAAGCAATAGCCCAACTCTCGTCCTTAGAGAATTTAATTAACCTTGAACCAATATAACCTCCACCTACTTTAGTAATGACAGCTACTATTGCCAGAACAATAAAAAAAGGAAGGTTGTTTGCGATTGAATCCATGTTGATATTGATTCCTATTACGGCAAAAAATATGGGAGCAAAAAATCCAAATGATATTGCAGAAATAATTCCATAGACTCGTTCAAAGTTTTCTTTCCTGATAATTTCTTTGTATACAATCAGCCCTGAAAAAAAAGTACCTATTATGAAATGTAAACCTATTACTACCTGTGCTATAACAGATACCAGAATAGTGGAGATTAATAATATGCCAAACGCAGCTTCCTTTGTATGTAGTTTTTCAAAAAAGTAAGTGCCTCGGCGTTGAAACCAGACGTTGGCTTTTCTAAATAATATATCGACAAGAAATATTCCACCGATAAATAACGAGATCTTAATTACAGAATTTATGGCCGTCTCCATGATATTCACTTCGGCACCATTGGCTCCGTGAAGTTGTAACACAATTGATAGGACTACAAGAGAAAAAATATCGTTGATTACAGCCGCCGTAATAACAGTATTACCTAACTTAGTTTCCAATATTCCGAATTGCATTAGAACAATTGTGGAGACTGGAACAGCAGTTATAGATAATAACAATCCAACGAACATCGATTGAAGCATTCCAAGACCAAAAAGAGCGGCTATCCCAAAACCGCCTACATAAGGTAATGAAAATGCTATCACTGACAAAATTGCCCCGCGGAGCCCCGCCTTTCTTATTTCTCTAGGGTCCATCTGTAAACCTGCTAGCAACATGAGGAAGAAAACTCCCAAATCTGAAATTACATTCAGACTCTCATCAGGAGTTACTAATTTTAAAACATAAGGGCCAATTATTATTCCTGCAGCGAGCTCGCCGACCAGAGGAGGCAAACGAAGTCTTTGAGAGAACTCACCTAGTAACCGTGTCGCTACCAAAATGATAACTACGCTGATGAACAGCTCCTCTGTTGCCATGATTTATCAAACTTACTCTAACTAGATTTATCCTTTTGGAAAATTACAACTTAATTCACATTAAATGGTTTGCGATACTTTTTAGGTATTATTATTATATGCGATTAATTATTCATCTGAATTATTCATGCCAATGTTATTTTATTCGCTTGAGAAAATAGGGTATTGCATGAAACATTTTCGGGTTGATAAAATATGACTATACACAAGTTTCTAAATAAAAGAACATATACTTCATTTAATACAATCTGGTGAAAGTTTATGTATTTCTTGTAATAAAAATAGATACTATCTCAAGTATCAAGATAAATACACTAATTCAAGACCTATATCACATCATAATATTTAGATCTCGATCAGCATCAAAACAAGTACTTACTTTTGGCACAATCAACTTTCACGCCACAATGCCTTTACTTTAGCTAAAATCACAAAACCTATAAGGTAAGCTACTTGGACAAAAAGTCCTAATTCAATTGACCACTCTTTTGGCGTCGTTATTCCCATCATGCTTTGTATCATTAAGGATGCATGAGTAGTAGGTACAAAATAAGAAGCGTATTGAAATGGGATGGGTAGTCTTTCGATACTGTAAAAAACTGGTGGCAGGATAGAAAGAATCACGTTTACAAATGATATTATTTGCGAAACATTGCGCATATGTAGCATGTGAGATGATAGAAAAAATCCCATAGAAGACATTGAGCTCCATACAAGTAACGTAGTGATTATTAGTAGAGGGATGTAAATTGAAGATGATAAAAACAGAGTAGCTAATGACAACAATACCAGTAATGCAGGTAATCCAAAAAGTATCTGTGAAATGGCGAGGCCGACCATGTAAGTTATTGGGGAAACAGGTGACGCAACGAAGACATCCTGAATCTTGTATTCATTTTTATAAAAGGAGATATCCTGACCGAGTGATAGGCCATATCCAACCAATGCCATTACCAAACTTCCTGTGATAGAGAGTGGCAAATACTTTCCGTCGCTAATAATAAACAGAATAAACAATAGAGAAAAGGGACTTATCGCAGAAAAAATTAAGGATAAAGGATTTCTTCTTAACCAGAGAATCCCTGTTAAATAAGCAATGAGAAAAGTTTGCATTAATGCCGTCTTGCTTTTAGCAATAATCATGCCATCCAAAACATGTATTCCAGATATATAGGATTTTGTCTATACCTTAGTAGAAGATGCCTAAAAAGCAGAGATCCTCGAACAGGAAGGAGTCTCAGAGCTATACTGCAATATCACCTAGAACTAAAAAACAAATTGATTCCTTGCCTCAACATGCTCAACACATTTTCAAAAAGGCCCATGGTAATGCGGTGAAACAATACCAAAATCCAGCAAAAAGAAGAGGAGGCAAAAAACTAAGTGCTGAAGAAGTCGCTCACAAAACAGCCTGGTCGGCGGTTAAGAGGAAGTACAAAAAGATGGGTGATAAATGGATGAGGAAAGAATAATCAACCACCATTGCGCTATTTTTTTGAAAACGATTTCTTACAAAGTATGTTTATTAGAACTTTTCGCCAAGTTCAACTTATTGAAATGTGCAGAATGTGGTTGTACTCAAGACGACTGCAAAGGAAGCATATCACCACTTGAATGTGTAATGTGTTCACTCGAGGAGTGCTGTTGTTGGTTAACTGTGAGATATGACAATTGAGTATTCTTGATTATTGCCAAAAACGTCAATTGTAAATAGCCGTTTTGGAAACATGAATAATTTTCACGGTAAAATCAACAATGTACTCCATGAATTTTATAGATTAGCATGGAATTGTTCAAAACTATGTGAATAGATTTCGATTATGTTTCCAAATGGATCAGAACAGAAAACCAATTTGTGGTGCTTTTTTGGGTCTAATTCCCAGATCTTACTAATTTGTTTTCCTCCAGTTTTAGTAACCCTAGACAGTAAATCCTCTATGTTTCTTTCAGTGACGGCTATGTGAATAACTCCTCCGCTCCAATATTCAATTTGTTTCTTTTTGATAAGTTGTTTGGGTTGAATAAACTGGAAAATCTCAACTCCAATATTATTGGCTGGAGACATCCACACTATTCTTAACTTCTTAAATTTCGACCCAAAAATATTGTTAAGCGCTTTACCCACTTGTATATTATCTGATGTCAGCTCGACGGGTCCCCTAACAATCGTAAATCCCATCACTTCTTGATACCATTTCAGGCCTTTCTCTACATCAGGAACACTTATGGCAATGTGATTAATTGATATCGAAGAACGAATTGGAGCCATGGTTATAGACTAAATTATACCCATGTTTGTCCTAAAAAGATTTATCCGAATTATTTTCAGATTCATGTCAATCAAAAGAAAGATCAAGCATTTCCTATAGCCAAGATGTTATCAAATGGAGGAGTATTATCAATGAGGAATATATCATGCAACAATGAAATTAATTGAAGATAATCCACATGATTTCCTTTTCCTTTTGAAATTATTATCGCATATTTTTTATTTGGTAACACTTATCGGTACTTTAAATTGAGGGTAATTGTTGTAGCATTCTTTCTCTTCATAGGCATCATCCTCATTTTTTCCAATCATAATAATCTGTCTGCTCACAATTTTTACCAAAATAATGATTCAGTATTATTCACATTGATAAAACAATTCGAAATTGAAAAAAATCTAGCAGCTGCTTATCTTTACACAAACAAGTCAGTAGGGTTAATCCATTCAGAAAGAGCAGATGTTTTATTAGACCAAATTGTCTCTATCAACAGCGACATAATCAAGATCTCTAATTTTGTCAATAAATACAATTCCATTTTGCCAGATCTTGACTTAACTACCAAAGCACTTGTTGCGGCTAATATTGCGGATACATCGCTTCTGGAATATGGCTTGTCAACTGGACTTGACTCTAAGAAGGCAGCTTGTCTGCTCAATATGAGTATCGGAATGATTATGAAAATGAATGAATCGTCCAATATGAATATGACAGACGGTATTTCTGGACATGGTTATGATAAAATGAATTCAATGTTTGGTAGTAATCAATCCTCAAGTCATTTTTTAAGTCAAAGCGATAAAGACGTGAAAATTCTGGCCGACTATGAGACTTCTTCAAAGCTTGCTGAATTATTGAAAATATTATTTGCTAAATATCTACAAAACGCCAACTTGAAAAATTCCTCTGGTTTGATGCCTATTCCAACAGAGATGAAAATTAACGCAATTCGGGAATTAGGACAAGGGATAGAAAACCTTGCTTTAGCGGTTAAAAGAAATGCACCGGTGGAAGAGGTGTACAGTATTGTTCATGGACAAATCCATCCCAATCTATTCATAGCATTTGGCTTGAAGCTGAAGTGCGAATGATCTGAGTTAGTCCTGAACATTGTAAATAACAACAGACCTAGTTTACTAAGAGATAATAGTATTTAACACATATTTACATATAGAAAACGAATGAATGATGTTCGGTTACTAGATAAAATCACTGAATTGCGTACAGTCTGCAAAATAATCTCTCAACTAAAATCACAATTAATAGAGCAGTTACCGCATTACGGACATCATGCGCTCTTTTTACAGAATGATGAGATAACTACTGGTTTACTGAATAATAAGACAGAAATAAAAATTCATTTACTTACTGGAGAGCTCCTTTATTTTGATAGTGAGAATGGGCATATTGTTGACTTGACTCACGATAAATTTGATAAAAAATTAGAATCAATTGTTACTAAATACGGGCTCGATATGCCAAAAATGTCGTCTTTCACTTTTCGTCATAAGTACTTATTTGGATACATTCCATTTGCAAAAAAGGTCAACAAAAGTCTTGAATTATTCAGAATGAAATTAAGGAATCATTTTACGCAAGTCCATTTGTGGCCTGATGGATTTGATTTCTCAGTTGAATCCTTTATGATAAAAAATAACGAACAAATTGGCGTTGGTGTGTCTCCAGGAGATGATAATTATGAATCACCGTATCTGTACGTAAGCCCTTACCTGTTTAATGAAAATATTGTTGACCAGTCATTGCCCATAGGCAAGTGGCATACATCTGGTTGGAATGGAATAAAAGTGAAATGGAAAGAGCTTGAAAACAAGATAGAACAAGAAATTGCCTCTGAAATTTATAAGCTGTACATGATTGCACTGCGCAATTCTTGATTAACTCTGATGTATATGTAAGGATATTTTATTGCACTAATCCTTGGTACACAAAACGAGTATTAGTAACATATTTGGTACTAATTCAGGGTAACTCTTAATTAACGTATCAGATCCAAAATCTTTAGAGCTTATTAACTACTTCATTTCATTATTTTCCGTAACTCAATTGCAATACCGAAAATTATAAAATCTGCCATGAATCTACAAATCACTATTTGCTATGGAATGCCGTTAAGTTGAGTTTTATTTTATTCTCACGTGAAATAAATGTGGAGCTAAGGTTCATCATGTTCAATGAAAAAATCACTAAATTTTCCCTCATATTGTAAGTAGTCCGTTTTTACATCGTCCACTCGTGCATTCTCGGGACCCATCTTACTCCACTCTATAACTTTATCGACATCACCTTTGTTTCCCTCAAGTAAAGCTTCCACCCTCCCATCGTGTAAATTGCGTACCCATCCAACTACAGAATTTTTCTTTGCAATTTGTTGTAGATTAAATCTAAAATACACTCCCTGAACTTTGCCGGTAACGAACAATTGAACGGAAATCTTTTCTTTACCATCATCGTCTGAATTTTTGGAATCTCTGAAATTCACATTGTTCTTCTGCTTAGTGCTATTTTATATATATTCAATCAAAAAGATTCAAATGTCTACCAGATTTGATAAGTAGTTGCTGTAATCTAATTCATCCAAACCTTATATACTCATATGAATGCATAATTCCATTATAAAATGAGAACTAAATTTGGCTTTACTCAGGGATTGAATATTGCCAGACTCGGTCTGGATGAAATCCAAATAATGACGGCATGTCAAATTGCTGATAGGATTGATTTTGATTCAATCTGGTCCATGGATCATTCAAACGTGCCGCAGTGGAAAAATGCTGTTGTTAATGATGCATGGTTATTGCTTGCGGCAATTGGTGCAGTTACAAGGAATGTAGAATTAGGCACCTGTGTGACAGATGCAATTAGAAGGCATCCGTCGACCATCGCACTTTCATCGATTACTTTGGATAGGCTAACTAATGGACGGGCAATATTGGGTATTGGTGCAGGGGAAGCACAAAATGTAGTGGATTTTGGAATAGAATTCAAAAAGCCAGTAACTAAATTTAGAGAGCAATTGGAAGTCATCGAAGCTCTTTTCGATTCTGATCCGGATAATAGGGTAAACTATGATGGAGAATATTATAAGCTCATTAATGCATGTTTGCAGGCTAAGAGTATCAGAAAACCGAGACCACCAGTGTACATCGCAGCAGGAGCGCCAAAAACCCTAGAGCTATGTGCTATTTACGGAGATGGTTGGATACCAATAGGTTATACTCCTGCATTGTTTAAACATCATGCAGACATCATCAAAGATCATGCCAAGAGAAACGGTAGAGATATTGGTAATTTTCAATTTGCAAACGATGTAGATGTTTATTTTACTGATGATGGTGAGGAGGCATGGAACAAAATGAAGAATGCCGTCAAAGTTAGTTTATACAAACCTGAATTATTGAAGGTGCACAATATCCAACAAGATTCAGAATTTGATTTCAGAAGGTACTTTACAGAGTATGCAATGAATAAACCAGAATTAATGGAACAAATGAAAAGGGCTGCGATGCAGATACCCGATGATGTGGCAAGAAGTGCGATAGGGGTTGGCAAGCCTGATGACGTAATCGAAATGTTGGAAAGGTTTATCGAGGCAGGAACAAACCACTTCATAATTAGATTCTGGGGCGATGGCTATTTTAAGAACATAGAGTTGTTTGGTAAGAAGGTAATTCCCTATTTTAGGGAACGGGAAAAAAATAACTTATCGTAGATAGCTGTAAAACTGAAATCGAATCGCGCATCTTGAGTCTACAATTCAAGATTTTGACCTGCCAAAAAAAGTGTCAAGGTTCACTGAAGTTTTGTCTTTTTTACTTCTAAAGTATACAAGCGGGTCTGCATCAAAACCAATTAAACGTAGGTTTTGTGCAAAACCTTCTGCAAATCCGTGAAAGGTAAATATCTTTTCAGGATTGCATTTCTTTACTACAGAGATTAGATCATTGTAATCACAGTGGTCGCTTAAAGGTAAACAATGATCTAATCCCAACGCATATTTGTAATATGGCTTTACAGCCCATCCGCTAAATCCAATAGATAGAGCGCCATATTTTTTCTTGATATAATGTAGATATCCATTTTTGCATGATGCCATAGGAGCTATCAGTAACCATGGCTTATGAGAAGAGAGCATATTGTTTTTTTCTGCTTCGGACAAAGTAATGTAATTATCCATTCTGATCCCAAATTCTGAATAAAGTCTATTCATTTCGTCTATTGAATCGTGCACAATTAATGGTTTCCAATGTCTAAATACACTTGTTAGAATTTGTGCTTTTCCTAGAGTATATCCTAATAAAATGACTGGTATACCTTGATGATACATTTCTGAAATTATTAAATTAGCCTTGTGAATAGTGCTTTCAAATTTTGGAAAAACATAATCAGGATGACCGAAGGTAGACTCTATTATCAGAGTTTTCGCTCTGGGTATAACTGCCGGATTCATAAACGCTCTTTTTCTTATTGAAATATCTCCCGTATAATACAACTCATCTTCTATAAGAAGTCCATTTGATCCAAGAATATGTCCGGAATCCAGTAATCTGAAATCATGTTCTTCACACGTACTTCCATATTTGTATCCACGATGCGTAGCAATCTTGTGAGTTATTTTTGAAGTGATAATTCTATTACCGTTCTCTTTAACGCTCTTGTATAAATGATCAGTATGTGCATGAGAAATAAAAATGAAACCAGAGTTAGGTTGTTTATTAGGATCAAGGTAAATTGTTTTGTTCTTGTTGTCTACGGTTATACCATAATTATCAACGGAAACATGATACATCAGTCTCATTGATTTTAGGATGGTATATTAATTTTAGTACATCGACACCCCGGTATAACTATTTTTGAAATTACATTTGTTTCAAATCCTTTCTTCACCCAAAAATCATCGAAAGTAAAATTTAAGTTATGTTAAATTTCTAGTTTTGAGTAATGATACTGGATCGAAATTGTCGAAATTGGACTTTTATTTCCATTTTTAATTTAATCTCATTTATGATTTGTCTTCAATTCTTAATTTTTAATGACAATAATAATTTTGATTCACATGTGTATGGGCAAGCTTCCGTTACTGATCCGGCGAGTCTGATGGATGAATCAGCAAATTCATCTTTCAATGCTGAAGGGACAATAAACACTATCTTGTTTTTGCGAGATGAGTCCAGTAATAATACTCAACCCATTGTCAAGGACATCAATACAAACCTATCTTCCAAATATCTTCTGGGTGGGAAATGGAGGGTTGACGTATTAAATAATAATGTAACTTATTTCAAGAGTAACTTTACAATGATTGAAGCTGATGGAAGCCTTATCCATTTTCATACAATTGTTTATAAGCCAATCTCAAATCAGCCAGTTGATCAAGGTCCACAAGATCGACTCGGGATTTTGCTAAAAAATAAAAGTAACAATACTCAAGTTTTTAATTGCAATGTAGATATTTATACTAATGGAGTATTGGAATGGAAAGACGTTCCTATAACAGTATCACTCATAAATGAAAAAGTAATAGCGATGGATATCAAAGATAAAAAGACTTTAGAACACTTTTTGAAAAACCCTATTTATGGTTTGATAAATTCAATAGATCTTATCCATCAATAATTTTGTTGATGGCAATCGAAGCTAAACCGTAGATTTACTATGTGAGTACTCTATCTAGTTTCCTTTTACTTATGGCATTTTTTATTTCCAATGCAATTCTTCTTCCCATACTCATCCTATTTTGAAATAGGAACTCTGAATACTGAGAACCGGACACATACAGATTGGTTCCGGCAACAATTCTTGCGGAAAATTCAAAGCTAATGAATTTTGCATCCTTAGTGTATACACCTTCCAAGCAAAAAGGCCCGGGGATTCCCGGAGGGACTAGCGTTTCGCAGGCTTGAACAAAATTTTCTCCCATTTGGTATACTCCCTCAAGAAGTGATTCCCTGAGAACTAGCGGGATATTCCCAATCACGTTGTAGGTAGGTTCTGTTGGCACGTTAAGCTGATGTTTTGATGGAATGCGCGAAATACCATCAATATCGGATTCGTATCTCCTATCTGCGCCCATAAATTCGATATCGCCTGAGATTGGAGAATAAAAGAAATGGAGGAAAACAGGAACTCCCTTTACGTATTCTTGAATGTAAAGCTCATTTTCATCGGTAACCACATTATCGTTCAAGAGTTTGTGGAATCCTTCTTCGAAACCGTTCTGATCAGATGTAAGAAAATATCCTTTACCTCCAGCAGCTCCATGTAACTTCACTATACAAAGATCATCAATTTCACTTTTAGAGTTTATCGCTCTTGGTACTTGTAATTTTGATTCTAACATTAGTTTTTGTTTAAGATTTCTATCTGCCTCCCATCTTAGAATGAATTTGTTACCAAAAAAAGGTACGTTAATACTTTCTATTTCGTCAGAATTTAAAGTTGAAATTAAAGTACCATGTGGTATAAGGATACATTCCAATTTGTTTAATCTGTTTTGAATATCCGACTTTAGAACATCTCTAAAACTGTCAACTAGGATAACGTGATCAATAAAGTTAAATCTCTTGTACACATGATATCTCTTTTTTTCAGTTATCAATAGAGTTTTAAACCCTTCATCCTTCGCGCCCTTTAGCACCTGAAGCGAACAGTGAGATCCAAGAGTCCCTATGATTTTTCGCAAATTAGCTCTCGTATAGGACTACTACGACAAGTAAATTAATATTATTCGATATCGGTTTGTTCCGACAAAATACTCCGTTTACTCTCCCGAAAATGTCAGAAATTCTGCAATCAATTTAATGACAAAAGCTATCCCACCTACTATACCAATGCCTAATAAAACTAGCCTGAGGTGGGTCATATAGTCATCTTTGCTAGTTTTTTTTGCAAGTTTCAATGTCTGAATTATTTCCAATACTTTTTGTTGTACTTTTTGTTGTACGAAAGACAAAAATTCACATTTTATCGCATTATTGGAGTATTTGAATCTATCGATATTGTAAACAAATCTTGAATACAATCATCTAAAAATGGGTCAACTGACTATAAGTTTCTGCTAAACGTCCAATTAACAACAATTACCAATTGTGGAACGTACTCGAGTAGATGAATTTTCAATTGGTTGATGCTTGTCGACGGGTTTGAAATACCTAGTTATTGAAGTAAGTATCAAACACTGCTCAAGACAAAATATATGAATTAATGTGTTATTGCATTACTTGTAAATAAAATCTTCTAAATATGTTACTGTTTCATAGTACAGAAGATCAATAAGCCAATGAATTTCTTCCTATCTTGAAAGTAATTGATTAAATCATGTAGTAAAAATGCGCTCTTTCTCCGTTCTCTGCATCTCGACAAACGTTTCGGTATTCTGAACTCCTTCAATTTTTCCAATCTGCTTTATAACAACATTGTGGAGTTCTTCGAGAGTAGTAGCACTAATGGTCACCAAGATATCGAACCTTCCAGTTACTTCAGAAATTGAGATTATTTGAAATATTTTCAATAATGCTGTGTGAATTTCCTCTTTTAATTTTGGATCCCTATTTATTCCAACCACGGCCTTGACATTTATTCCTAAAAGAGGTTCATTTACAACTATAGTAGATTTTTGGATTAAATTTCTCTTGTATAGTCGTTTAATTCGGCTGTATAGGACAGACGAATTAGTGGATAATAATTTACTCAATCGTGGCACCGAAATATTAGCATTCTTACAAAGTTCTGACAATATTTTCATGTCTAAATCGTCGAATTTTTGCAATTTCTAGTCAATGATTCTTAAGTATTAATAAATGTAATTTTTGGTCAAAATCGCGTATTATTACACATCGTGCTAAAAAATTAATAATATTGATATTCCCTTCCAAATCGCGTTCCACGAGGTAAGAAGAAATGACAAGTTCGGAATATTGAAAATGACTTATACAAAAAATAATGGATAGCTTTATCTAATTCGCTCAATGAGCAAAAGAAACTATATATATTTAAAATGCCATATTTAGGCACACCTAATGCTACTTCCATCAGAAATTGAATCCAAATTACTAATCCCTGCGGTAAGAGCTATATTATCGAAAGAGATGGTAATTGAAAAAGGTCTAAAGGAAGAAGAGGTAGCTAGAATGTTAGGAATTACTCAAGCAGCCGTAAGCAATTATCTAAGAGGCACACGTGGAGATAATGAATTAATCTCAAAACTAATGTCCCTAAGTGAAATTATGAGTATGATTAAAGAAATTGGCGATGATCTTTCAACCAATAGGGCATATACTGCAAAAACATTATCGAAATTTATCGCGTTGTGCAATTATATGCGATATTCACTTATCATTTGTGATGCACATCATAGTCTTGAAAGAAATATTGATGAAAAAGTATGTGAACAATGCAAGATTATCCTAACGGGAACCCAGCAGTGAGTATAAGACAAGATTAGATTTCTATTTCTTCTTTTGTGTGCTTATCATCTTCAATACATTTGAAATTACTTCCGATCCTTTCAATGTACCAATGGAACCTTTACTTGCCCAAGATTCTGTAAAACGCTGACTTCCATCACTTTTGATACCGTTTCCTGATATCAATAATGGGATTGGATCATCTGAATGTGATTTTTTAATACAGGGAGTAGAGTGATCGCCTGAAATTACGACTACATGTTCCTTAGTTACAGATTTCAAAAATTCACCAAAGAAATTTTCATCTATCAATTCAATGTTAGACCTTTTACCCGATGCATCTCCATCATGTCCATATTCATCAGGTCCTTTTATGTGAACATAGACAAGATTATATGAGTTTAGGATTTTTGCAACTTGTTTTCCCTTTTGTTTATAATCATCAATTTTTTGTGAACAAAATAGATCCATGCCAATTATTTTTGCAATTCCGATTTCTACAGGCATATCGACAAGACAAGAAGTAGAAATGTCATACTTTTCATTAATAGGTTGAAGATGAGGAACACTATTCCCGGCATCTCGCAATAGTATTACACTCATTGGCTTCTTGTTGTTTGAAATCCGGTTAAGGTTTACTGGATGTTCCTTCATTAGAGAAATAGACTTACGAGTAAATTCATTAACAATTTTTGCTGACAAGATCGACGATTCAGAATTGTCTTCTGATTCAGATTCCTGGACAACCATATTATCAACGTCAGTTTTAGCAATCCCAATACCATTCAATTTACCGTATGCGGGATCTGTATTAGTTATCTTGTCAGATAACGATTCCTTGTTGTGTCTAAATTTAATAATTACACGATGGGAGATTGTAGGGGTTATCTTAACTGAGACATCTGGATCGTCAAATTTTATATTGTCTTCCAGAAATGAACATATAGTGATTGCTTCTTGCTTAATGATGTCCCGTCCCGCACGCCTATCTATTATTTTACTGTTATCTAATGTCGCAAAATTACCTCTTAAGGCCAAGTCACCATCTCGGAAATCAACTCCGGAGCCAATTATTTCAACAATTCCTCTTCCTGCATATTTTTTTCCCTGAAAATCATAACCTAGCATATTGAATACAGCAATATCAGATTGAGGAGATATTCCCTCGCCTACGCTTATCACCTGACCCATTTTCCCCTTTCTTGCTAGAGAATCAATATTGGGAGTCTTTGCTGCCTCCAGTGGAGTTTTCCCATTCAAGTCCGGATTTGGTAGGTCACCAATTCCATCAAGTAGAACGTATAATATTCTAAAATCCTGATTTTCAGACAATGCTAAAAGAGATAAAAAACCATGATTTATCTGTAATGTCAATGAGACGTTGTTGATGAAAATTATCATACAAAGGATTAAAAAGAACCACCGGATTAGGTGTTTAAGACAAATTGAGAATAATGGCTGTTGGAAGTAGAATTTTTGTAACAAGCTTTCAATTGGCCGGTGTCGAAGGCGTTAAGGTAGAATCGGCGTCAGAAGCTCTTCATCACATCAACAACCTGGATAGCGTTAGTGATGTAGGACTTGTTCTCATAAGTGAAGACATTGGTAAGGAAATTCGAACTCAACTAACCAATATTAGAGCCAATCGCCCAATTCCACTAATTTTTGAATTACCTGCACCTGGCAGTAGTAAAGAAAAGGTGGATTACAGGGCTTTACTAAAACAGATTTTGGGTGTATGATTCCTTTAATATTGAGACCGGCATCATCAAAAGAATATGAATCGGCACCTGTTGCAAATTAATTAGGTTGATAGAATGCGCGTCGTTATCATCCAACTTAATTTCAAACGTATAGTCTATATTTAGAATAATTTAACGATACCAATTGCTCCTTATTGTACTTCTTGGTATCATATTAGCAATCAATATTGGTATCCTTGCTTGCTGGTCCTATTTTCTTGTTTTGATCACCTGGTCAATTTCAAAATCACCAAAATTAGAATGGTCAGCAAGATATAGAATAAAATCAAAACCTAAGATCAGTATCATTGTACCAGCAAGGAATGAAGAAGGAAAAATATCGAAATGTTTACAGTCATTGTTATCCCAAGACTATGATAACTATGAAGTAATCGCAATTGATGATTCATCTACAGATAAGACTCTCTCAATTATCTCAGAATTATCTAAAAAAAATCATAGATTGATGTCAGTAAGGTCTCCGCCTAAGCCGGATGATTGGGTTGGAAAGAGTTGGGCATGTTATCAAGGATACCAAAAATCATCTGGAAAAATCCTATTGTTTACTGACGCTGATACCGTGCACAGATCAGATGCTTTGTCATCGGCAGTTAATACAATGGTGCATGATGAGTTAGATGCCCTTACATTGGTGCCTAAGCTTTTGTGCTCAGATATTATAACAAAATTCACCTTACCCGTACTGTCTGTGTTTCTACATACAAGATATTCACCACTTCGTGTAAATAATCCAAAGAATAAGATCGGCTATTTCTTTGGTAGTTTCTATTTAATATCCAAAAAGAATTATGAAAAAATTGGAACTCATGAACAAGTACGTCAAGAGTTAGTTGAAGATGGCGCATTAGGACGAAGAGTAAAAGAACAAAGAATGAAATTAAGATTAATCAGAGGCGAAAACTATGTTGAGGCATTATGGGCGAGAGATCCGCGTTCATT
The DNA here is from genome assembly GCA_036280615.1 of Nitrososphaeraceae archaeon. GTDB lineage: Archaea > Thermoproteota > Nitrososphaeria > Nitrososphaerales > Nitrososphaeraceae > TA-21. Next base: position 19,268 of record DASUQJ010000109.1, read on the forward strand.
ATGGCATGCATTGCGTCGTATAATCATACCATTGCACACACAGAAGAAAAGATCTGCAATGATGGTTACAGCTTTTATTTTTTTTATTCTGATGGAACCATTTCTAATTTTACCTACTTCTTTACTTTATTTATTGGACAATCCACTAAAAGGACCCTTGCTGACTATAAATTTATTAACATTAATTCTAATGCTTATCTGCACAATTGTTCAATCTCATTTCGGCCTCTTACAAAAATCAACTTATGGAATTGGTTTTGCAATAGGTTGTGTTGTAATCACTCTTTGTTTCTTGATCTCTGCTTTCAATTCAAAACGAAATAGAGTGGTACGGTGGCGTGATAGGAGCTACTTCGTAGGTACGAAGCAGCACCCGTTTCATTTATAAAATTGAGGCCCATTTGGTCTTGAAAAATTCAACGGCCATTGGTATGTTTTATGAATTCTACGCAAATCAATTACTAATACTGTTAGTACACGTCAATCATAACATCCAAAATTGTCCTGAAACAAATTATTAATAATAAAGCCTATCAATAATAATAGGACATTGAAATCTCAGCTGGATGGAATAGATCTATCTACGATGAATGACATGGTTCAGAGAGTACAGGACTTTCCGATAAGCAAAGAGGAAGTTTTTGAACTAGTGGAAAGGTATGATACAAAATCTCTATGTACCTTAGCGAAAGCATTAAGGGATATATGTAAAAATGATCCAATTACATATTCTAGAAAGGTATTCATAAACTTGATCAACCTCTGCAGGGATACGTGTTCTTACTGCACATACAAAAAAGAGTTATCGGATCTTGATTTGTCGATGATTACAAAGGATCAGGCTTTACACATAGCAAGTCTAGGTAAGCGTCTAAAGTGTACCGAGGCATTAATCGTCACTGGAGAAAGGCCTGAACAAAAATATCCAGAGTACAGAGAATGGTTAAAAAAATATGATTGTTCAACTACAGCGGAATATGTAGACCAGATAAGTAAATTAATTTTGGAAGAAACAGGACTTTTACCACATACTAATGCTGGTACATTAAACTATGATGAATTATCACTCCTTAAAAAATCAAATGTAAGCCTTGGATGTATGTTGGAAACATCTAGTGAAAGACTTACGGGCGAGAATATGCCACATGAATTTGCGCCCAGTAAAAATCCAAGAGCTAGAATTCGAGTTCTCGAAAATGCAGGTAAATTAAAAATTCCTATTACAACAGGGTTACTAATTGGAATTGGGGAAACGTTAGAAGAAATAGTTGACTCATTGATTGTAATTAGGGAAATTAATCAAAAATATGGAAATATCCAAGAGGTAATAATGCAAAACCACGTTCCGAAAGATAATACCAAAATGAAGAACTCTTTGCCACCACCACTTGATTTATTTTTACTCACTGTTTCCTTAGCAAGGATTATTATGCCACATATGAACATTCAGGTCCCGCCTAACCTTAGTCCTGATCATTATTCCATCTTTATTGAAGCAGGAATTAATGATTGGGGTGGGATATCTCCCTTAACAATTGATTTCGTAAATCCAGAATCCCCATGGCCCGATATTAAAGAAGTTAAACAGGCAACCAATATGGCAGGCTATAAGTTTAGAGGAAGACTTGCAATTTATCCGGAATTTCTCTTGAACAAAAGAGAGTTTATTCCAAAGAATCTTTGGAACTATATTACTCCACTATCGGATAGTTCTGGACTAGTGAAGGAGGAATTAATTTGATGTTTGAATCTATGTTGAAAGAGATAGATCCGGTTGTTTCAGATATATTAAATCTGTCACTTGATTCTAAGAAAATCTCCGTAGAACAAGCTGTTGAATTGTTCCACACAAAGGGGACCGAAATGATCATGACTACAATGGTGGCTGACATGCTAAGGAGAACAAAAGTAGGCGATAAAGTAACTTATGTTATCAACAGGAATATCAACTTTACAAATGTTTGTATAAAAAGATGCGGCTTTTGTGCCTACAGTAGAGATTTTAGAAATGATGAAGGTTATTTTCTCCCGATATCAGAGGTCGTGAGGAGAGCGGAGGAGGCATGGAAACTAGGCGCAACTGAAATTTGTATCCAGGCAGGATTACCACCGCAGATGGATGGTTTATTGTATGTCGATATTTGCAAGGCGATAAAAAAGGAATTACCCGATGTACACATTCATGCTTTTTCGCCTGAAGAGATCATGTATGGGTGCAGTAGATCAGGACTTCCTGTTAAGGAATACCTGAATATGTTAAAAGAAGCTGGATTAGGAAGCTTGCCAGGGACAGCTGCAGAGATTCTGGATCAGGATTTAAGGGATCTGATATCGCCGGGTAGAATCTCGGTAACTGATTGGATTAATGTTATTACCACAGCACATGGACTAAAAATTCCTACGACATCCACAATAATGTATGGTCATGTAGAAACAACTGAACATAAGGCTAAACATTTAGAATTGATAAGATCGATTCAGAAACAGACAAGAGGGTTTACTGAATTTGTACCCCTGAGTTTTGTTCATAAAGAAGCTCCAATGTATAATCATAATCTAGTCAATGGTATTTCATCAGGTCCTACAGGTCAAGATGTGATAAAGATGCATGCTGTTTCGAGAATCATGCTAAATAATTTCATAGACAATATTCAAGTTTCATGGGTCAAGGAAGGTGCGAAAATGTCTCAACTACTTCTTGACGCTGGAGTAAATGATTTTGGGGGGACTTTGATTAATGAAAGCATTTCTACCTCAGCAGGATCCGAATTTGGACAATTAATGAAACCTAAGGAAATAAGGTCATTGATAACGTCTGCAGGTAGAGTACCTGCTCAGAGAAATTCGGTGTATCGAATCATAAAAGTATTTGATGAAAGTAACAAGGAAGATGAATCGTTGCTAGATGAAGCAGAAGCATCAAAGTTTGGTTCTTATCATGAATTGATAAGAATGGATAAATTCAGATACAATCATAAAAAATGAACATATGATTTTGTAGGTCAGCACCTTGGCCATGACAAGTGACAGATATCCTAATTTCTGTTTTGTGACGAATCAGCCATGTCTAATTGATTTTGTATATTGTCATACACTTCATAAAGATAATACAGTCTAGTCAATTGACATATTGAAAAATTTATAGTAACATGTTAATGGCCAAAGAAAAAGAATCATTACATTAAATTACTGATAATAATTATTTTCCAATTCGATAATTTTACTTCTTTCACTACATTTAAGAATCTCAAACTTACACATTAGGAGCATTTGATAAACCTTGGGATATTAATTTCTGGTAGAGGTAGTAACATGGAATCAATCTTAACTTTCTTGCAAGAAAATGCGATTGCAGATGTTAGTCCTAAAATAGTAATCTCCAGTAAACCAGAAGCAGAAGGGCTCAGAAAGGCTACAAAATTTGGAATTCCCACAAAGGTTGTTTCAAATAATTTAAAAGGTTGGGAATATGATAAGGAAATAGTAAATGTATTACAAGAATATGATGTAAATCCAGAAAACGGGCTTGTATGTTTGGCTGGTTATATGCGGCTTCTGAGTCAGGAATTTGTAAGAACATATAAAATGCGTATCATGAATATACACCCATCACTTTTACCATCATTTCCCGGGCTTAATTCGCAAAAAAAAGCGCTAGATTATGGAGTAAAAGTAACTGGATGCACTGTCCATTTTGTTGATGAGGGATTAGATTCAGGACCTATTATCGCGCAGAAACATGTGATAGTATCGGATAATGATACATATGAAACACTGTCAGACAGGATCCTTGAACAAGAGCATTTTCTATATCCTTATTGTGTAAAGCTTTTTTCTGAAATGAGGTTACATGTTGAAGGTAGAAAAGTAGTTATTACTTAGCACTGGAAGAAAAAATGATCTGGTCCATATAGTAAAGCAAAAAAATGACGTTGTGATTTTCTAAAATATTTGGGTAAATTAATAGATGGAATGCTTGTGTCTCAACACATTAAACAAACGATCAGAAATGAGGTATCAGCTTTAGCAATTAAGGGAATTAAACCTTGTTTAGCTACCGTTTTAGTTGGCAATAATCAAGCATCTGCCACATATGTTAAAAATAAGCAAATCGCAGCAAGTAGTGTAGGAATATTAACAAGAGATTTCAAACTCCCGGAAAACATATCTCAAGATGAGCTTGTCAAGACAATAAATGAATTAAATCATGATGAGAATGTTCATGGAATACTGATCCAACTTCCACTACCAAACCAGATTGAAACATCTATTACCAATATGGTAAACCGCGAAAAGGATGTGGATGGATTAACATCTTACAATTTAGGCCTTCTATTGGAGGGAACTCCGAAACTCATACCCTGTACTCCTTTAGGTATTCTCGAATTATTAGATTTTTACAACATCAATGTTAGCGGGATTGATGTGGCCATAATAAATAGAACTAATTTAGTGGGAAAGCCACTGGGGATCTTATTAATGAATCGCGATGCGACTGTAACGTTTTTCCATTCAAAATCAAAAGGAGTGGGAGATAAATTGAAAAACTTTGATTGTATCATTACGGCGGTTGGAGATCGTCAAAAATTTACTCTCACAAGCAATATGGTTAAGGATGGTGCCATAATATTTGACGTTGGAATTTCAAGAATAAATGGAAAAATTCAAGGAGATGTAGATTTTAAATCAGTTTCAGAAAGAGCAGGATACATTACTCCTGTGCCTGGTGGAGTCGGTCCAATGACCGTTACAATGTTATTAAAAAATACAGTACATGCAGCCAGTCTCATAAATAAGATTAGCAATTATTAGAACGATGAAGTTGGACTATCACGGACATAAATCAATTTTAAGAAAAGAGATTCTTCGCAAAAGAAACTCTTTGAGTCAATTTCAAATAGTCAGCATAAGTAAATTAATTCAAAAGAACCTCATAGAAAGTCCAGAATTTATTGAATCTAATTCTATTGGGATTTATCTTCCCATTGGTTCAGAAGTACGAACAGATGATATAATAAGTATTGCATTGGAGTCAAAAAAGACATTACTGTTACCTCGTGTGATAACTAATGATCTGCGATTTTATATAGTAGAAAAAAAGGATTTTGATCAAGATTCGTTTGACATAAATAATTTTGGAGTTAAAGAACCAAAGGAAACAAATGGGAACTTAGATTTTATTGATTTGCTAATTGTTCCCGGAATTGCATTTGATTACTATGGATACAGAATTGGATATGGATATGGTTATTATGATAAATACATGACTAAGGGAAAATTTTCAAAATCTATTGGTCTAGCATATGACCTTCAAGTAATAAAAAGTCCCATTCCAAAATTTGAATACGATAAAAAAATAGATATTTTATTCACTGAGAGCGGATTTCATATAATTGATACCTTTTGATGCTATGTCCCTTCTAAAGTATTCTTCATTATCTCCCCAATGAATTTGAGATACCACTGAATATGATTTATTTTTAGCTCCCTCAAGGGTGTCATCCAGTGAGGTAACCGATAAGACCCTCCCGCCATTTGTAATAATTTCCCCCAATGAATTTTTCTTGGTGCCTGCATGAAATATGTATGTATCAAGATCAAATTTCGAATTTAATCCATGAATGACTTTCCCCGTTTGATACTTCCCAGGATAACCCCTTGAAGCCATGACTATGCAAACCGAATGTTTATCCTTCCATCTAATGGGTGCCATTGAATCAAGCTTTTCATCCATAGCTGCTTCAACATATTCCAAAAAACTAGAATCCATTCTTGACAATATAGATTGACATTCGGGATCACCCATTCTCACATTAAATTCCAGTACGTATGGTTCATTTGAACCGCGCTCTATCATGATTCCTGCATACAGAAAGCCTCTGAACTTAATTCCTTTATCATTTAACCCCTTGATTGTAGGATTCATTATTTTCTCCATAATCTTGGTGCTCATTTTTTCTGTGATGAGAGGTGTAGGAGAATAGCTACCCATCCCCCCGGTATTAGGACCATTATCTTCGTCGAAGATACTCTTGTGATCTTGACTTGTTGCCAGTGGAACTATGGACTTACCATCGCAAAGAACAATAAAGGATGCCTCATCGCCATAAATTCTCTCTTCTATGAGAATCTTATTTCTGGAATTTCTGAACTCATTGTCAAAGATTTTCTGAATGGCTTCGATAGCTGACTTTTCGCTATCACAAACAAATACACCCTTTCCGGCGGCGAGTCCATCGACCTTGACAACTACATTTTTTGAGGAGGATTTGACATGATTTATCGCCGCATCGGCATCTGAAAAGATTGAAAAAGAAGCCGTTTGAATTCCCGTGTCACGCATGAAAAGTTTTGCGAATACTTTACTTGATTCTAATCTGGATGCACTTTTACTTGGACCAAATATTGGCAATTGATTATGTTCAAATATATCTACAATGCCCAGTGAAAGGGGCTTTTCAGGTCCCACTATTGTAAAGGAATTGTTCTCCTTTGCAAATTGACAAAGCTTCATTAAATCGTTGGAATCTATTTCGATGTTATTATCTGTCCCTCCATTCCCTGGAGCAAAAAATACCTTTTTCTTTGTATCATGCAAGAGCTTCCACCCAATGGAATGTTCCCTCCCTCCAGAACCGATAATAAGGATAGTATCATATTGATTCAATTCAGATCATGAATTTAGAATTCAAAATTCCATCCAACTCAAGCTAAATCGCCTGTTTCATTTCGAATCATGAAGTAACTGTCATTTATCACTGCTCTTACAAAATCATGATATTCTGAATCAGAAAAGCGAACAGTATCAACCTTTGAACTTATTTTTTCTTTTGCAAAACCCAAGTGATAACACAGACCCTGACCGGAAAGCGTTCTAAAATAGTAATCATTACATGAGCAATAATCCAAATCTAAATCAATCCAGTATTCATGATGTTTTCCAACGATTGTCCAGATCATTTTTTTACTGGGTTCAAACAAATGACACTTCAGCGATGGAAATATTGATAATATGCACCTCTTACCTGAATATCTCTCATCTAGAATCCCGCTTAATAAATATGATTTCTCCCGATTCGATTGATTCTAACAAAAGTGGGTCTTCGATGCAGTGGCCTATGTGATTCATGCTAATTCCTTTAGTATCACGCAATACGATACAAATGGAACCATTAGAAACCATGAATCCCAGATCTCCCCTCTTGAATGTTGATTTCTGTTTTTCTGCTCCTACAGTAACTCCGGTTTCTACATAGCCTATTTTATGGTCCATAAAATGCAGTCTTCCGGAAATTGGCATTATTTTAATAACATTAGAAAAAGTGATGGGTGACAGATGACGTACAAGTTCCAATAGTATTTTCCCCTTATCGCCGGCCTCTAACAGAACTTGAATCCTTGAGACGGAGTTTGGGTTGCTCCAGGTCATATCTAGATGTAAATTAATTTCTATATTGCTATTAATTTGTTGATTTATTAGCAACATTTAATTATATATTCACTTTTTTTGCTTTTATTCTTGGTTTTAAGACGTTCTAACTCAGAAAAAAATAAGGAAAAAAAGCCCGTCAAAGTCAAAAAACAGCCCAAAGTAAAAAAAGTTACAGAAACAAAGGGTAAGAGTTCTAAAGGAAAGGAAAAGAAAAGTAAAAAAACCAAAATTGAAATATTGGAAACTGAAGAAGAATCAAAAAGTGGCAGACCGAAAGACGAGGTAGTTGTTTATCCAGAGATGGACTTTGAAGCTAGGGAAATTGCCCCTCGGGATAGCCAGGTATTGATAGGTCCGCCAACGTTGACTCGATTTGAACGTGCGAGAATAATAGGTGCAAGATCGTTGCAACTATCACTTGGTGCACCAATTTTAATTGATTCATCGAAAAAGTTTAACGATACAATATCAATCGCAATAGCAGAGTTGGATTTGAAAGTTCTTCCCATTTCCATAAGAAGAATATTGCCTAATGGATTATATCAGGATATTCCGATTGACTGGTTAAAATAAGTAGAATAAATGGGAAAGATAACCGTTCAAATCTTCGTCGATCTATGCACCATTAGTATGAGTCATGATCAAACCTGTATAAGTAAGTGTAGGTATTTGCTCGTAAATCAAGTTAGGAAAATTTAAATCTCGATAGCTTACAACTCTATGAGGGTCAAAATTCCTGCAATTCGTGGTAATCACATAGGCCTTAACGCGATGATAATTTTAGAAGATGGTTCAACGTATCGAGGCACAGGTTTTGGCTATCCAAAGACAGTTGGCGGCGAATTTGTTTTTAATACAGGCATGGTAGGTTACACGGAGACTTTGACTGATCCATCGTATAGAGGGCAAATTTTGTGTTTGACTTATCCCCTTATTGGGAACTATGGAGTGCCGAGCAATTCCATAACTGATAGCTATGGATTGCCAAAATATTTTGAATCGGATAACATCCAAGTTTCTGGATTGATTGTTCACGAGCTGTCTATTGTAGCAAATCATAGAGAATGCCACAAGACTTTAGATCAATGGTTATATGATGAAAAAATACCAGGAATTAGCGGGATTGATACACGTGACTTAACCAAGAAAATTAGAATAAAAGGAGTAATGAAAGGTGCTCTCTCAGTTTCGGAAAATCAAATAAACACAAAAAAACTATTGAATACTATCAAGGGGACCAAGTATGATGGATTTAACTTCATGTCTCAGGTATCCGTTGACAAAACAGTTGAATATGGAGATCCAAAATTAGAACCTATAGTGTTGATTGATACGGGCACAAAATATAGCATTATTCGTAATATTTTACGGATGGGATATAGGGTTATTCGAGTTCCATGGGATATGTCGTTTAGTAAGATTATTTCTTATAGACCCAAGGGCATTATAATAAGTAACGGTCCCGGAGATCCCAAAATGTGCAATAGTACAATCGACACCGTCATTAAATTGTTTGATTCAACATTACCAATATTAGGAATATGTTTAGGAAACCAAATTATCGCACTTGCTGCAGGCGGCGATACATACAAGTTGAAATTTGGACATAGAGGTCAAAATAAAGGATGCACTGAACTGGACACCAATCAAACCTTCATTACTAGTCAGAATCATGGATATGGGGTAAAATCAAATACGCTTAATAAAACTGGATTCAAAGCTTGGTATATTAATTCTGATGACAATACTATTGAAGGTATCAAACATGAATCGAAACCCATAATCGCAGTACAGTTTCATCCAGAAGCATCTCCCGGACCTTATGATTGTGTGCATATATTCGAAAGTTTTAAAGCTCTTGTTGAGCAAAATGGATCGAAGGAAAAGTCTATTCAGAGTGATAAAGTAAATGGAGGTGGAAAAATTTTCCAAAGAATGAAACCATAAGGAAAGTAATAGTGTTGGGAAGCGGAGCAATAAAGATCGGAGAAGCGGGCGAAAGTCAGAAATTCTGACCGCCAATTTGACTATTCCGGTTCACAATGCCTCAAAGCTTTGTCCGAAGAAGGAGTTAAGACCGTACTAGTAAATCCCAATATAGCAACCATCCAAACAGATACTAGATTTGCGAATAAAGTATATTTGTTACCAGTAAACGGATATTACATAAACCAAATAATAGAAAAGGAGCTTCCTGATTCGATAATGTTAGGTTTTGGTGGACAGACCGCATTAAATTGTGGAGTATCATTACACGATGAAGGAATTCTAGACAAATACAAAATACAAGTATTGGGCACTCCTATAAATAGCATAAAGATTACTGAAGATAGACAACAATTTAAAACCGCAATGATAAAGAGTAACGTTCCTGTGCTAGAGAGTTCTCCAGCATATAATTTAAGAGAGGCACTGGATGTTGCAGATAAAATAGGGTATCCGGTGATAATCAGGGTAGCATACACTCTTGGAGGCAAAGGAGGAGGAGTTGCACATAATGAATATGAACTCCAAGAGATTGTTCAGCGAGGACTTTCATTGAGTCTAGTAAATCAGGTATTAATTGAAAAATATATCGGAAATTGGAAACAAATAGAATATGAAATGATGAGGGATTACACTGGTAATAGCATTGCGATTTGCAATATGGAAAATGTACTAGGAATGAGAGTTCATACAGGGGACAATATTGTCATCGCCCCATCACAGACAATCAATAATGAAGAATATCATAGATTACGATCTGCTGCAATTAGAGCGGTAGAATATTGTGGCATTGTCGGGGAATGTAATATTCAATTTGGTTTAGATCCACAAAGCGAATCATATTGCGCAATTGAGATAAATGCTAGACTTTCGAGATCATCGGCTTTAGCCAGCAAGGCAACTGGATATCCGTTGGCATATATGGCAGCTAAAATGGGACTTGGTTACTCTCTCACAGAACTAGTAAATAGCATAACTAAGGCTACAACTGCTTGCTTTGAACCTTCATTAGATTATGTAGTCTTGAAAATGCCTAGATGGGACTTCAGGAAGTTTGAATTGGTTAACAGAAGGATTGGCACTAGTATGAAGTCAGTAGGGGAAGTTATGGCAATTGGCAGAACATTTGAAGAAGTCTTGCAAAAAGCAATTAGAATGACCGATACGGGAAAAATGGGCCTTGTTGGAAATGAACAAGATATTAAGGAAGAATTGGAATTAATTGAACAAAAATTGTTATATCCAAGTGATGAAATTTTATTTGATCTTGTTAAGGCAATGCGATTGGGAATTCCCATATCGAGAATAAGTAAACTTTCAACGATAGATTCATGGTTCCTGGTAAAAATCAAAAATATTGTGGACATGTATGATAAATTGCATGAGGTCGATGTGTCTGATATTTCTGAGGGTATATTGAGAGACGCAAAAAAGTCCGGATTTTCAGATTTACAAATAGGAAAATGTTTGGGGGTAAAAGAAATAAGTGCCAGAAAATTGAGGCAAAAGCTTGGTATTAATCCAGTTGTAAAACAAGTAGATACGTTAGCTGCAGAATGGCCTGCAAAGACAAATTATCTGTATTTAACTTATGGGGGAGATAAAGATGATATTGTTTTTAGGAAAGAGAAAAATTCTGTAATGGTACTTGGAGCAGGACCATACAGAATCGGTAGTAGTGTAGAATTTGATTGGGGTACGGTCAACATGGTTTGGGGCCTAAAAAATAATGGCATAAAATCAGTATCAGTTATTAATTGCAATCCTGAAACGGTTTCTACTGACTATGATATCTCAGATAGACTATATTTTGAGGAATTATCATTAGAGCGAATTCTAGATATATATGAAAAGGAACGTCCGAAGGGAATAGTCACATGTGTTGGAGGGCAGACGGCAAACAATCTTGTACCTAAATTAGGAGAACTAAATGTACGTATTATTGGTACTGATAGTATCCATACTGATATGGCAGAAAACAGAGAAAAGTTCAGTAAATTGCTAGATTCATTGAATATAAAGCAGCCCCCTTGGAATAAATTTACGGACTTAAATGGAGCAAAAACATTTTCTCAAAATGTAGGATTCCCTGTTTTAGTAAGGCCATCATACGTGTTAAGTGGGGCGGCCATGAAAGTAATTTGGAATGATGAACAATTAGAACGATATATTAATGAGGCTGCGCAAGTAAGCCCCGAATATCCAATTGTGATTAGCAAATTCTTTCAGGATTCAGCCGAGGTTGAAGTAGATGCGGTATGTAATGGAAAGGATGTCATTATTGGCGCACTAATTGAGCATATCGATAACGCAGGAATACATTCTGGAGATGCTATGATGTGCATACCACCATGGAGATTGAACAGACAAACAATGAATACAATTGTCGAATATTCAAATATGATAGCTAGAAAATTGGAAGTGAAAGGTCCGCTTAATATCCAGTACTTGGTCAAGGACGATGAGGTATACGTGATAGAGGCAAATGTCAGAGCATCAAGGACCACCCCCTTTGTATCAAAAATAGTTGGAATTAATTTGATTTCGTTAGCCGCCAAAGCGATTATTAATGATAATTTACCCGACGGTCTAAATGAACCTTGGTTAAAAATTAGTGGCTTTGGAATAAAAGTCCCACAGTTTTCATTTATGCAATTGGAAGGCTCAGACATAGTTTTGGGAGTTGAAATGCAGTCAACTGGAGAAGTTGCTTGCCATGGTAACAGTTTTCATGATGCCTTGTCAAAAGCCTATGAAGCGGCTGGATATAATTTACCTCTGTCAGGATCGGCGTTAATAACAATAGGAGGACAAAAAAACAAAGAAAAAATGCTTTCTCCGATCTCGCTCATAAACTCTATGAGATTTAATATATTGGCAACAGAACATACAGCTGAATTTATCAAGAACAACATCACTACAAATGTGCAGGAAGTACACAAGATTAGCGAACCTATAAGAAAGCCAAATATTGCAGATCTCCTATATGACAAAAAAGTAGATTTCATAATAAATATTCCATCTACATCTACCATTGAAAAGTACGTAGGTATGCTAGATGATGAATATCAGATCAGAAGAAAAGCTGTTGAAATGGGAATCCCAGTACTTACCACAGTAGAGTCAGCAATCTCATTCATACATTGTTTAGAGTGGAGAAATAACAATAAACCGTCAATAAGCCCATTATCCAAATATCATATTAACTAAAGCCCGGAGGTAAAGACTTCACTTAATAGATTTTCATTACCAATAATGGTTCCATCAATCGATACAATCAGACATCTATCTATACTTTCCTTTCTTAGTATTTTTTTCAAAATCGGTGAATTAATTTTCCGATTTTTTACTCTGCCATTACCATAAATATATTTATTAAATGAAGGTAACAATATAAGATCCAATGAACCCTTTGTACTTGGAAATATAGATTCCTTTTTTACTTTTAAGAAAATCCAGATTTTTTGTCCATTCAAAACACTGTTTTCTCTGAAAAACGTCGGATGAATGTGTCCCATAACAATTTTATTAATATTGGACCTAAGCTCTGACGGAATCGTATGTCCATGTGTTAGGAGAATATCACCCAGTACCATCCCTTTAGCTCCAATCAGATGTACTTTCTCTGGTGTAATCAAGCCTATCCTGGAATCATGATTTCCTGGAATCAAATAGACTTCACAGATTTCAGACAACGAATGTAAAAAATTAGGAATCAGATCCCAATCGTCCTTTCCTACTTTATAGATATTGTTTTTTATGTCACCGAGTAATACAATAGAAGTTACTTTGTTTGAGATAACCATATCACTCAACTCTTTTTCTATCTCTTTTACAATGTGATACCAATCAATAGAAATATCAGTATTTTGTAACCAGTACGTTTTACCAATATGCAAGTCACTGATTACCAGTACTCTGTTTGTTTTATGATCATTAAATACATCAATCAATAAAGCTGGTTTGTTCTCAACTATATTGATTTGACTCATGATATCTTACAAAGTGCAATCGCATATTAAAAACATTGGATTTTTACAAAAATAAGACAAAATTTTTCTCACACCGCAATCATATAGGAGTACAGAGTTTAGAAATAATTAATATCGATTAGAATGATACCATAAGAGTTAAGACCCTCTATTCTTGAACAATATCATGAATTTTAATTTGCTGGTAACAACCTTCAGATACAGAGAAAGTGATGCTTTTGATGAGGTATTGCAACTGTTGGACGTCCTAGGCGATAAAGATCCTTCAATTGAGATTTCGTCTGTTTCGGGGATTATACTTGTAGATACTTGTCTTGATCCCTTTCAAGTTGTGGAAAATTGCAGGGAAATGGTTAGAAATGAACCATGGAAATTCAGATATGTTCTCAGAATCTTACCATTAGAAAAGAATTGTAAGGCAGAATTAACCGAGATCCATAGCGTTGTCGATCAGCTTTGTAGAAAAATGGACGTACATGAGACCTTCATGGTAATGATAGAAAAAAGACATTCAAAATTACATTCTAATGACATTATTTCTGCGGTGACAAGCAAACTGGATATGAAAGTAAATTTAGGTGATCCAAATTGGATAATTCTAATCCAAATAGTAAATAGAGTTGCTGGTATTTCGATTCTCAGACCCAACCAAATATTTAGCTCTGTAAAGGAAAAAACCTCTTTGCAGTAATATAAAAAAATATCAATATGGTAACATTCATGCGATGTAATTTGAACAACTGAATATATGATGTCAGGATTTTGAAGACGACCATTTTCTCTTCTATTGCAACAAATTAATTATTGATTCTACTAATTCTTGTCCTTTTGGAGTAATCCTTATTCCACCCCAGCTGATATTTCATTATGCCTGTCTATGCAGAATCCGTATTTCGCGATATACTAACCTAATTACGTTACCATTAAATAGGCAATTTTGTATCCCATAGCGAGGGATTGTTTATTTTTTATTTTATTGGATTCTTGACTCTCTCATTGGGGTTTGGAGAAGTTCTCCGATTTCGTTATGCATCTTTAAGAGGTTCAATCCTTTTTCGGTCGTCTTGTAGGTTTGTGAACCTTCTAAATATTCCAGTAAACTATTTTCAATAAGTACAGAAAGATATTCTCTTAATTGAGAGTAGCTTAGAAAAGCTTTGTACATAATTTTTGTTTTCGTTGCACTACCATTTGCTGCTTCTAGAATCATTGACACTATTTCTGTTCTACTTCTGTATTTCATATTTAATAAGGTGTTAATTTTACTATTTTAACATGTTGGCACAATAAACTAGAAGAAAACGAGATTCAACTTAACTCTAGTTGAGATTCAAAATGTTAACTATCAAGTGCCTTTAACTTACTAACTTCGCATAACCCATCATGCTGTTCAGTACCAAAGTAGGCATATAACTAAGTATCACAAGTTACCTTACAATGAAACAAGCGCTGCTTTCTCAGTTAGAATTTTCAAAAATTCCTTATTACTAAAATTGCTATGTCTAAACTTCATTCTTTTACACATGTGGAGCATCTTTTCTCTTGTTGCATTCAATAGCGAGGCGTTTTGTCTACCAAACATTTTCCGCAAATATCGTATCGAATCTACTATGAGATGCTTATTTTCGGAAAGTAAAATGAAACAACCCGAACCCGAACCATTATTTTTTATCCCTCCGATATTAATCGCCTTATCAACCTGATTACTACAAATTAATCTCAATAACAGTTCCATCTCCAACCTGTTAGCAATTTTGATTTTTCTCTTGTTTGATTCTAAAATAATTTTAATTATCTCGAAGATATGTCCTTTGCCAAAAATATATTTTGGATCAATGCCCTGAATCATAACCTCCGGGAACATTTTTCTAAATGATTCAATAGTAGCTCCTATGTCAGTTACATGCAGGGTATCCGTACTGATAATTGCTACAAATACTGAATCAATTTCATATAAGGGAATATTACTAATGGTTTTGATCTTTTCTTTCATGTCAGATTATGTGTATTAAATATTTAATAGACTTAACCACCATGAATTAGATTCGCAATAGTTACGATATCTCCAGATTTAATTTTCTGATCAGTGCCAGATATTGATAAATCTACACCATTAATCAAAATTAGAAGGTTTTCTTTATCAACATGCTTAGAATTAGTAAAGTTTTGATGAAGTATGGAAAATATGTTTGATAACATGATCTCCTTTTCGTGAATTATTATACTTTCTTTACCACAATATTTCTTGATTGACCCTAGTAGCCGTAATGTAATCAATTTCCAGCTGAGAACTTAATATTATGTCTCCTCAATGTCCTGTTCAATTTTCTTATTTTGTTCTTTTGATTGTTTGTTGATATACGAAGCAATATAACCAGCTATTTGATTTCGCAATTCTTTTGATCTAACATTTGCAATTTCGTCTATTGTTTTCTTATTTTGCTGAAAATCAACATTAAATTTGTCTGGATATCGGTTTAAAAGATCACTCGAAAGTTTTTTAACTCTATTCAATATGTGAGAATATTCATGTAGGCTATATTATACTTTCCTTATAAAAGAAACCATATTTAGATATTATTCAAAGAATAAAATAGAGTTCCTTTCAACTTTTTCTGCAAGATTTTTTGGTGACAAACAAAGAACTTCCGACATACTTCTTACTACACTCATGAGGACCGAAGTTGGCAGTGTAATTACATTCTTAAAGCATGATGGATACCTTACTGGTCCATCAGTTTCAATTAGTAACTTCCGTTGATCTGTTAACTTCAGCAAACCCTGCTTTTTCTTGGAATAAATTAAAGATGGACCGAATGAAACATACAGACCCATATCAAGAGATTTTTCTAATTGCTGTGGAGATCCATCAAACCAGTGAAGGCATGTTTTTTTTAGATTATATGAAGACAATACATTCAGAATTTCATCAAGTGATTGCCTTGAATGTACTGAAATGGGTTTATCATACGTTTCTGCAATAGTTAACATCTTGGTGAATACCTGATCTTGCATCGCTTTGGTATTTTTATCCTGATTGTAGTATGTCGGATCTAGTCCAATTTCACCGATTCCGTCAATGTTGTGGATATTGGAGCCAACCATTTCTTCGAACTGTGATATGTTCTCATCTGCATATTGTGGATGGATTCCTAGAAAGTTATATACTATATTATGGATGTCCTTTCCCCCAAAAAGTCTCAATGCCTTTGATGACGTCGAATTGTTTACTGCTACTGAACATGCCTTTATACTCATTCCTTTCAAAGTTACAAGTATCGAGGGTAAAAAATTGTCATATTCAGTATCGGTAAGATGAATATGAGAATCGTATAACACAGGATTCAATTTTTAATTGTCCTTACAAAATAATATTAATTAATCACAGTACTTGAATCAAAAAGTCTATCATGTGACAAGTTCTATCCTTCTTTTGTCTTTTGTTAGCCAACTCACTCTCACCAATCCAAAAATTTCTAAATCGAGTAACGTTTTATTAAGATCAGCCACCGTTATTTGTACTCCTTCTTTTTCTAAATTGCTTAATAGCTCAATGTCTGACAAATTTCCTACTTCCTTTATTTTTTCTAATATAATGTTTCTTAGCGGATATTTCAAATGTCTTCACCAAATACAGAATATATAACTTTAGTTACTAGGTCTAATTTCATATTATAAATACTCTTCTAACTGATTTAACTTTTAAAATCTTGATTGAACAATATTAGCCTGATACCCATAGATGGGATTTTATCTAATTCCAAGCGACGTCTTAAGTGTTCATGATTAGTTGATATGATATGTATTTTTAGCGAGCATCATGAACAAATAGAAATGTATTTTCGTTCCTAATGAAAGCAGGTTGCAATCTGTTGTCGGACTCTAAGTTCCATGAGTTTAAGCAAAGATATAATTAACAATATAAAAAAAATAATCAAACGGGCAAGCCATTCGTATTGATTTAATTTAATCATCCAGTGACTTCAGAGTAAATACAAATCTTGATCCCTCAAATTCAGTTACCCCTTGTCTCTCCCAGTTCACTTCATAACTATGGGTAATTTGTTTCCCTATTATGCTAATTCTTGTAGGAAGGTCAGCAAAAAGACTCTCTACTTTTTCTAGATTTTTTGTCATTAGAACTGATCTTCGTCTCTTCATTAGATATTTTACTGCAACATTCTTGTGGAGGTGCCCGAATTCCTGAATTTTTTCCCTTCCGTTGTCGATTATAAATTCACGCTTGGTCAATATGGGCAATACTTTAATTTACTTAAAAAGAATCATTGTCAACTCTATTATAACAACATGGGTTAATTTGATCGTGTGTAATTCCATAATACAAATTATAACATTTTGTAAATTTTCGTACATAAAGTAGCTTTTTACATTTGTAAGAAAGGTTTATTACTTTTACAGCATATATTAAATACATGTATTCTCAAACTTTTTCGGTACCTCATGCAGTAAGAGAGGTTATTGGTTCTAATACGCTATTTTTTCAGGCTTTAAGTACAGGTATAGCAAATTATACGGCATTAGCGCAAAAAATTAAGCCAGAGGTAGAAAAGCTAACTAAGTCTGAAGTAAATATTAATACCCTTGTAGTAGCGATAAAACGATTTGCCGATTCATTGGATGCGAATGACTATGACTTTCATCCAATTTTTGACGGAGTCAGAATGACTCTAACAGGGAGTATTATAGATATTGATTTCCATGAAACCCATGATACCTATCAAGTTCTAGATGAAATCTTTGAATTGGGTAGTGGCTATAATATGTTCAGGACTAACAAGCAAATTCGGCTGTTTGCTGAAGACGTGGATGAGATTCGAAGCATTTTTAAATCATCTCATAAGGGTGCTACAGGTGAAATAAAAGATGGGCTCTCCAAAATAACAATTACTGTTCAATCAGACAAAGAAAATACATATGAAATACTATCAATGGTTCTTTCCATATTACACAACAATCGTATTCCATTGTACAATGCCTTTTTCACACAAAATGAAATAGTTTTGATTCTGGGTATGGATGATGCAGCCAAGGCATATGAGGTCGTCAGAGAAAAACTATACAGTCCTGATTAATATTATCTCCTCTTTACTTTCAGTCAAATAGCTAATCAACAAAAGTAGGGAAACCGATATTATCGGTAGTACTGAACAGAAACTTTTTCTCCCGGCTTACCTTCTCTTTGAGCTTTAATCTTTTTCACGCCTTCTTCAATGTGCCTCATCATTACGTGTGCTTCTGATGCGTGTCTTGCAGCTTCTTCAGGAGTAGGGTACTTCGCGAGATATTCATGAAGCACTAATGAAACAGCTGTATTTACGACGGAACTAGTGTCAGCCCCACTGAAACCATCTGTCATTTCAGCTATTCTCGTTAGGTTAACATCTGAACCAAGTGGCTTGTCCTTACTATGTATTTCCAATATTTTTTGCCTTGCAGATTTATCGGGTAGCGGGACTAACAAGATTTTATCAAATCTCCCTGGTCGTAACAAAGCCGTATCAATAATATCAGCTCTATTTGTTGCAGCCAGCACAACTACTCCTGAAAGTGACTGGATACCATCTAATTCTGTAAGCAATTGTGACACTACTCTTTCTGTAACCATACTGTCTCCTCCCATTCCTCTAACCGGAGCTATTGAATCTATTTCATCAAAGAATACTACACATGGAGCTGCCTGCCTTGCTCTTCGAAAAATCTCTCTTATACCGCGTTCTGATTCGCCTACCCACTTGCTAAGGAGTTCTGGTCCTCTCACGCTGATAAAGTTGGCTTCAGACTCCGTGGCTACTGCTTTGGCCAGGAGTGTCTTTCCGGTTCCAGACAGACCATGCAGTAATAGGCCCTTTGGCATGGCATGTCCAAGCTTAGTATAAAGTTCTGGAAATCTTAATGGCCATTCTACAGCTTCCTGTAATTCACGCTTAATGTCTTCCAAACCGCCTATTGCAGACCAAGGAACATCCGGTGATTCCAAGTATACCTCTCTCATTGCAGAAGGAGTAACTTCTTTTACCGCATTTTCAAAATCTCCTCTGGTAACGATGAGTTTATTCAAGACTTCGGGTGAGAGTTTCTCATCTTCCAAATTTAATTCAGGAAGTAATCTTCTCAGACATTTCATGGCTGCTTCTTTACAAAGATATTCAAGATCAGCTCCAACAAAGCCATGTGTTACAGCAGCCACTCTATCTTGTTCTACATCCGTGTCTAGTGGCATATTTCTCGTATGAATCTGCAATATTTCCAATCTTCCACGTTTATCCGGAACTTTGATCTCAATCTCTCTATCAAATCTTCCTGGTCTTCTTAGAGCTGGGTCTATGGCATTTGGACGATTTGTAGCAGCAATTACAATAACTTTACCTCTTGCTTCAAGCCCATCCATAAGAGATAATAATTGAGATACAACTCTCCTTTCAACCTCACCAGTAACTTCTTCTCTCTTGGGAGCAATTGAATCTATTTCGTCAATAAATATTATAGAAGGCGCTTTTTCTTTCGCTTCCTTGAAAATTTCTCTTAATCGTGCTTCAGATTCTCCATAAAATTTACTCATAATTTCTGGTCCAGATATACTAATAAAATGAGCATTACTCTCGTTCGCAACTGCTTTTGCAAGAAGAGTTTTTCCTGTTCCTGGAGGTCCATACAATAATACACCTTTTGGCGCTTCGATACCTAATTTTTCAAAGATTTCAGGATGTCTCAATGGCAGCTCTATCATTTCTCTAACTTTTTGGATCTCTTCTTTTAATCCTCCAATATCTTCATAAGTTACCTGAGGAACACCTCTAAGAGTTTCGCCTTTCTCTGCAATATGAAAAATAGTTTTCTGAGTTACCAATACTGCATCTGATGCGGGCGTTACACCTATTACCTGAAAAGTAAGTCTACCACCGAAATAAGGAACCATCACATTGTCTCCTTTAATTAACGGTACACTTTCGAGTGCATCAGCAAGGTAACGTTCGTCAATTGGTGGAATAGCTTCTAACGGTGCAACAATTACCTTTTCTGCGGGAACGGCCTTTATTTTTTTTACAATTACGGTGTCTCCAATGGCAACACCTGCATTGTTTCGCACTAGTCCATCTACTCTTACTATTCCTTTACCTTCATCAGAAGGATAGAGTGGTAGACATTTTGCAACGGTCCTTCTTTTACCTCGGATTTCTATAACATCGCCTGTAGATGCGGTTAACGAGTCCATTGAATCATAGTCGATTCTAGCCACTCCACGACCCACGTCTCGAGTATATGCTTCGAGAACCTTCAGCGAGAGAGTGTTTTGACTCACGATATCAGGTACTATCGTACCTATCTTTATACCTTTGTCGAAGATTACTCTTCACAAATATTAGTGAATCAAACATCAGAAAAGAGGAATTTACTTTCTAGCATTAACCATATCGTGTAAAAAAATATGAATCTAATGTATCATGATAATTTGACAAAAAAATGAGCTGGTTACATGATTATATCAACAATTCGGATCGCAATCTTCATTCTACCCAAAGATTAAAATCATGATGATATTCAATTATTCGATTGGGCTGTATTGGGTAAAAGAACTTTAGTACGTAGAAGAGGAAGAGGAGGTAAACAATTTCAATCCATTAAAACGGGAAAAATTGTACCTGCTCAATATCCAAAGTTACAATCATCCGAACAAAAAATTGGTTCAATAGTTGACATTGTTCACGAACGAGGAAGAGATGCACCGTTGGCTAAAATTCAATTTGATAAAGTGTTTAGCTATCTGCCAGCTCCTGACGGCATGTCAGTAGGAGAGAAAATACAAATAGGAGACAATGTCGATTTCAAACCAAAGAACATTTTGGCATTGGAAGCGATTCCAGACGGTACCCTTATTTGTAATCTGGAAAGGAACATTGGGGACGGAGGAAAGCTCGTCAAATCAGCCGGATCATCTGCCCTGGTCTTTTCCCACACTGCCCAAGGGGTGTCGGTAAAATTACCATCCGGCAAATTTACGACGCTGAATCCAAAATGCAAGGCAATGATAGGTGTTGTTTCTGGTGCTGGAAGAAAAGAAAAGCCATTTCTTAAAGCAGGAAACAAAGCCAAATACATGACTGCGCATGGCAAGCTATATCCAACAGTTAGGGGAATCGCACAAGCTGCGGTTTACCATCCACATGGTGGTGGTAGACATCAACATGTAGGTCGTCAATCATCAGTCGGAAGGACAACTCCACCTGGCAGAAAAGTAGGAAATATCTCACCACGAAAAACCGGGAGAGGCAGAGTAAAAGAAAAGAAGGAATAGTCATTTCATTCCAAAAACTTTTTTGTAACGTTATTCATACTGAGAATAAGATTAGTTAGGACTATGACTGTAAGATTCAGTAAGATAATTTCGCTAATGCAGAGTACCCTTCGCAATAACAATCTTGTTAGACCTACAGCCTTGAAAAACTTGCAAACTCAAGAAGATGGAGATCCCTACAAAATATTGATAGGAACTATATTGTCGGCACGTACTAGGGATGAGACTACTGCACAGGTAATTAAGATGCTCTTTTCTGAGTTCAAGAATCCTGATGAGCTCTCTAGAGCCGATTTGAAAGATATAAAAAAATTAATTCAGAAAATAGGCTTCTATAATGTAAAGGCAACTCGAATAAAAGAAGTATCAAAAATACTAGTCGAGAAATATAATAGCAAGGTCCCATCCAATTTAGCGGATCTCCTTACATTCCCGGGAGTAGGAAGAAAAACTGCAAATTGTGTGCTCGTCTATGGATTTAGAAAGCCGGCGATCCCCGTGGACATTCACGTTCATAGAATTTCCAATAGAATTGGGATTGTGAATACCAAAAAACCGGAGGAGACTGAAATTGACTTACAAAAATCAATAGGCAGGAGGTATTGGACTGGAGTAAATGAAACCTTTGTTACATTTGGTCAAAACATATGTTTGCCGATTAAACCAAAATGCAATCTTTGTCACCTGACAAAAATATGCAAATATTATGGAAAAAATAACTAATCTCGTTTTTTTCTAATAAGTAAAGCAAGTACAATTGACCCGATAACAATGATGGTTATTAGTGGCAGGTAGTATAATGGTGATTCTGAAGGATTACCAAAAAGAATATCGAATGAAATAGTACCGCTATTCGAATTGGCAGGATCTCCTAGTTCATCTTTACCATATATTGAAACCGATCCTACGGTAAAATCATCCACTGACAGCTTGTCAATTATTATTCTCTTACCATTAGTAATGGTTAGGCCCTGATTGTTTGCGTGTGCTACGAAAATTGGTTGATCCCTAGACCATCCGTCCTGATCACGCTCATATACCCTAATATATCCCGATTCATTAGTATTGATGGCCACCCAGAATTTTCCAGTTTTTTCGCTAAACATTGCAAGTTCTATGAATTTTTCGCTTGGCGCAGGTTCTTGAATCTTTACTACTGATTTGGCATCCCTTATTCCTGAATAGGACAAATTGTTTTGAATTGTCAATTGCCAGTTGGTTGGTATAGACTCTGAAAAATTATAGACCAATGGCTGTCTTCTATAAGTATTAGACGCATTATAATCCACAACAAATCTTTCTGAATTCTTTGTTTTAATTACTTCATGAACGATACTCTGTCCATTGATTGCAATTATAGGATAAAATAATAAGAATACTGCTGCAATTAGTCCAAGTTTGAGTGGTCCAATCAAAGCTATTCAACTACAAATGGTTTTTCTGATTTAAGAATTAAATCAGAAATTTCAGGACGCATTAAATGTTTTTCTGGTGTTTTACCCGAATTTACCATTTTTCGAATCATGGTTCCGCTCAATTCTTCTTTTGAATCTACTCCATGCGGACAAGTCTTTTCATTAGCGTAGGACATACACTTCTTGCAAAAATAAAAAGATGGAAAGATAACGGGTTTGATATCCAAATCAGGGTAATCATTGAATATTTCTTGCGCCGCAAAAGGGCGATAGTAGTTGCCCACACCTGCATGATCCCTACCCACTATGAAATGGGTACATCCAAAATTCTTCCGCATAATCGCATGATGAATAGCTTCGCGTGGACCCGCATATCTCATTGACGTATGGATTGTTGAAAACAATACCCTATTTTTGGGGAAATAATTCATGATTAGCGACTCGTACGCACTTATTATTAGACCGTCAGTAAAATCACCTATCTTTTTTTTACCTATTAGAGGATTAACAAACAATCCGTCGTATATGTTCAAAGCAGCCTTTTGTAACATTTCGTGGGCAACGTGAGGTACATTTCTTGTTTGAAATCCTACAACAGTCTTCCAACCTCGCCTCATGATCTCTGAGCGGGTTTCTGATGGACGCATCCTAAACTTTTGGACTTCATCACATTCTTTCATTTGAAAAACTTCCATTTTTCCTCCCACAAGGAATTCCTTCATTTTAACGAGTCGGTTCACACCAGGATGATCAGAGTCGGTGGTACCGTATACTGATCTTGCGATCTTATCTTTGTTATATTCGTAGATTTCATCTATATGCATTCTACAAAATTTTTGGCCATCAGAACAAAGAACAACGTCTCGTAGGTCCTTCATTTTTATTGCAACCTCCTTTTCTGCGTCAAGAATAATTGGGATGGTCCATGGAATACCGTTACTTAATCGTCCTTCCTTAAGCACATTTAGAAAATCTTCTTGATTCATGAAACCCTCGAGAGGGCTGAAAACACCTGTAGCTATATTTTCTGCATCGTTTCTAATATCAGAAGGTACTTCGAAAGTCTTCAAATCATCATAATTCTTTTCGATGTATTTATTTATTAATTTACCACCATGTGGTAAAATTAGATTATGTGACATTCGCAGTTATTTACCTTCTTTCCAATGCAGACCGCATTCTTTGTGAGTATCATTTTCCCACCACCATCTTCCAGCTCTAGGATCCTCGCCTTCCTTAATTGCTCTCGTACAAGGTTCACAGCCAATACTTGGATATCCTCGATCGTGTAGCTCATTATATGGAACTTTATTTTCACGAATATATTTCCAAATTTCATCATTGGTCCAGTTGGCCAGTGGATTTAGTTTAATAATATTGCTGTTCAAGGTGTCAACTTCTATCTTCAATATCTTGTTTCTAGTTGTGGATTGTTCTCGGCGAAGCCCAGTAATCCAGCAATCGAATTGTTTAAGAGCTCTTTTCAACGGTTCAACCTTTCTAAGGTTGCAACAAAGTTTCCTGTTTTCCACACTTTCATACATTAAATTCATTCCCTTAATTGCGACCATCTCTTCAACATCGCTTGCATTTGGGAAATACACGTCAACTTTAATATCATACTTTTTTCTTATCTTGTCAATAAGATCATAAGTTTCCTGGTTAAGTCTACCGGTGTCCAAGGTAAATACTCTAGTAAGATTTCTGTTGATATTGCACATCATATCAATCAATACAACATCTTCAGCACCAAAGCTTGACCCCAATACCATTTTATCCTTATATTTCTTAAATCCCCATTTTAGTATCTCACGGGCAGGTTTTGATTCTAGTTCATTCGCTATGCTCCTTATTTCGCTCATCAAAGACTCCTGTGAATTTTTTTCATCATGATTTGTCTGCATTATTTCTATTTTGAGAAAATTAGGCTTATAATTATATTCTTTTTATAGGTTTAATATAATAAAGATAACTAACTTAAATACAGTTGAGGAGTTTTTTATGCATTAGGAAGATTCATTATTAGTGTTGTATATGAGTGGTGTGTGGGGGCTTTAGTTTTTGACTCATGATTTTTGGCAGAATATATTCAAATATCAGAATCTAGGATTTGATCCAATCGGTTGGATATCAAATTGCTCTAACGAAGTTGATTTTTTTTCTCTAGAGAAATCTTTTGAAAAGATAAAACATAATTCTTGGGCCGATTTGTCGTGGTTTGATTCATTCCAATATAGCGGAAAGACCCCCGACATAACACGCAGGATACACAATGTAAGTGAATCAATATCGGATGATTTGAAAAACAAGAAAATCATTTCATTAATGAGAATTCATAATGAAGTAGCAGAAGATGAGCAAAGTCTATCCCATCTGATGGGTAATTTTTATGGTAAAAAACCTCCTAAGCATCAGGTAAGAAGAGTAGTACTTGCTACCACATCGCAATATGAATCACAATTTGGACTTGTTGACTACATTGACACGCATAGAGGTAATAAGATAGGATATACTGCTGTCAATATTTCGTCTGGTAAATTAATTGATCCTGAGGAGGAACCCGATTCAATGGTTAATACTTCAATTGCCTTGGCTTCGGCCCTCGAAAATTTGCTGTTGCTTGGATGTACTTCAGGTTTTAGAATAATACCAATCTATGATGCACCAGATGAGGGCCTACTGGACAGGATAAGAACTAACAATGATAAGTTTGCGGCAAAATATGATCTGTTACTTGATGATTATAGTTCTCTCAAGTTGGGAAAACTTTTCTATGGTTCAACAGCTTATGCTCACTCTACCAAGGAATTACCAGTAAGGTATGACCTCATTCAACCAGGCATGGTTTTGATATTGACTGACAAATTTGGTTCATTAACTCCATTGAGTATTTATACGATAAAACAGATTGGTGAAATGAATTCCATTCTGGGTAAACATGAGCCAATCGATATCAGCATCAAGAATGAAATAATAAAATCGTTAACTCAGCCCAGATTTTCAATGGGCAAGATAATTTCG
This sequence comes from Nitrososphaeraceae archaeon, assembly GCA_036280615.1. GTDB lineage: Archaea > Thermoproteota > Nitrososphaeria > Nitrososphaerales > Nitrososphaeraceae > TA-21. Next base: position 45,428 of record DASUQJ010000109.1, read on the forward strand.
AAATATTGTACTGACTTTGGAAAGGAGGTTGATACAAACGGGAACATTATTAGCGTATATCCGGTTGGTTCAGATGGGATTTTGGCATTAATCAATTTATCCAAAATTTCAAATAGTCACATAGTAGTAAATGAAGTGCCTATAAAACATGAAGAGTTGGCGAGATTTGCGACAGATGAATTCCTTGTTTCAAATTCAACAGCGGCAGTAAATGGATGTCACCTTATAATATCAAGCAAAGATCTAGCACCGCTAATTTTGGAGGATTTCAAGAAGCACAACTTCAATCCGCATATAATTGGATTTGTAAATGATAAGGAGCGACCGATGGTTACCATTAATAATAATATTAATAGGTATGTTGCAGCAAAGCACATCACATCACTTTTCAATACTTCAGCTTAAATATCATTATCAAGAGAATTAATTCAAATTTGGAAATATTTTATTAATTGATAATGCTGTAGAATAGTATGAGTACAACTGTTGACAATTGCATATTTTGCAAGATTGCTCAAAAGAAAATTGATGCCAAGATAATAGACGAAAACGAAAATGCAATTGCTTTTCTTGATGCCTTTCCGTTGACTGCGGGACACACTCTGGTTATTACAAAAAACCACTATGCAAAGTTACAAGATGTTGATTATGATCAAATTAACCAATTATTTAGTTTGGCAAATAAGATATTACCCTCTATTGAAAAAGGAACGGGTGTACAAAGTACCCTAATAGCTATCCACAATGGTAAAGATGCAGGACAAGAGATACCACACTTACATGTGCATATAGTTCCACGGAAACTCGGTGATGGAGGAGGTTCAATTCATTCTATGTTTGATTCAAGCCATAGACTAGAAGAAAAAGAAATTATTAAAGTATTCAAAAAGATAAAAGAACAATTAGAGAGTGTCCATTAGACCAACTTACGGATTAGATTGGCTCATAGTGAAACCTGTATTGGCCAGTTCGCCTAAATTATTTAATGTGAATTTTGGAACCTCATTTTGGTTTGTGGCCTCTTGTACCTTGAAAATGGATTTGGTAAGTCGAATCGTAATTATTCCCAAAGTATTTGCAATATGAATATGAGTGTCAAGTCTATCTCCGATAAGTAATGATTCGCCTGATCTCCTTCCCAACATATTCAGAATCAAACTAAAAATTTCTTTATCAGGCTCTATATTTTCTTTGTAAGATAAAATACAACAATTAAAGTACTTGTTCATTTCATAGATTTTCAAAATTTTTGATATTTTATTCTCGTGGCTGCCAATTACCCCTATCCTATAATTTTGGGAAAGCAATTCTAGGGTCGCTATTGCATCGTCGGATGGATACAAAAGGTGTTTCTCTGCAAATTCTATTGACGGGAGAATATATTTCAAAATTATCTTTTCATACCCTTTAGGCATCAATACCTTACATATTTGAATAATTAATTCTTCCACCCCATCTTTTGGCAATTTTCTATTCTTTATGATATCGTTCTTGATCGCATCATAATTTCTATTATCAATCTTAGCTCCAAATTGATTTAATAAGTATAGTAATCTAGAATCAATAAATGAATAGAAATTTTGCTCGTCTATCAATGTTCTTCCAACAAGGAATATGAATTTTAACATCAAACATCATCGTGATTTAGGATTACCATCATAATTTTGATCACACAATAATAGATCTTCATTCATTAATTCTAGACATTTTTTCTCTTAATTTCTATATATGATTCCCTGAGTAGAACAAAAATAAGAGAAAATATCGTTACTGCTGTTGAGAGATGGGTTGCAACTATAAAAGGATTCAACTTACTTGACACAACAAAAATCCCCATAATAATTTGAACAATAATCAGGGAGGTAACAACTATAACAACTAATTTATTCATCTTCCAAAAGCTTTTTGTAATAAAAATAAAAGATATGCCTGTGAAGACAGCAGCAACTATTGCCACAAACCTATGAAAGTGTTCGTAGAAAAATTTTTCTGGAGGAAACGCAAATCCGTTAGGACATAGAGGCCAATCTGGGCATGCTACTCCCCTGTTCAGTGAAGAGATATAGACGCCTATAAGCATTGTCGCATAAATTAGACTTAAAGATATAGATGGCAATATTAAGTTCAAAAATTTTGTATTTTTCATTTTCATTTAGTTATTGGTGCATCAGGTTCTATTTACTAAATCGCAGGATACTGAATCATCAGAAAATAATTCATGGAGTTTATACAAACTTGAGGAAAAACCACTCATAACAATTCTTCGTCTATCTTTTCAATTTTATCAATATAACTAGTACATCTGCATCCCATTATCAGACAGCTACCGACATCGAATAAGGAGTATTGTCTGTCCTTATTCCCTTCGAGTTCATGCGCTATGTATATATGACTACAATAATCACAGTTCACAAATAATAATATCCGAGTGTCCATTATTAACTTTATCAACCATCTCAGTGAAATTTCTTGATAGATTGAGAGATGTGTTATCTCAGTTCCATTTTTATATATTATGCCGGAGATCTCATATCCAATACACGATATACAATGAATATAAATGAATTCATTTCTACTCTGCCAACTTCGGTGCTTAAAGGCAACAATGTTAGATTGCCAGATAATGTCATAAGAAGAATGTTCAAACTTGCTCGACTTGGTGAGAAACATATTTTTTACGATCTTGGTTGCGGAAATAGTAATGCAGTATACATTGCATCAACTGAATTTAAAGTAAAGAAGGCCATAGGTGTTGAAAAAAGAAAAAACTCAGTCACAAAATTATTGGAAAAAACCCATGTATTAGAAAACACGAATGTAATAATTGACGACATAAGAAGAGTAGATATCTCTGAAGGTAATGTGTTCCTTTTTTGGTTTCATGATGAAAAGGTCGTAAAGAAAATGGTGGAAAAATTTTCTACCGAGTTAAAAGATGGCAGTAGAATAATTTCGATCTGGTCTCCACCAGATCTGGTTGTGCCGTATAAAACTGATTTTCCTTTTTTTGTGTCCCGTACACCGTTTAAGTTCGCAAAGAGTATTGAAGAACAAATAAAGGCTATCTACGGTCAAAAGTGTCTGGATTTTACAGCAGCCTGGTTACTAGGAGACAAATATTTGGAAAGTCTTGAGGTTGTACCAGCTCAGTATAAGCGATTTCTCAATATCTTCTATGCAATGATAATCTGGATTAACGCGTGGAATATGAAAGTATCATGTGAAGATGAAATTCCACCTCCAGTTGAATCATATCTTGGTATTCTGCGAGCGTTCTTCAACATTGACTTAAAGTCATTAATTGAATATGAAAATTAAGTAAAACTGAAACTCGAAATCCTAGTCGTATCAATAATTTACTACCATCCAAACCATCCCAATCTCTTAAAATACCAAACCATTACTAATGAAGGTACTATGGCGATCATTAGTAAGACTATGAATGAAGTATACGGACCAAAAAAATCTGGATTACCAGTGACAATACCACCAGGTAAGTTAACATTCATTCCGTAGTAAGCTCCAATTATTGTTGCAGGAATAGAAAGGGTAAAGAGGATAGTAAGAGTTGCCAAAATCTTATTTGATTTTTCAGTGCTCAACATGAAATCAGTATCCTTAAAAATTTCTATAGTTTCCTTGGATTCTTCAAGAACTTCAAGAACCTTTTCTGTATGGTCCTTTACATCATCATAATAGTCAGTCAAATCTTCCTCAGAAAATCTTTGCATCTCTTTGCTCAATTCTAAGATAATTCTCCTCATTGGAACAACTACTCGTCTAAGGGTTGTTATCTCTCTTCGTAATAGTGAAATATCTTTCGCGACTGCAACTTTCTCATCAAATACTAAATCTTCTATGTCATCCAGGTTTCCTTCAAGTTTCATTAAAACATGTAACAAATCATCAACCATTAGGTCTATTATGCTATGCAATAGGTAGCCCGATGAGGACCCCATGAATGTCTCCTTTTGTCTTTCATTATCCTTACAAAGATTGAACATTTCAAGGATTGGTTTCAGCTCCCCTTGTTGTACGGTAATAAGATAATTAGGCCCAGCAAATATTGCAAGCTGAGTCGATCGCGGGATACTCATATCCTTGTCCACAGTTGGAAAATGCATAATTACGAAAATGTGATCCTGATATTTATCAATTTTAGGTATTTGTATTTTTGAAAGACAATCCTCAATATTTAGTTCATGGAATGCATATTTTCCCTCCAACATTTTTAATTTTTTTCTGGTGGGTTTTTGGATATCTATCCAGATCAGATTCTTATTAGTTATGGATTCGAGTTGATCAGAATTTTCAATGTTTGTCATCTGGCCTCATTCTTGATTATCTTTAAAAAGTTGAAATATTGTATATTAAGATATCTAAATATTCTACAAATAATAAGAAAATTAAGTTAAAATAATACAGAATTCTTTTTTATGATTATGGGAAAGGTAGTTGTTGGAAAAACTTTAGACGTCCAAGAAGGAAAATTGGTGCATATTACCGCAGGTGGAAAGGAAATAGTAGTAACGAAATTGGATGGACATTATTATGCAATGGACAATGTCTGCACTCATGCGGGGGCAGAGCTTCACGAGGGAGAATTGAATAATAATGAGCTGACATGTCCTTGGCATGGAGCAAAATGGGATATTAAAACAGGAAGTTTGATCTCGTTTCCCCAAAAATTAAAACCATTGCAGAGTCACAAAGTTTTGATAGAAAATGATACATTGTATGTAGAAATGTAAATTCGAAACAAAACCTGATATATTTATGACACCGTTATTGTAGGGTCAAATCAAGAGTAATTGTATCAGATAATATCAACTTTAGTTAATGCTATACTTTACTAAATTAAGGAACAGCAGTGCGAATTCAGATTTAACCGGTATTAAGTTTTAATCGAAAGTTAAATCGGGTAACCAATTACTGCTATTAAACATTCATTTCATGCGCTTAGTAATTGGCAGTTTGATAAAAACATTCGCTATCACGATTGATATTGTCTGTGCCCGTCTCCCGACAAAAATTATGTCAAAAAACTTACGCATACAAGATCTATAACACTAGAAACTTGACATTATGATAGTTAGCAATTGCACCATCAAGTTATAATGGCAATATAGGACAATCTAACAAATATGATCGTTACTCTTGTTTTCCTAAATAATCCAGATGGCATTAAAACCTTGGAAAAGTTGATATCATTGTTTTTGGTTATTGGACAAAAAATTATTGATTTATATACACTTGCAATAAATATGGCATAACTGAATTAAAGATATGAAGCTTGATGTCCCTAGATTTACAGAAAGATTTGGATCAGTAAGTCTACATGGAGTGCAACGAGTCTACGAGCTAGATTCTGGACACAAGAACAAACATGCAAAGACGGAGTCTGAAGTTATACGTTCTATTGATGACGAAATTATTTCTGGTATAGAATCAGAAATGGCAATTGTAATTCCTATAAAAGGAGAACGTTTAAAGCTTTTAGAAGGAGTACTGAGTGGTATCCCTCATGATTGTTTAACAATAATAGTATCAAATAGTCCCAGGGAACCAATTGATAGATATAAATTAGAAAAACAGGCTTTCGAACAATTTAATAGATTCGCAGAAAAAAAATCAGTGATAATTCATCAAAAGGATCCAGGTCTTGCCAAGGCATTAGAAGAAGTCGGGTATACGGATCTTTTTGACTCGGAGAGTAAAATTCGTAATGGTAAAGGAGAAGGCATGTTCATTGGCATGATTCTTTCAAAAATGATGGGGAAAAAATATGTTGGATTCGTTGATTCTGACAATTATGTCCCAGGTGCTGTGAACGAATATACCAAAATATTCTCATCCGGGATTGCGTTATCATCAACACCCTACACTATGGTTCGTGTATCTTGGATATACAAACCGAAGATTTCAGAATCAGGTGTACGATTTTCTAAGTTAGGCAGAGTTTCAGAAATGACAAATCAATTCTTAAATTTAATGATATCATATTATACTGGATTTGAGACAGAAGTTATCAGAACGGGTAATTCTGGAGAACACTGCATGTCAATTCAGTTAGCTGAATTGTTGACCTATTCGTCCGGTTTTTCAATCGAACCGTATGAGATAGTTAATTTATTGGAACAATTTGGTGGAATTACCCCGCCAGAGCATAAGGATACTATGGAGAAAGGGGTGGAAGTTATGCAAATTGAAACACGCAATCCACATTTTCATGAAGAGAAGGGAGATTTGCATATAAAGGAGATGTTCTCTCAGGGTTGGGGAAGCATATTTCATAGTAAGTTATGTCATCCTGAATTGCGGGAAAAATTAAAGGCCGAACTAATTTCAAGGGGAATTTTAGAAAAAGTAAAAGAGCCTCCGCAATTACCCAAAATGAGACCGTTCAAAGATATCGATATTTTGAAATTTGAGAAGATTTTAAAGGAACAAACCAATAGCCTTACAATTTTCGAATAATATTTTTCCTTGATGTCCCTGAGCTATTGTAATTAGAATTTAGACTTACCCCGTATTGAAATCCTATTAATTACCTATTACGTCACAGGTTTCATTCTTCATTGCCTTACGAATAATCAATAGTGGCGTTCCAACCAAAATTGGAATGCTAATTGCAATAAATAAGCTTTGAAATGGAGCCAACGCGGAGACTACGGCGCTTGTACTAAATCCAACAAGCGCTGTAAATAGGCTTCCTGCACAAGTAGGACAACCGATGAATAATCCACCGAAGACCCCAAAAGTTGAAACAATTGGAAATTTACTTTGAGAGTGGTTTCTAAACATTCTTAGCAAGCTCATATTTAGTGCAAAGTTAAAACCAACTAATACTGAGACGCTTATTGCAAGTATTAGATTTAAAGGAATTACTAAAATTGAAAATAATTCAGTCAGTTCTAATGTGACCATAGGAACGTATCCTAGATAATTACAACACAGTGTCACAAAAAGAGATGGAGCAGTGTTCCCTGCAACATCATCATGATAAATCAGGATTTGAGATAAGAAGCCAAAAAAGATACCATAGACAATAGATGAAACAACAAATATTCTCCAGTAAGTCTTGTTGGTCAAAATCTTTGAAATGTATCCAAGATAACTCTTTTTAGCTTCGGGTTTCAAAGATTCAGAGCGAAGGATCAAATAAGAACCGTATCCTCCCGCGACTAGTGAAACCACAATTAGGAAGATAACCGCAGTTGCGAGGTTATACAATTTCGCAGTGTCAGATGATGATTGATGATTAGAACTCAACAATGAATACATGGAAAGAGAGAAAATAATGGAAAAAACGCTGATTGAAATAATCCGTATACCTATGTTTCTCAGCGAATTGTGATTATACATTTCCAACAACCAAAAGTAAGTTGATTTATGAAAAACAATCCAATCTATATTAAGTTAATTGAATCAAGCTTGTAATATTGGATAAAGTCTAAATTTATCGATGTATAAAAAAAAATATGGGAGAAACTTTCACAAGTGAAGGATTTGTTACAGCATCGATAAGCTTTGTTGGTTTCGTTGATAAACTTGGTCTAGAAGGGTTACTTACATTAAAATCCGATGATGGAAGAGAATTTCCTATACGCGCATTTTCAGGAGAAGTCGCAAGACATATCCTGAGATTTAGAGAAGGAGACAAGAGTACCATACCTACAATTTATAACCTTCTTGAAGAAATTTCATCCCTGCAGGATTTACTGTTATTAGAAGTAAGAATTTACAGAAATGGTCCTGTATTAAGGTCTAATCTCTATTTCAAAAGTCGTAAGGAAGTAATCACTTTGAGAAATTATCGAGCGTCGGATTCTATAGCTCTCGCTGTATTTTTTGATGTACCAATAAAAGTAAGGAAAAATCTCTTTGAAGAAACAATCGAGCAATGACTTAAGCTGAATCAAGTCACTATCGTGGATAGTTTGTTTGAGGCTATTGCCTTCTTAACTTCCATTGCAATCCTCCGGCCAATACCAAAAGTTTGACCGTAGGAATATTTTGTGTATGGTGAGGTTGTTGCCATTATAGGATTTCCAGGAACTCTGAGAGAAACATCATACACAACTATTTCCAACTCAGGTGTGACAATGCTCTGTAGAGAAAATGGTCCGATTATTCCTGGTGGATATTCATTTCTAACAGCATTAGTAAATTTATCACCAAGCTCAAATACTTTTTCCAGCATAGACTCTCTGATGCTTGCAGGAGTATGACCTATTTCTATATGTTTTACCTCTGTATCAAATTCCAGCTGTTGTTTTGCAGGTAGCGCATTTAGA
>DASUQJ010000110.1:0-6355 GCA_036280615.1 Nitrososphaeraceae archaeon
TGCGGCGCAAGTATTACAATTTAATGAATCCAACCCGCTCGATAAATTTAAGTGCTGATTATCTAACAAATGGTTAATTTTGTTTTCTTTTAGAACTACCATATACATATGTTCTTAAAACGAGGGATTGATTTCTTCTGATTACTCCGAAGAAGGTTCTTGTCAACCTTTTTTTGGCTAATTCAAGTGCCTTTTCACCTCTGGGTGTAAGCCTGTAGATGGTTTTACCCTCCTTCACTTCAGTGATAAATCCAGCATCCTTAAGACTCTTTAGAACTGGATAAATTGTTCCAGGGCTCGGTTTCTCACCCCTTCTTTTTGCAAGTTCCCTCGCAATTTCTTGACCTAAAAGTACAAAAGCGGTAATAAACATTATACATGCTGAAGGAAACTTCTTTAAAATTTCTATTGCTACTTCAATCCCATTCAAGTGGCCAGGTAATTTATAATCTATGATGTAGACTTCTGGATTCTCGATTTCAATATCTTGTAAAATAGTTTCGGCGTTGACTTATGTGCGCAATATTTTGTGGCCTTTACTAAAAAATAGTCATTGTAAAGTTTTAGAATATCCTCTTCGTCTTCAAGGATCATTATTGTATACGTTTTTTTCTTATTACCATGATTTTCGACCGGAAGATCAATTAATCGAGTTGATAAGCAGGTACTATTGTTGAACCTACATGATATATACACGTTGACAAGTTAATTCTATCAATTATTACCAAGTACTTGAATCATTGGTTATATTGATATTTTGAAACCAGCGATTCTTTCGGTCTTATAAAAGGTACCCTTACTTCTCAACACGCCTAGTAATGATCCTATAATTAAAGCAGGCAACACACAGATGTCCAGTAATAATTTTGATAATAAATATGTAAAATCATATTGTTTATGCTTCTTGAGGACAAGCATCGCCATAATATTAACGATTATGATAGAAGTGAAGCAAAAAATTTGCACAGAAAGTGCACCTACTGAAGCTATATTGAATACTTCTGAAGGAGCGACCTGTAAGTATATGTCCGTTAAAAGCAATACAGGAAGAAAAACGTATTTGAAATACCTCAAACCAGTAAGAAATAGCTCAACCTTATTTTTCAACGGCTGCTTGCTTAATAATAACCTCGATAGCATTTTTGCGAATGCCCTAGTATGACCTTCGCTTACCCTGATTCTTTGCTTAAAGTACGAGGATAATGATGTGGGCGTCTGACTTGACGCGTTTAATTTCTCGTCGAATCGAATATTAACTTTCGGTAAAAGGTTTACAGTATCTTTGACAGTTGTTAAATTCACTTTATCAAAACCTCTAGTGTACAGTTGTAGCGTTAAATCCCAGTCTTCAGATAAGTCAGTCGAAAAGCCAATTTCTTTGATTATTGAACTTTTAATCATAAAAAGACTTCCTGTTAGCTGAAGTGGCATATTCAGTTCGTCTCTTGCTACAAATTCAATAAGATTTCTTTGTGCTAGCCTGAGCTCTATTCCTTTGCTGGTCCAATTTGAAGATCCGCGATCAAAAAAATCATTATTGCAAGGGATACAATAACCCTGAATTGCGTTGAACGTTTGATTTGAAGAAAATAGCGTTTCCAAAAATTCTTCGATAAGCTTACGAGGAAGAATGGTGTCCGCATCAATTATTATTACCCAAGAGCTATCCTTTCTTAAGTATTGCAATCCCAAATTGAGTGCGCCACCTTTCCATCCAGTGTTGCCGGCACTTTTAATGACCCTTAAATTTTGGATACGTTTTTGCCAACTCTGTAATATTCTATAAGTTGAATCATCTGAATCATCAACTATAATTATTTCGAACCTGGTTCTATCGTATGTTAATCTATCCAGGGATGTTAGCAAGTCACATATGACGGATTCTTCATTTTTAGTTGCGACGATTATGCTGACTACTGGACGATAATCATATCCAGAATGTTGGGAAGACGCGTCAGATTCAGTGGCATTCAAAGTCACTAATGTTTCTTTATTTTTATGGTTGGTATGCTGCGCTGGAAAAGTTGGCTTTTGCATTTGCTTTTTGGAATTGTTAAGCAAAGCCAAACGTTTGTTTTGTATCGGTGAGTGATAAATTTCAGTATTGTCGGTCGAGTTATGAGAAGTCGACTTCAAGGATCGGCGTTTCACGTCGGATGACTTTATATGATGCACGAATGACTTCAGAACAAATATTATTAATCTAGTGCAATATGCAAGAAAAAATAAGGAAAGGATTAATGAAACATATTCTAGCATTTCAAGTCAATTATTTAAGAGCATTATACTTTAAATCTCAGAAACCAAGGTTATTTCCGCCGGAATATACGTTAATTGTAATTTGAATCCTTCAACAATTTGAACTGAATTTTTCTATACTTGACTGTTCTCTAGTACGAAACGGAAGGACAAGGCCAAATATTTTTTAGTTTTTTTGACGCATCTTATAATGACTTTGAAAAATCATTAAGGTGTTCTTATTTTTTTTGTCATTTTTTTTCATGATAATATTTTTTTTCGGGATCATATGAAGAGAATAACTTTAAGACTAAATCTTCTTTTGGTGAAAGCGATTCAGTTATTTAAACAATAAGCGTCCAAGTAAAATTATGACAAGAACCGATATTATAGTGCTGGGCATCAATGATGGTCATGACGCGGGTGCCGCACTAGTAAGGAACGGTTCTGTACTAGCAGCAATACAAGAAGAAAGATTGATTAACATTAAACACTTTGCAGGAATTCCCGAACAATCGATAGCGCTGGTATTTAATATCGCCAATATTCATCCGAGCCAAGTGTCTCTAATTGCATTAGTGAGCTATGATCCTCCAGGTAGGGAGAATTTACAGTCTTTAGGTACGAAAATATTATTAAAATTAAGCCCTTTGTTGCATTCTGATCCGTACCTTTGTTTTTATCGGTCCTACAAAAAATCAAGAAGGAATCTTCGGGTGTTGAGAAAAATACTTCAAAAAACAGGTCTTACAAACAAAGAAATTTGTCTAATTGAGCATCAAACGACCCATGCTTCGGCAGCTTACAGAAGTTCTCCTTGGGCGGCAGCTGAAAATAAAAAGAAAAATAGTGACACGTTAATTTTTACGGCAGACGGCTCGGGGGACGGACTTTCATCTACCGTGAACGTGGGAACAAGTGGTAACATAAATAGAATTGCTCATTCATCTTACTATGACTCCGTTGGAAATGCCTTCTATACAGAGATAACAAGATTTTTGGGCTTAAAGCCTTGGGACCACGAAAATAAAGTCATGGGACTAGCCCCATATGGAAACCCAAAGTATTGCATTGATGAAATGAGGAAAATAATTGCTATCAGCAAATCAAATCCGCTTGAATTTAAAAATAGGATTGGATCATTGGGATCATACGTTCAGCCAAAATTAAGGAGGATGCTTGCAAACCAGAGGTTCGATAATATCGCCGCGGCAGCGCAACTTCACCTCGAAGAATTGATAAGAACGTGGGTATCGAATGCAATTCATAAGACTGGCATTGACAAAATCGCTTGTGCTGGTGGCATATTTCTTAATGTAAAGGTAAACAAGATCTTAAGAGAGATGCCCGAAACTAAAGGAATCTTTTTTTATCCCGCACCTGATGATGAAGGGACTGCTGTTGGAGCGGCACTACAAGGATATTTCGAATACTGTCTAAGAGAAGGCATTAAGCCAGAGAATAAGCCTATTGACGATATATATTACGGTCCCTGCTATGAGAACGAAGAGATTAAGAAAAAGCTGATGGCGCACCAAGACTCTAATAAATGGGCATATGATTACTATGAAGACGTGGACGGCTTTTCCGGAGAACTTTTGCAAAAAGGCAAAATACTGGCTAGGTGTACCGGACGCCTCGAATGGGGACCAAGAGCATTGGGAAACAGATCAATAATTGCTGATCCCAGGAATGTGAATGTTATACATAAAATAAATTTTGCGATAAAGCAAAGAGATTTTTGGATGCCGTTCGCACCTTCTATACTGGAAGAAAGAACGGACGACTATCTTATCGATCCTGAGTATGCTCCTTACATGATAATGGCTTTTGACGCAGCGGCATCAAAGGAAGCTCGAGAAAGTATTTCTGCCGCGATTCATCCATACGACGCCACCTGTAGGCCTCAATCAGTAAGACAGGAATGGAACCCAAGTTATCATAGAGTAATTAAATCCTTTGAAGAAGCGACGGGCATAGGAGCAATACTCAATACGTCATTTAATCTCCATGGGTATCCAATGGTAGGAACACCCGAAATGGCGCTGTGGACGTTTGAGAACTCTAAGTTAGATGCTCTAATCTTAGGTAACTACGTTATAACAAGAAAGTAACGTGCATGTCCCTTCTTAAGAACGAGGTCAGAAAGGATATTTCGATATGCTATGAATACACAATTAAAAGAACATCAAACAATAGTTACATTATTAATGATATCAATGAATGATTGGATATAGTTAGAAGTTGAAAATCGCCTTACAGAATTACTTAGTTTCATTCTTTCGGAATTGGAAGCTTTCATTGCCGACGATATTATATCAGCGGCGCGATAAGCAGTGTCATATTGATACCTTTGCGGTACAAATTCTGTATGACCTCCCAAGTCAGGCACGGCGGGCACAAGTCCTGCGCTCATTGCTTCTACTGTAGATATACCAAACGGCTCACCAGGCATCGTATGCAAGTAGGCCTTAGCACTATGCATGCTTTCAATCACACTCTCATGATGGGCGTTAATATCGAACACTACAAACCCCTGTAGACCGTTACTATTTCTCATTTCTGTGAGTTGAGCATAGTAGTCACGTCTGACATAATCATAATCGTGAAGGTTGCCAATAATTTTCATTTTCTTGCAAATATCATTATCTTTCAAAATTTTTGCTATTCCTATCGCGCTTTCGATATTCTTGTAGGGAACTATTCTACAAAGGACCAAAACGGTATCCTGGCGAGTCTTTGATAGCAGTGCCCTCTTTCTAAAGCGGTCAATGTCAACCGGAGGATAGAGGACCTGAGCATTAATTCCAAGTTTCTCAAAAATTATTTTTTTACTAAATTCTGAGTTTGTGATCAAAGTTGAATTTCTTATGAGCTTATCATAGGACTCATTGAGAAGCTGGAAAAGTTTACTGTTAGACCATTTCTGTCGACTCGCTGACTTCTCTTTTATTTGTTTTTTAAGTAATCTGGTTTCCTTGAGGAAGTCTAGGTTTTGTATGTCTATGTGATCTTTTGCCGTAGGGAAGTGACAATAAGAAATACAATTATTCTTCGAAAAATAGTCACAATAGTAAGGAACTGAGTCAGAGTGCGTATTAATGGTCAAATCGTATTTGCATTTGGATTTATACTCTTTATTGACTAAATGACAGTCAAGTGCAGACTCCATGATATTTATCTTGGACGTGCTCATAACGGTTTCTGCCGCTAACTTGCCGAATGAGGCACTTATTTGGCAAAGATTTGGCCACTCAAAAGTAGTGATGTCGAATTGGTCACCAATAGCTTTTACTGCTTCCATTACAGCAATTGAGAGACGCTCGCCTCCTCCGCAAATATTCAGGTTGGGGTGAACGATATTTACTTTCAAATTATAAGCCCTTTGATACTATACTGACGACCAATCGGCGTTGATATGCCGGGATAACAATTTTTTTGCATTGGCTACAACCCTATTGATATCAAGACTTTTGTTACTAATTAGGTGAGTTAGTTCACTTTCGTTTGATGCGGCATAGCAGTTGTAACCTTCCTTGAAATCACAGCACTCTGCAGGTACGCTTTCAATCCACTTTCTGTTTATTACAAGTGCTGCTCCGTGGTGTATAGCTTCAAGAAAGGTGTACTGGGTGCCTCCACCATCGTTGTCGAAAGTAGATAGATCTACCACCAGTTTTGCTCCGCTGAGGATATTTGATATACTTTTAAAAGACTTCGGAAATGCGCCGTGGTAGTATCTTCTAAAGGTACCGTATCCACCCAAGCAATCATTGACATATCTACGATTGAAGGGTCCATAGATTTTAATTAAAGATTGGTAGTCGCATTGTGCGTTTTTTTCGAGAATTTGATTTGCTTTAATTAAAATATCTATATTTTTTCCGTAATCTACTCTACTTATTGAAATCGCACCTTTCTTTTGGTTACCTAGTGTAGGACTCAAAGCATTATGAGAGTAATTTTCATTACTCTTATGAATGTTGTATGGATAAAATGGGTGATACATAAACGTGGAGTTTAGATTATACTTTTCTTTTAAGTAACTCTGAAATTTTTTTCTTATACTGATTATATTCCAGTTCTGCATACATGATATATCACTTTGAGGAATTTC
>DASUQJ010000111.1:0-7987 GCA_036280615.1 Nitrososphaeraceae archaeon
GTGGTTATTGAATATTGAATATGATCTTGATTTAATATGGTTTGATGAGGAAGGGAGTATTGTTTACATGGTAGAAGATGCTTCTCCATGCAAAAATACCTTAGATACAGCCAATTGTACATATAAAAATATAAAACCTGCCAAATATGTAGTTGCGGCAACATCAGGATTTATAAACCAGCATAAAATTACAGAGGGATCAAAAATGACCATCATATCCGTATAATAAAAATAGAGATAATTACCTCAATATATGATAATGAAGACTAAAATCAGATGACCTTGACAACAAACAAGGAACTTATTCAATTTTTGTAGAAGATATTTTAATAAACACAATATCCTGGCTACCGAACAATACTTTAATGGTATTACATTTTAAAGATTTGTCATTCCAAAAGTATTATTACCATTTAACTTTAGAAGAAAAGAAGCCACTGAAGTATAATCCATATCCGATAAACCAAATACTTCTGAGGCTCTGTAAACAGCATGAGCTGAAGTAGTAGTCGGAAGTACCAGACCTGAGTTATGTGCTGTACGCAATGCCAAATTTAGATACTTTACCATATTCATGAGGTGAAATGATGTGGTATAGTCATCGTTTGCAATTTTTGGTCCTTTGTTTTCGCTTATTCCTGTCTTAAAGTAGGTGGAATTAAAGATCTTGATGAAGATATTAGGATCTATGTTATTTCCTTTTACAAAAACTAATCCTTCGGCAAGTGCAAGGGCAATTAATGAAATATTAATATTAACTGCCAGTTTGAGTATGCTGGCCGCACAGTGATTAGATCCTATATAAAAGACTTGTTTGCTTATATCTTTAAGAATAGATTCAGATTGAACATAATCAGTCTTAGCACCAGCCGCAATCAGTACCAGTTCCCCACTTTCTGCTGCAGATATCCCTCCTAAAATTGGGACTGAGAGCATTGTTACCCTTTTGTCTGAGTAGAAATCTGCTATTTTTTGTGATTCATCGGGAGCAATAGTACTGCACTGTATAACGACAAGATCCGCCTTTGGGTTCTCAATTAATCCACCTTTCCCAAAAGAAACATTTGATACTGCTTCATAATCCTTTACACAAATTAAGGCTATATCACAGTTAGATCCTATATCCGATGGTTGATTAGCCACACCTAAAGTAACTGAACCGTTAGCACTTCTTATCTTTTCAGCTTTAGACCTATCCCTGTTAAAAACCGTAACTCTATGGCCTTTATGTGCAAGTCTAAGCGCTATCTGCGACCCCATCAGTCCGGTACCAACTATACCAATATTCATATTCAAACAAAAGTCTGTTTAAGATTAATACTAAATAATGTTACTTTGCAAGAAGCAGTTTAAGTATACTTTTATTCCCTTATTTACTTATTAACCACCTCTAAAATAAATTGCCTGTAAGGAATGAAAACCAACAATCAAATTTTCCCAATGATATCCCTAGTTATTTTGAATTTTGTTTTTTTAATGCTTAGCACTGGTTTTAATCATATTCCAGCAGTTTATAGTCAGAATCAGAGTTCTTCTTTTCAGGCAGAGGCTAGGGCCCTAGATGATATGCCTACTCAAAAGGTCAAAGTAGGTGATATAACTATAGCGTACAAACAACTAGGCGAAGGCAGCGCCAAACCAATCCTTTTAATCACAGGACTTGGTGCTACGATGGACATGTGGAATCCACTTCTTTTAGAGCAACTATCATCATCAAACTATTCCGTTACTATTTTCGATAATCGAGGTGCAGGAGAATCAACTGCAGGGACAAAGGAATTTTCGATCAGTCAATTTGCAAATGATACAGCAGGTCTGCTTGATGCTTTAAACATAACCAAGGCTGACATCCTTGGCTTCTCAATGGGTTCATTCATTGCTCAGGAATTGACGTTAGCTAATCCAGAAATAGTTAACAAACTTATCCTCTACGCTTCCTTATGCGGCGGCAATGAATCTAAACCTGCAAGTCCTGAAGTAGACCAGGCCTTTAGCAAACCATCGGTATCTCCACAGGAGCAAATGCAAAAAACAATACCCTTGTTGTTTCCAACTGGTTGGTTTAAAGCAAATCCAAATTATACAAACTATATGCCAATCCCCAAAGAATTGGTATCTTTGGATATAATGGGAAAACAGGGAAATGCAGCGGTAAACTGGGCACAAACGGGTAATTGTAATGCTATCTCAAATATCACCCAGCCTACTCTTATTATAGTTGGATCAGATGATCTGTTTACTCAGGCCTCCAATTCATTAATATTAGCAGAAAGGATCTCTGGGTCATGGTTAGTTCAGGTTGGAAATTCTGGCCATGGACTAATGTATCAATATCCAGATGCATTTAATAGATTAATATTGACATTTTTAGAAGCAAATAATAGTTGAATTATGGTTAATGGCTGCCATTTTACCTTTTAGTCTCTCAATAATTTATCCAAACTTGTATATGCTGAACTAATAGGATCTGGTATCATTGATACAATTATTAGCGGAGGAATATTACAGAACTAAAACCAAATATTCAGATAATGGGACAATTTCTCATTCCCATATCATCTAGTAGAGAAACTCTCTTGGACTATCTCTTTCATTTATTATTGCTTCTTCCACTTCCTCTTTTCCCCACCTTATTATAGTGTCGGCGTATTCTGGATAAATTGGCAAAAGTCTTTCATCACCTTCTCCCCATTGTTTGTACATATTGAATTTCTTTTCTCCTTCTATATGTACCCCAAGTACTTTTCTGTTTTCAAAATTCATAAGATGATAACTTACCACTTTTTCTTCAGGGGGAAGGGAGTTATTTCTTGAAACATATTTGAATCTAATAATTATTGCTCCTTGATCCATTATGTCAATAATATGATCAAATGGATTACCATGAGGATATTCCTCTGCTATTAAAGGATCTGATTTTACAATCTCTATATCGTAGTACATCTTTGAATATACAGCTAATTCGTTTATGTCTGTGTATATTGCTTCTCTTTGATTATTATTTAGATTTGATACAATTAGATTACTTTTGCTGCTGTAGTTATTATTCTCCAAATAAAGATATCTTTGAAGAGTTTGAACTATTTGGTTTACTATTGGAAGATATTGTACCTTATCTAATTCATCCTCTGATGTATACTGCTGTTTTGGTTTACCAGCCTTTATGAAATTTTCAGCCAGCTCTCCTGGGATAGCCAGGGCCCTACATAATCTTGGTATATCCAATATCTGTCTATATTTTTTTAAGTAAAATTGAAGTGATGTGTTTAATTTGGATTTGGATTCGTTTAATCTACCAGATAGTACATTTAATTCATTCAATGTTCTAAAACGATAGCTAGTATTTGGATCGAAAGAATGTAGTTTCATATCTTTTGTATCATAATATAGATGAATACAATTTGCTCATTTATCTATTTCATCGCTGACGTAACCGACTAGAATTGCTAAATATAGATATTATAGATTGTTTGTTTGTGAGTTAGAATCTGTTTAGAAATGCCAGCGGTTTGTATCAAATACTGTCAATGTGGCGCCAGCTGTCATGGCTTGTGAGCAACAATATTTAACCTAACGAAATCAAGAAACCACCTTATCTTTGATTTGTTGTTGCTATTTCTTATGACCTCATCTAAAAATAATTTCAAGAAGTCAGTCTTTAATTTGTTACCATTATCTGATGATAGACGTTCTAGGTAAGGTTTTGCCACCACAGTTTTAATAAATCTGGAATAAATGCGGCGATTTGGTAGGCTTACACAGTCTCTTTTTAAGTCCACTCTACTATTGACATAGCCTATATCTTTTAGCAATTTATCAGTGTCATCAGACTTGGCAAAATACCATGATTGCCTCCAGTCTGTAAAGTATGCTCTAAATTGATCTAAATGGGTAATTCGTTCTAACAAAGTGATAATTTGTTGCAGATTCCCATATCCTCCACATTGGATTAGCAGTTGGCCACAACTGACCACTGTATTTTTATTTTTATTATTACTATTGGTTGGTTTTAGCATATCCCAAAAAACCTCAAACGCTTGCCTATGATCTTGTACCCAATGAAGAGCAGAATTAGAGAAAATGACATCCAGTTTTTGTGGAAGCCTTATATCAGTGAAGCTAGATTGTATAATTTCAACGTTATCAAACAATTGGAGATTGTTTCTAGCCTGTTTTATCATATTAGAATCAATATCAACAGCATATACTTTTCTCTTGGAACCTTCTTGGCTAATTGTTTAGTGAGTAGGCCTGATCCACATCCTGCGTCCATAACAATTTCGTTTCCATGCCATTTTCGCCATTCCAGCATCTGCTGACCCCATTTATACTGAACTAAATATGAAACTTGATCGTATGTGCGAGCATCCCAAGAGCCTTTGTTTTTATAATCCATTATCGTATGTCCCTGTGATTTCCATTACCTGTTTTTGTTTTATTATTAATTTAGTATAGGCCATTGAGACTGCATTAACGGTCTTAGCAAACTACTATACGAAAAGTATTTTCCCATAGATTGATGACTGGAAAGCCTCAAGTTCAGTTCTAAACCCCTCCTTATCATTTTGTCAATAAGTTCTAGGCATTAAATTATTCCAATATAACACCGTGTCTTAAATTCACTATCAATATTGTATTATGATGTCTCTTTTACAGGGAACGGAAGAAATGACAAGGGATGTTGCTGTACTCGTAGATATAGTTGACCGTGACAACATTTTGAGAAATGCTATCTCTCACATATATACGTCAAGCTTTAATAATCGAAAAACTGCTTTGATTAAAATCGTGAATAATATACTAAAACATGAGACGACAGTGCCAGCTAATAAGATTATCTCTATTTTGTCAAAATATGATATAGAAGAGATACAGTTGTTGCTTGAATGCACTCTAGAATTGCTTGATAAAGATGCAAACAGATGAATGGCGAAAAAAATGAGATGGTGACAGCAGTAGCAACATCGAATCTAGGTTTTATCATTTTACTATTTGGATTCTTTTCTTCGTCTTATGCACAAACTATTGCAAATACAACTGCGATAGCTCTTGATGCTGATCCTTTAGTATACCATCTAAGCAGTTCTGATCCTTGGAGAGCATCGATAGCTGTATCTGATGCTAACGCCATGAAGAATCTGGGTCACAATGTTACTTTGTTATTAAGTATCGAAGGGGTGCAGTTAGGAGTACAAAATCCACATCATCACTTAGGACTCAATAACCTAGTACAGAATGTGACTGAATTCATAAATGGGGGTGGTAAGTAGTTGTTTGTAAAGTTTGTCTAGAAATTTCAGGATATGATACGACAGAAACAATAAACGGAACTATTATTGCAACTCCCGAAATAACGTCAAGGCTTCTAACTAATGCTACCGTGATTGACTATTAACCATCAGTGTTAGCTATTTACCAGTTTTCAAAAGGAATAGATCCATCGGACCGATTTTGGTCTGGAAAGATTCACAGTAAAAGCTATGCCGCAGAACTCATGAAATTTAGATATATTTTCATAATGATATCTAATACTGATTCATATCTCAAAGGAGCTTTCCAGATCTGCTAGGATATCGTTCGTTTGCTCAATATTTGCAATAGTGACGATGAGCCTTGCTATCGCATCAATAACCAATAGCCCATTGGTCTATGCAATTTCAGCAATAAATTCAACAGCGATAACGACAACGGCACTCCTAGATAATATAGAAACAAAGAAAGTTAGAGTAGGCAGTGCGGGTATCCCTTTCTACATTTTTGTCAAATAATCAAACACCATTAAGAATTGTCTCTATCGCACTATTGTTATGGGCGTATTTTTCAATAAGTATCAGGTTAACAAAGGGTTGTAGAATTTAGACTATCGTCTGCCATTGACTACTTCCGCTCCCAGACTGTATATTTACAGAAAGTTGGTTATTTGATAAAAAGGAAAAAGAAGAAATAGTATAATAGTAAAATATCTTGGAGGTTGGCTCCCAAGAAGATATTGATTGTAGATGATGAGCCAGATATTACCTTAACGTTGGGAAAAGGACTAAAACAAGGTGGCTATGATGTACAAGTATTCAATGACCCTCTAGTAGCATTATCCGATTTTAAACCGGACATCTATGACTTATTGATATTGGATATTAAGATGCCTAATATGACTGGATTTGAATTATATCGCAAGTTAAAAGAGATAGATTCTAAGGTTAAAGTATGTTTCATCACATCATTTGAAACATACTATGAAAAGTTCAAGCAAGAGTTTTTTCCCTTAGAAGAAGTAAAGGGATTTATTAGAAAACCCATACAAACAGAAGATTTGATACAATTTACGAACCAGGTCACAAGGTAGTGCCAAATCTGAGAATTAGAAGAAGGTTCAGACGTAAAACATTTTTTGTCCTAGATGGAAATCACACAAATCAAAATCAATTAAAATCTGTAGGGAATATGCCTCCGTCTATTCAAGAATATAGATTTGTTAACTTTTTGACCCTTGGGATCTTATTATTACCAATATCATATCCTCTTTGGCGAAGGTATTTTAAAGTTAATTTGTAGACTAGTTCATCATGATCTGCTACTTCCAGTACTCTTGTCCATGAAACTTCCGCATTCTTTAAAATTTCGTGAG
The DNA here is from genome assembly GCA_036280615.1 of Nitrososphaeraceae archaeon. Classification (GTDB taxonomy): domain Archaea; phylum Thermoproteota; class Nitrososphaeria; order Nitrososphaerales; family Nitrososphaeraceae; genus TA-21. The sequence goes on from DASUQJ010000111.1 coordinate 6,626, forward strand.
ATAGTATCTCTGTATTTTTTCTGGCTTCTTCCCTACATTGTTCCATTGTCTTACCGTTTTTATAAGCATGGACACGAATATCACAACCATGGGCTTTCTTCATATCTATAGTAGTTGATTTAATAATTAATGGCTATTACGCTTTTCATATTATCGCACAGAAATTTCTTGTTCCTCTTGTCGTTGACTTTCACTTTTATCTTCTTCAATCTTCTTTCTTTTCTTTCTAAGCTTCCTAACTTGTTCCAATATTTCTCTTAGTTGTTCTTCAGATATTTTAGCTATTTTTGAATCACATTCAATGCCTTTGGCATCTAATACTTGTTCAGTAAATGAGACTATTTCATCTTTATGTTGTTGCTCTTCTAGGTTAAGTAGACTAAGGCTCATAAAACGAAAGAATGCAATCTTGTTAATAGTATGATAAACTTACTATTAATTCGATCGCTCATTGATCGCTATTGTCCCAATTGAATTGCTACAGTTTCTCTGTGGAGTTTGTCTTCTGCTTACCATGATCCCAGGTTGAATAATATTTTGGACTGATCTCCAGAACAATTCCTTGACCTTCCTTTGTTCTTTCTACAAATTCACGTGAGATTGGATTATCCATGGTTCCTAGATATCGAACGGCAATTTTCTGGGCGATATTGATCTGAAAGTTTACGTCTTCATGTGTCCTTACCCCTCCTTTACCTCTTACTCCTTTATAGGGAGAATTTGGGTCATCGATGCAAAAGTAAATTAGTTCATTCTTTGCAAGATTTTCTAGTTTCTTAGACTGTCTCCCTGTCATGATATAGATCTTTTCTTTTAAAGGATCATAGTAATACCAGGTAGGATGAATGTTTGCATGACCTTTCTCATCTACTGTCCCAAGATGTATATTTAGAACTTTTGTAGTTAAGAAATCTTTGGTCTCTTGTTCGGTTAGTGGTGCACCAACACCAGGGCTAGCATCTATAATTTTCAACTTAGGGATGAAGACCTATTCAAGTATTAAGGTATAATGTTGTGAAGACTATAGGGTGGTTAAGAAGACCGTATCTGCATCTAGCGGGTTTATCTTATCCCTTTTCTATTTCTAGATCCTTAATCCTCTCTATGCTGCCTGCTATCCTTCGTATATCAGAAAATGAGGAGTCATTTTCGATCTTGTTTAAAAATTCGGCGACTTCTTCTCTTGTAACACCATGATGGATGTCATCTTTGATATTTCTGCGAACATTATATATATTCCCACCATATCTCTTGTGCTGTTTTACCTTCCATGAAGAATGTTTTTCAGTTTCTGTTAGACCTGAAACATATTTTAATATGATTTTTTGCATATGTTCGAAATGCCAGTCTCTCATAGGATAA
>DASUQJ010000112.1:0-6165 GCA_036280615.1 Nitrososphaeraceae archaeon
ATCGGTTTACCAACCATATTTCAGGACATAAATATTACTTTATGGAGTATGTCGTACACTATTTTTGCACTTGTAGCGGGATCTGTATTTTTTGGTTCATTTACAATAATTCTCTCAACAAAGATGAAAAGTAGCGAGACATATAACGTATTTAGTAACGGGCTTTTCATATTTTTTATTTTTGTAAGCTCAGTATTCTATCCTGCAGAAGGTTTGCCCCAACCACTATCAGTAGCGTTTTATTTTAATCCACTAACGTATATAGCAGATATTACCAGGGCAGGAGTATTTTCTCAAATAGATATGTTTACAAATCTTGAGGTACTTGTCTTAACATTGTTTGCCGTAGGTGCGTTTATTATAGCTACCAGAGCAATGGTAAAGTTGCAGATCTAAAAAATAAGACTACTTTTTGTGAAATCTTCAGTCATTCTTAGTATTTGAAAAGAACGTTCTAAGAAAATATCAACCTAGTCTCTTATCTAATAACATCTTTTTCCTAATTCAGTGATTATGTAATTTTGGCACATCTGATAATTCTAGTGTAGTTGTCATATTCCAAGATTTAGTCTTAATAGTACATCAATTAGTAGTACTATGGATCCAACTGCGACACTTGCTATCATGAAAGGAAATCCAACTCTGAGAAATTGATTAAACGTAATTCTGTGGCCATTTATTTCGGCCAATCCTGTGGCTACTATTCCAGCACTTGACCCTATTAATGTACCATTTCCTCCAAATCCAACTCCAAGTGATAATGCCCACCATAAAGGATTGATGGCAAGGCTTCCAAACACTGCAGCTACCGATTCGGTATTGTAGATGGCAAATATGAGAGGAATCATTGTAGCAGCAAATGGAATATTGTCCATAAATGCACTTGCTATTGCAGAAATCCAAATAATCATAAAGAACAACAACCACGGATTACCACCGCTAATCTGTAGTACGATACTGGACAGTAAATCTATTGCTCCTGCTTTTACTGCTCCACTAATGATTATGAATAGACCGGCAAAGAAGATTAAGGTGGACCAATCGACCTGTCTTAATATGTGCTCAGGTCTAGACTTTGCCACAATCATCAATATCCCAGCACCGCTAAGTGCAATAATCGAAGGTTCTATATTGATACTACCGTGAATGACGAAAAGAAAAATAACTCCAAGTAGCACTGCTAATGATTTTTTTAAAACCGATCTATCCTTGATGAGGACCTTTTCATCTTGAGACAACAAATCTTCAATATTATCAGGTTTTTGTTCAAGATATTTTCTAAATTGAAATTTTAAAATAAATAGAGAAGCAAATAATGAGATACCAACGGTAGGACCCATATTAATAATAAATGAGCTAAAGTCTATGTTTGCAGCAGACCCGATTAGTATATTAGGTGGGTCTCCAATTAGTGTTGCCGTTCCTCCTACATTTGATGCAAGTACCTGAGCAAGTATGAATGGAATTGGAGATATCTTGAGAGTCTTGAATATAGAAATGGTTATTGGAACTATTAGCAACACTGTAGTAACATTATCGATAAACATAGATATCGTCGCTGTAAAGATGCAAAACATTACCATCAACCTCCACATATTCCCTTTGGACGCCTTACTCATCCTTACTCCAATGTACTCGAAGACTCCTGTTTCCCCCAATATTGCCACAATTATCATCATTCCTAATAGAAGACCAATTGTATTGAAATCGATGGAACTGATTGCAAATTCAAAACTCGTGGATGCGGTGAAGAGCCCTGTGAGGATGCCTATCAGTATGACAAAGGTTGCTCCTACCATTGCAATTGTAGTTCTATGAAGTATTTCGAAGGAGAGTAAAACGTAAACTGCCAAAAGACCTAGAGAGGTAAGTCTCAGAGATAATGTAATCTCAATTCCAACCAAATCTGGAATAACTAGAAAAAGTATTACTACAATTGCAAGAACAAAAAGTCCCACCAATCTTTTATTTTTTGCTAAAAGCACTGTCTGTGATTTCATGATTTAATCCTGATTGGATATATTTTTGTCATAATGGTAACGCGGTCAGTCCTATTTCTAACTGACGTAAAGTAGCACATCAGAGTGTACCCAGCAGGAAATCCAAAATAAAATTCCTATAATGAGGAAACTACAATGGAGTCATTGTGTCGATTAGCCTTGAATTTGTTATCTGTCCATCTTTTTCATTAATTAAAAAGTCTACCGTATATTGTAGACCTCCTAGTAAGAAAGTTGCTTGAGCGTCCCAGGCTTCTCTATTTTGTTCGTTTGGAAATGGAAGAAGAGTTCTAATTCTAAAACCTTCAATATCGCTCCCATACAGTGCCTCTGCTGCTTTTCTAGCCACTGATTCGACTTCTTTTTCCGTGTGGACGGGATTCATAAATCAAAGTGTATTTGCAAAATATATAAGTATTATTATTTTTATCGATAATTTGAAAACCTAAAATAGATTGTAAAGTCGTGATAGTGATAGCTTTTGTGCGGCTTCTGTAGTCGCTACGTTTCCATCAACTTTAACAACATATGTTTCGGGATCGATTTCTATTTTAGGTATCAGATTATTATACACCATATTTTTCTTGGATATATTGCGACAGTTTTTCACTGGCAAGAGTTTTTTCTTGAGGCCCAATTTCTTTTGAAGACCTTTTCTTATCGCACTCTTTGAAGTGAATGTTACTGATGTAGAATATTTAGCTTTACCCATGGCTCCAAACATTGGCCTGTAATATACAGGCTCCGGGGTTGGAATGGAAGCATTTGGATCACCCATGAGAGAGTATGCGATAAAACCTCCTTTAATAATGAGTTTCGGTTTTATTCCAAAAAATTGCGGTGTCCAAATTACAATATCAGCTAATTTACCTATTTGAAGTGACCCTACATAATCTGAAATTCCATGTGTAATTGCCGGATTAATGGTAAGCTTTGCTAAATACCTCTTGACGCGCAGATTATCGTTGTTCCCTTTTTCTTGTTTTAATCTTCCTGACATTTTTTTCATCTTATCTGCAGTTTGCCAAGCTCTTGTTGTTACTTCACCGACTCGACCCATAGCTTGACTATCTGATGAATACATGCTAATAGCTCCTATGTCATGTAGCACATCTTCTGCAGCTATTGTTTCAGCTCTTATCCTTGATTCAGCAAATGCAACATCTTCTGATATTGAAGGATTTAGGTGATGACACACCATCATCATATCGAGGTGTTCTTCAAGAGTGTTTACAGTAAATGGTCTTGTTGGATTCGTTGATGAAGGTAGTATATTGAGTTCACCGGCAATTTTTAGGATATCTGGTGCATGTCCTCCACCGGCTCCTTCCGTATGATACGTATGAATCGCTCTACCAGAAATTGCCTTTATTGTATCATCCACATATCCACACTCATTCAGAGTATCAGTATGGATTGCTATCTGTGTGTCTGTTTTATCTGCAACCTTTAACGCTGCATCTATGGTAGCTGGAGTGGATCCCCAATCCTCATGAAGCTTCAGACCACAAGCCCCTTCATTAATTTGCTCTAAGAGGGAGGGTTCTAATGAGTCATTTCCTTTTCCCAACAATCCAAAATTTACCGGAAATTCATCTAGTGATTCGAGCATTCTATGAATATTCCAAGGTCCTGGACTACAAGTAGTAGCTTTAGTACCTTCAGAAGGACCAGTTCCTCCACCTACCATTGTGGTAGTACCGCTGCATATTGCTTCTACTATTTGCTGAGGTGAAATAAAATGGATATGAGTATCAATAGTACCTGCAGTACAGATGGTGTGTTCTCCTGAAATAACTTCAGTGTTTGAGGAGACAATCATGTTTTCAGATACTCCGTCCATTACATTGGGATTTCCGGCTTTTCCTATGCCCAAAATCAATCCATTTTTAATACCGATATCTGTCTTTACAATGCCCAACAAGGGATCCATCAATATTGTATTTGTAATCACAAGATCTAGGGAATATTTGCTTTTTATTCCACTTGCCTGTCCCATTCCATCTCGAATACTCTTGCCTCCTCCAAAAACAAGTTCGTCTCCATATGTTATGAGATCCTTTTCGATCTCTATTATAAGATCAGTGTCACCTAGTCTGATTTTATCTCCCTTTGTCGGTCCGTATAGCTCCACATATTGTTTTCTAGGAATTTTTAGAACCATGATTATTCTTCTTCCATAAAACCGTTTTTCTTCAATTTCAAGAGAGATATTTCTTTTTGTTTATTTGTTAGTTTACCATTAACAAGACTATTAAAACCAAAGACAATTTTTTTTCCACCATATTCTGTTAACTCTACTATTCTAGAATCCCCTGGTTCAAACCTCAGCGATGTTCCTGATGGAATATTTAGGTGAAATCCGAATGTCTTATTCCTGGCAAATGACAAGTACTTGTTTGTTTCGAAAAAATGTGTATGAGAGCCTACCTGAATGGGTCTATCTCCGGTATTTTTTATATTAATTTTAATCGTTTTTTTTCCTACGTTGGCAAGAATTGGACTCTTGGACAAGAAATATTCACCGGGGATCATGATTTAATCCTCCATTGTTCAAACAATAGGATCGTGAACAGTCACTAGTTTGGTACCATCATCGAAGGTTGCTTCCACTTGGACGCTTTGTACTAATTCTGGTACTCCAGGCAAGACATCATCCCTATCTAAGACATGTCTTCCCGAGTTCATAAGTTCAGAAACCGACCTGCCATCTCGTGCTCCTTCAAGGATATGATCTGCTATTAGTGCGACTGATTCAGTATAGTTGAGTTTTAAACCTCTTGTTTTTCTTTTTCGTGCGACCTCTGCACTAATAAAAATATATAATTTATCAATATCTCGTGGGGATAGAAACATTCTAAGTTCAAAATTTATTATAAAGTCATATATTTATAATTGATCTCAAATTATCAATTCAAGATAAATTTTCCATGGAGCATAAAAATATGCAGTTATTTGGTAATGGTGTAAAGAGAACATATGGTACCGAAGCTAGGAGATACAATCTGTTAGCTGCAAGATTGATTGCTGATCTTGTTAAAGGATTTCTGGGTCCACGAGGACTTGAAAAAATGTTTATTGATATTCTTGGTGAAATGACTGTTACTAAGGACGGTGCAACTTTTCTAAGAAAAATCGACGTTGAACACCCTGCTGCTAAGGTAATTATCGAAGCTTCCAACGCAGTGGATAACGCTGTTGGGGATGGTACTACTTCAGTAGTTGTACTTGCCGGAGCACTAGTTGAAAAAGCAGAAGAATTATTAGAAATGGGAATTTCTCCACAGAGAATCTCAGACGGTTATTACAATGGATTACAAATGGCAATTGAAATTATTAGGGGAGTTGCTATAGAATCAACAAATCATGACAAAAAGATAATGAAATACCTTGCCGATACTTGTTTGAGGTCAAAAGCTGTTTCCCACTTTACTCAAGAGATGATGATTCCCAATCTTGTTGTTGATGGGATCTGTAGTATCGCCGATTTTTCAAAAAGCTACATTGAAGTAGATGATATTAAAATCGAAGAAAAAATAGGAAGTAGTTCTGAAACTGAGCTTATTCATGGAATTGTAGTAGACAAAACGATAGATGAATCGTCGATGCCTAAAATTGTTGAAAATGCAAAGATTTTGCTGCTTGACAATGACATTCAAGACGAACGCACAAAAACTGATGCCGAAATTAGAATTTCAAACCCTGGCGAGATGGCACAATTTCTTGATAGCAAGACTCGTAATTTACTTGAAAAGATTCAATATGTAATCGAATCTGGTGCAAATGTTATTTTTTCCCGTGGAGGAATTGATCCTCTCGCATTAAATCTTTTTTCCAAGAATATGATGCTTACAGTCAGAAGGGTCAAAGAAAATGATTTGCTATGGTTGGCCAAAGCCACAGGAGCCAGAGTCGTCAGAAATTTTGATACTATAAGCAGAAATGATATAGGCTATGCTGCAAAGGTGTACGAAAGAATCGTGGGTGATGACAGGATGGTTTTTGTTGATGGATGTACGAATCCAAAGTCAATTACTTTTCTTTTGCGCGCCAGCTCAAAAAGGATTCTTGATGAATTTCATCGTACAATCCTCGATTCTATCTATGTTTTAAGAAATTTCATTATAGATCCAAAAATTGTACCTGGAGGGGGCGCGGTGGAAGC
>DASUQJ010000113.1:0-6152 GCA_036280615.1 Nitrososphaeraceae archaeon
GAATTTGATTGCTCACAGATGTGTTATTATGAAATATCTAAAATTGAATCAAGTCTCAGGAAAAAATGGATAAGTGGACTTTTGAAAAATCATCATTATGTAATATACGCATCCGCACCTGATAGGGCCGTGGCATTTGAAACTGCATTACTTGAAGATGAGGACCTGATAAACAAGTGACATCAGAAGCGAAAAAACAAAACTTGTCCGGTTTATCCCTAGCACAGTCGTATCTTCCCTCATCAAGAAAATTGCAGTGTAAGAATTTGTTTGTTGGATAGTAAAAACTGGTGGGGAGGAAACAGGGAGGCGACCCCAATTAAAATGATCCCACCAGTCGGCCGAATCGTTAAATAAGTATATTTGACATACAATAAAATTATTTGTATACAAAGTACATAGAAACACGTTGACTATATAGAAAATATCGAAAATAGATGAGTTCTACATAGTGGTATAGATCTTCAAATAAGAAAATTACTATCCGTGATAAATATTGAGATTAAGTCTTTACGTTCAAGTAGTAACTATAAGTTGCAGCTCGTCAATCGTATCAAAGGACACGAGAAAGAAAAATGATGGAGTTATAGGTTGTGATGAACAAGGAACAACCAATACCCCACCTATTGGCTTAGACTTGAGTGCTGTGAACATATATTGTCTGCTTCACGATAAAATGATTTACAAAATGAAAAATATAGATACATATTGACTACAGGGAGAATGTTGTAAATCAATAAGAAATCATCTTACTCATTTCTCCTAAAATGTAATAAACCAAATTATTTTTAAGCCTCGCTATCTCCAAATACTCATGTATCACTTGTATCAGTACAACTCACAAACTTTCTGGAGATATTATTACATCCAAAATGAAAGCGTTATCTTGTTTGTGCTCTAGCTGCTTAATATGAGATTGAAATCAGACACTGAATATCGCTCAGGGAAGAATTCAATAAAAAAAAGTGCAAATTCAAAATCTATTGGTAAAACACTTGCAGCACAATCATATCCTAGCACCATAGATGGATATTGGTTTGTTATTAGGCCAGGGACTATACTTAATACATTTGATTTTGTCACTGTAGATAATTTCAAGTCTAAAACGATTGGTCTAGTCCAAGATATAAGGGCATTGCCGCCTATTGTTCATAATAGCGAGATCTCTGATGAGCTAGTTGACTATGGAGAAAAAAATAAGTCTCTAAAGCAGCAACTAATTCCATCCACATCTTCTATTAGACATGGAGTCATAGCCGCAAGCGTTGCAGTAATAGGAAACACTGGTATAAAAATGAAATCTGGCAAACTCAAAACGATAAATTTACCGATTCTAACAGGAATGGATGTTCGATTCTCAACCAAGAATGAGGTATTATTTGCACTGGGAGTCCCAGAAATGGAGTCTCCAGTACCAGCTGGAATTATAGAAATGAGCAATGGACTTCAAATTCCAGTCTTATTAGATATTACATATTTGGCTGGGCCGGACACGGCACATATGAACGCTACAGGAATATCTGGTAACAAGAAAACTTCATACACTTTGTTCCTCTTGCAATCCCTATGCCAGAAATTGCTGAATACCGATAATAAGGAAAATAAATCAAATAGCAGTATCTCCGCAATTATATTTAATACAAAGGCCGACAATCTTCTATATCTTCATAATAAGGCTAAAAATATTGAGAATGAGACACGAGAGGCATTTCAAACTCTAGGGTTGGAGATAAAGGCATTCAATAATGTAACATATTTTCTTCCGAGAGGAACGGATGGTATGCCCAATTCACTGCATATACCAGAATATTTCAAAACATATTCTTTTGAGCTAAGTGATATTTACGATAGACTGGATCTCCTATTTTCGGGAAGTTTGGATTTAACCGGTATTTCATCTATAACCAATTATCTACATGAAAATTGGCCTATTAGGGATAATTCTGGGGGAACAATTTCTAATTGGACAGAATTGACTAAATTCGATCGATATCCAAAATATGTAACGTACAACAGAACATTTTTGCAAGATTTTATTAGTCATATTCACCGATTTAGAAAATCTCCTTTATTTGTGGACAAGAAGAAAAAAAGTACCTATCTAGGTGACGAAATCAAAAAGATTAAAGCTAATGAGATTTTTGTAATAGATGTATCCGCAATACCATCCGTAGAGGAACAGGCATTTGTAATAGGAGATGTATTTAAGAGCATTAACGAATTGTATTCCATAGGTCAACCGAGTCGAATAACTCAGGTAGAGTCTTCCTTAAGTGTGACAGAATCAGAGACCAAAGAAAGAACAAATCGTGAGAAAAGGTCTGAAATTCCAAAGTATATGGTTATTTTTCTTGATGAAATAAACCGATTTGTTCCGAAAACCCAACCTATGTTAAGATTGAGTCCCGTAGCCGATCAGATAATGAGATTTGTGATAGAGGGAAGATCTCGCTGCAACATCCTTCTCTCTGCGCAACAGTTTAAAAGTGAAACGGATTTTAGACTTCATGAAAATATCGGACTACATGTGATTGGTAAGCTAGGCATAACGGAGCTTCTAGCGGGACCATATTATTCAATGATTGATGAGAAAGTTAAAAGGAACATTGCAAGACTTGAGAAAGGCGAAATGATCATGGTTCATCCCGCATTTCGACATCCAGTAAAAGTATGGTTTCCAGATTCGTCTTATCAAAGACCCTAAACTGTTGTTATACATTTCTGGAGTATATAGAAGAATAATTAGAAAAGGAGTAGTTTGGTTAAGTAATATGATGAATTTACATCAATATGAGAATCATACAAATATCAGACCTTCATATTGGAGGTCTATTTAAGCAAGATGCATTTGACACAATGATAGAGGAGGTTAACAACGATCTAAAACCCGATTTGATAGTCCTATCCGGAGACCTGACGGATGATGGCCTAGTATTTCAACTCAAGCAGGCACAAGATGAGATTAAGAAATTTGATTGTAAGAATATTATTATTTTCCCAGGAAATCATGATTATCGCCATACAGGATACCTTATATTCAAGAAATTCTTTCCTTCATCTCTGAAACGTGTTCATGAATTTGATGATGGCAAGATAATATTAGTAACTGTCAACACCGCAAGACCTGATAGAGATGAAGGAGAAATTGGACGCAGTCAGATACTTTGGATGGAAAATACTCTAAGCAAATATGATGAGTATACCGAAGAAAAGAACATTCCAAGATTGAAGATAGTATGTATGCATCATCATTTAATTTCCATACCTGATACGGGGTATACTAATGTTGTAGGAATTTCTGATGCTGGAGATGCATTACGTGCTTGCTTAGAAAGCGGCGTGGACGTGGTAATCTGTGGTCACAAACACAGACCTTGGATGTGGAATTTGGGAAAATTGCTCATCTTATATGCCGGAACGGCCTGCTCATGGAGATACAGAGGTGTATTCGATGATACATACAATATCATAGATATTAAAAATAATAAAGTTCATGTTGACATCAAAATGGTTGGAGGTAAAAGAGTACCTCTCTCAGATATAGTGAAGAGGTTCAAACAGGAAATTAGAACTCAATCGATCCCAAGTTAAAATCGACATCGAATATGTTATTAGTAAAGCCTGATTAGAATGTTAATCAATTATTGAAATGTATATTCAATTGTATCGAATCGAATTAGGTCATACTTGTTAGAAAATAGTTTATTTGTAAGTACATTAATTAGAAACAATGGAATTATTCATTTTGCGGCACGGTGAAGCTGGACAAAGATCCGCTTCTTCGGCTGGTGATAGAAAACGTGCACTAACATCAACTGGGAAACTCGAGATTTCTGAAATTGCGAAAGCCTTAAAGATAATTGGTCTAAAATTTGATCTGATACTTACAAGTCCACTCAAAAGAGCATATGATACGGCTACGATCGTATCCAAAGTCTTCAACATGGCTAATAAAGTTCAAGTATGGGATGAGTTAGCTCCAGAGGGCCAAAAAACAGATTTATATAGAAAAATATCAGAGCTTAAAGAAGAATACATTGTACTTATGGTCGGACATCAACCCCTTCTCGGCGAAATTGCTAATGATATGATTCATAGGGGAAAATCAAGCCCGTGTAATTTAGTCTTGAAGAAAGGAGGAATTATGAGAATAAGGTTACTAACGAAAGGTAATGTTCCTAGGGGCGAGCTTCGATGGTTGATGAGTCCAGGATTGCTTAGAAATGTTAAAAAGAAGAAAAAATAGAATTAGGCATACAATTTTTAAATAGTGATAAGTTTTGGTACTTCAATTGGTCCTTTTTAAGGATTATCATTCAGAAATAGAATGGACGGCTTTAAATAGTCTTTCAGCTTCAGTGCCATGAGCATTTATCACCAAGGTTCCGCCGTCGTACTGAATTTCAACATAATAATGCCTTATTCCATTATTCATATGCATTATATCTTTTGGTACAACAGTAAAGTGATACTCCTTATCCCTTAGTTGTGGAACCAGATCCTCAATAGTGATTAGCTGAAGATCTCGGGTTAAATCGATACTAGAAATATTGGGTTTCTGAGTCTTGTGTTCCAAATTTATTCCACTTACGATATTTTGTTTCGTATTTTCTTATAATTATCCAATAGTAACCTCTGACATAGATGTCACAATCTATGCGCTCATGAAAAGAAGTCATTTTGTCGGTTCATCATATCCAATTCCTTGAACTTCATTTTTTTCATCCACATTAGAATAGGGTGGCTTTTTTGTAATCATGAATTTATCGATAGTATCATTGGTATCAGAATAATATTCGACACTTAATGACTCACCCTTTATTTCGACATTTATACATCCATAGCCTTCATAGGAACTAGCTAAAAACGATTTTTTATTTAGCGGCTGAACTGACTCTCCTCCTGTTCCAGAAATTACAAAGATGATGCCTTTAGGATCTCGATACTGGGTTTGTTCTTTGTCAGTTATAATAGGTTCCGAATATCTTTCTTCATTAAATAATAGTGGATAACTTCGCTGATAATTGTGTGAATGGCCCTGTATCACGAGATCAACACCAAAGCTCTCAAATACCGGATGATAAGTTCTTCTCATGTTTGAGAAGTCGGTATCGCTAGCAGAATAAAATGGTTTGTGAAAAAAAACAATTATCCAATCAATATTTTGATTTGCTTTTGTTCTCGAGAGATCGTTTCTAACGAATTGTAACTGCTGTTTTACTCCGTCGTTGTTGAGTTCTGTAGAAAGTGCAACAAAGTGAGCGTTGCGATAGTTGAAGGAATAATATTGTTTGTCAAGCTTAAATTCATCCATATACGCCCGTAATAAGTTACCTTCTGTGTCATGATTTCCTAGGGAGATTTTGAATGCGTTACCTGCAGATTTTACAATATCGACCCAGCAGTCTATAGAGTTCTGGTATGAATAATCCCCAAGTCCAAGATACAATTCTGGCTCCATACTTTTCATCATGGAGAAAGTATGGATAGCTTCATGCCCGCAACCCCAGTCTCCTGCAGCCACAAAATTAAATTCTGTTTTGTTGATCTCCTCACCCTTGATAGGCATTAACTGAAGCAAGAATACAAGAAAGATCACGATCGTTGGGGTAAATACAAATTGGATATATTTGCAAGGAGTTGAAACCATTGTTCTATTCAGAACTGGTTATTTCTGAACAATAAGACTGACCGCAGATATTTCTGTAGATCTAATTTGACTTGTGTCAATTCTATGAATGTTAATGGACTACTGCATTCATTTAGTTTTTTTATAAAATAAGAGTAATTCATTTACATGAAGAAGTGTAACTGGAATAAGGAACTCCAAGAAGGTTTCAGCATTTTGTAAGTAAGGCTGGTTTTCAATGTCAATGTTAGAGCGTAGAGTTAGGAACACAAATGGATCGTAAGCATATTGTTCACCGGCACTAATGGACCCAAATTCATGACAATTTTTCTTATTCAGGATTTTATTATTATTACTGAAAAACTAAGCAATAATTGGACGAGGTTATTTAAAGATTTAATAAAAAATTGAAGAATACTAATATAATTATAATGAACATTATAGTTTTATGCTAAAAATTGGGTAATAGTTCAATAAATTATGAAATATTTAATTCTTTTCGTGGCCGGGCATTTCAATATTT
>DASUQJ010000114.1:0-71916 GCA_036280615.1 Nitrososphaeraceae archaeon
TAGCATACGGATTTAAGAGAAGATATATAAATTTTCAAACGGGGATACTTGTATAGGATTATAAGTCACCACATAGGCTTCACATTCTTGCTGAATGAAGTTACTAGAATACCAGGGAAAAGAATTATTTACAGAATATGATATTGCTGTTCCAAAATCATATCTTGTCGAAAATCAACCTGAATTGAGCCAGATTGAGGACAAACTACAATTCCCTGTAGTACTTAAATCTCAGTTAACTGTTGGTGGTAGAGGAAAGGCTGGTGCAATACTGAAATGTATGAAAATGGAAGAGCTAGCACCGAAATTTACAGAATTAATGAATAAAGAGGTAAAAGGAGAACTTCCAAAAGTAATCTTAATCGAAGAAGCTGTAGACATACATAAAGAGCTTTATTTTTCATTGTTCTTGAATAGAGGAAAAAGGGCCTATTCATTAATTTCGTCCTCTCAAGGTGGAATGGATATTGAAAGTGTTGAAAATAAAGTAATTCAGGACATTTCTATTACCGGGTTAACACAATCAAATGCAGAAAGTATTGCGAAAAATTTGGGTCTTAGTGGCGTAACTGCTGAGTCGTTTTCAAATGTTGTGATAAAGCTGGCAAAGCTCGTTAGAGAAAAGGAGGCAGAATTGGCAGAGATCAATCCTCTGGCCATACTAAAAGATGGAACTTGTTTGGCACTGGACGCTAAAATTATCATTGATGATAATTCATTGTTCAGACATCCTGAATTAAGAAAGTATGTTCAAATTTCTGATTTACAGGAGCAGGCAGAAAAGAGCGGTTTTTCTTTCGTTGAGCTAGATGGAAACATTGCAATAATAGGTAATGGTGCTGGTCTAGTCATGTCAACACTGGACATCGTAAATGATGCTGGTGGAAAGCCCGGCGCCTTTTTGGATTTTGGTGGAAGGGCTACAACGGAAACAATTTACAAGGCACTAGAAGTCATAAGCAAATTACCAAAAATTAAGGCCATTTTAGTAAATTTGTTCGGCGGTATTGTTAGAACGGACTTGGCGGCTCAAGCTATAATAAATGCTTATGAAGATGGTATGATTAGTGTTCCTATTTATGCCAGGATCTCAGGAGCAGAATCTGATAAATCAAAAAAAATGCTTTCTAACAGTAATGCAAAACTATATGATACCGTAGAAGAAGCAATTTCATCACTAGTACAGTACATAGGGTTGAGCAAATAGATGTCCAAAAAGTTTGATATTTTTGATATTCTAGTAGGTAAACCTGATGATGCTGACTATGGTAATAAACCAGTTATAATTCAGGGGGTAACAGGAAATTTTGGTTCAGTTCACACTAGGTTAATGAGAGAATATGGCACAAATATTGTCGCAGGGGTCACTCCTAATAAAGGCGGACAATCATTTGAAGGAATTCCAGTTTTCGATTCTGTAAAGGACGCTAGCAAGAACTTTGGTGCAAAGATATCTGGAATATTTGTTCCTGCTCAATTCTTTCTTTCTGCAGTAAAGGACGCTGTGAATAATGGAATAAAATTACTTGTAGCTATCCCTGAACACGTTCCAGTTCGTGATGCAATGGAAGCCTTAGAGTACGCACAAACTAATGGTGCAAGAATAATAGGTCCAAATACTCCGGGAGTTATTATCCCCTCAGTAAATAAAATAGGGATAATGCCTTCCCAACCCTTCACTAAGGGAAATACGGCAGTTTTTTCTAGGAGTGGAACTCTGATGTATGAAGTTTCATTTCATTTGTCAAGGGAAGGGATAGGCCAAAGAATAGCATTGGGAATAGGTGGAGATCCAATTAATGGAACAAATTTGATTGAAGCTTTTGAGCTAGTAAGCGATCGAGATGATGTCGAATCAGTAGTAGTAGTGGGAGAAATAGGAGGAGATGCCGAGGAATCCCTGGTCCAATATATAGAAAAAACAAGTTTCAATAAACCAGTTGTAGCGTATGTTGCCGGACGATCTGCGCCAAAGGAAAAAAGAATGGGACATGCAGGTGCAATTGTGTATGGAAATTATGGTTCGGCAGAGTCTAAAATTTCCAGTTTCTCTAGAGTCAATATTCCTGTCGCAAAAAGACCCGCTGAAGTTCCAAGTATTCTATTGAAGCTGATGAAATAAATATATGATAATGAGGTTTCACTTCCTTGCATTCATATTTTGCTCGCGTCAATAAACCGATATTGATGCAAGTACAACAATGACATTCATGGCGATCGATTGTAAATTGATAAATTCTAGTTCATAGGAGGTACCTATTCAAATAGCCTTGAATTATTTAGATCCCAACAATGTTATTGTTGTAACTATGACAAGACGGAGTAAATATTTTCTCATGTATATACACCAATGTGAGAATTGAATGGATCTCAACTATTTGGCACAAAATTTAATTAGACTTAAGAACGAATATCTTGACAAAGTTCATTCATACAATCATATTAGAGAATTTATTCCAGATCCAAATCATCAGAGTCTGTTTGACAAATCACATTTGGAAAAACTACAAACTTTCTTTAAGTTTAACAAAATTTACTACAAAGAGCAAAGCATCGTCCTCGCTAATATTCCTTGCATATCATATGAAGGAGACATTAATCAGTTTTGGCTGAGTTCAAAAAAGTATGATACAAACTATCAGCCATTTCTTCCAACTTGGGGACTTTCTGCATTAGTAATGGTTCTGGTTGCAAAAGATTTGGGATTCGAAAATATCATTGATATCGGGTCGGGCGACGGAAGATTGTTGTTCTGTGGAAGCATAATTGGTCTTAATTCCGCGGGAGTAGAGATTGATAAAGATTTATGTGACCTGCAAAATGAAATATCTTCTTTTAGTAACGTAAAATTTCAAGTAATTAACGGTGACTCGAATTCGATAGACTACTCACAATTGAAGCTTGAGAATACCATGATCTTCGTCTCAGCTTTGCCTGAATCTGGAGAAATGATATCTTATGGCATAACAAATCAATTTGAAAAATATAGGGATAAATTACATAATGTGGGTATTACATTAATGGGAAGCCATACATACAGGAGATACTCTCGCGATAGATCCACGTGGGGATGGGGAAAATTCATAGACGATTGTGGATTGAAAATAATCGAATGTTTAAGTCTACCAAGCTCGTGGACTCTTGATGAAAAGAAAGAAACTCCATATTTGTTTACTCTCCTTAAATAAAGCTAATCATTTAGCATAAAAATATTCGGACATTTATTCAATCTAACTCTGCTTGTTAAATCCTTTGATATCTCCCTTCTATTTTTTACCATATTAAAGTACCTGTCTGTCGTACAATTTCCAGCAATTTCCAGCTTTATCTTATGAATATGTCATCATATAATCATCCTTTTTATGCAATAACTTATTTTGGTATGTAGCACATAGACTACAGATTAGAGATTGGCAAATCATTTGTTAAGATACATGGTATATCTAAAGAACGAAAAGTACCTTCCGCAAGATGCAAGTTCGATCCTTTCCTTATCAAGAAATATTTTACAAGATTACAAAATTATCATTAGAGATGCCAGGATTGCAACTCATTTTATTGAACTTGATATGAGTGTTCCTTCTACATTAGGAATAGAAAAAATAAAGTCAAAACTATCAGGGATCGGCTCAATTGTAGAAATGGATAGAATTGTTGAAACTGATCTTGATAAAAAAATTTCTCTACAAATGGCGCGCGAACTTTTCAATAATGAGAAATATTGGAAAACGCATGAAGTTCTTGAGGGTACATGGAAACATACTCAGGGTAATGAAAGAGCTTTGTTAAACGGGATTATCCTTGTCGCTGCTGCTTTAGTGCATTACCAAAAAGGAGAACAAGCAATCTGTATTTCTATAATGAAGCGAGCACTAGTTAAACTAAATAATGCATACGGCAATTATCATGACATAGATATCGACTCATTAAAAACTCAAGTTACAAATATAGTTAATTCTTCTAAAGTCTCAAGCTTTAGAATTTAAGGGAATATACTCAAAAAATACTATTATCAAGACAGTGGGAACGACATGGCTTATAACAACTACTTGGTTTATTGAGTTTGCCTAGTTCTTCTTACTCTCATTATGTAGGCGGTTATAATAAGGCCGACAAGAATGGAAATCAGAATAAAAAAAGTACCCTCATCTCTCACAGTGCCCTTTGGTAAGATTCCAAAAAATGTAGAAAAAAGAAGTGCTAACATATTGAATCATTGATATTGGCCTATTTGGGGGAATTAAAGATTACTTGAATTTGTAAATAATAATAATAAGGATATCTATTATTATTATTATCTTGGTCAATACTGAATCCACTTCTCATGATAGAGTTAAAGTTGGGCTCGAAATCCATCAACAATTGGATTCAAAAAACAAATTATTTTGTAATTGCAAAACAGTTGATTCCACTGAGTATGATTTTACTTTTAAAAGGATCTTGCGTCCGACTCAAAGTGAAATGGGGTCTTACGATCAAGCTGCCCTTTTTGAATCAAAGAAAATTAAGACTGTTAAATATCAGTCCTCCAAAATTTCCAACTGCTTGATAGAATCAGATGAAGAGCCTCCCATGATGGTAAATACAGAGGCGCTCGAATTAGTATTGACCATATCTCTTGCACTTCATTGTACCATTGAGGATGAATTACACGTAATGCGAAAGATAGTAATTGATGGTTCGAATACCACTGGATTTCAAAGAACAATACTAGTTGCTAGAAACGGATTTTTAGATGTTGAAGGTATTAGGATAGGAATCCAGAGTATTTGCTTAGAAGAAGATGCCGCCAGAATAATTAATGAAGTTGAGGAGGATGATGATAGCAAGATATTTGCTCTGGATAGACTAGGAGTACCACTTATCGAAGTTGCCCTAGAGCCTATTTCTAACACTCCTTTGTTTATAACAAATGTAGCACAAACGATAGGGCGATTGCTACGATCTACAAAAAAGGTAACACGGGGACTTGGAAGTATTAGGCAAGATGTCAACATTTCAACAAATGGCGGACCCGTTGTCGAAGTGAAAGGTGTGCAACAACTATCTCAGCTGGCTCTTGTTATTGAATACGAAACAAAAAGACAGGATGGGCTAAATCTAATTGCAAAAGAACTAAAAAGTCGAAAACTCGATGAATCAAAATTCCTGCATAACATCACAGATGTAACTGATTTAATTGAACAGTCATCCTCTAAAGTAGTAAAAAAGATACTCAGTGGTAATTCCAGATTTATGGGGTTTGTGTTACGGGGTTTTAGAGGATTATTGTCCCTTGAACCGTATCAAGGAATTAGATTGGGAAGAGAATTGGGCGAAGTTGCAAAGTCCTATGGAATTGGTGGTATATTTCACTCCGATGAATTACCAAACTACGGAATAAGTAGCGAAGATGTGGAATCATTATCTTCAATTTTAAAGATTAGAGAAAATGATGCTTTTATATTGATTGGTGGACCCTCAGTATTGCTAAACACTGTAGTACTTGAACTATCCAATAGAATCAAGAAAGCTTTCTCAGGCGTTGTTCCTGAGA
The DNA here is from genome assembly GCA_036280615.1 of Nitrososphaeraceae archaeon. GTDB lineage: Archaea > Thermoproteota > Nitrososphaeria > Nitrososphaerales > Nitrososphaeraceae > TA-21. Next base: position 5,537 of record DASUQJ010000114.1, read on the forward strand.
CACGATCTGTAAGACTGGATGGGGTTACGGTATTTAGTAGACCCAGACCTGGCTCATCGAGAATGTATCCCGAAACAGATATCCCATACGTTTCCATATATGAAAACAAGCTAAAGGAATTATCCAAACACATGCCTCAGCCTTGGAACGTAGTCATAGATCAAATCCACAAGCAATACGATATCAACAAGACATTAGCAGAAAATATTTTTGATTCTCAATACTTCTCTCTATTTGAGAATATAGTTTCCCATACTTCAATCAACCCAACTTTCATAGTTTCTAAACTTACTGAAGACTTGGTTAGTTTAGAAAGGGAGGGATATGACACCTCAATTCTTAGTCATGATAAGCTATTTCATCTGTTTGTGGAGCTTGATAAATCTAGAATTTCCAAAGAATCTATTCCGATAATACTTGAAAAGCTGTTAAAAAAAGAAGGTGGTGGTGTTGATGATATCATCAGGTCATTTGGATCCGAGGGCGTTACAGAAGAGTATGTTGATAAGATGATAAACAAGATAATTGAAGAAAACGAGGCAGTAATCTCTCAGAAAGGTTTGGATTCAATTGGTCTTCTGATGGGAAGGTGTATGTCAATCTTAAGAGGTAAAATTGACGGAGAGAAAGTCAATAAGAAACTTGTGATAAAATTAAATGCACACATACAAGAATCTAAGGGAAAGAATACGAAATAAGTTTGTTATGACAGTACTTATATCTGAGTATTAGTTTTAACACCTGCATCATAACTAAAACCTCCATTTAGATGAAATTTCCAAATTATAAAGGTAGCAGGAAATATAATAATTTCAAACTCTATCAGTCAGAAATTTATAATTTGATTCATTGTTTGAATTCAATGTAACTTGAAACTGCATTAATTTAGTTTCAGGATGCCTGTTTGTATCTTGTTCTCAATCTTAATCTTTCAAAGAATTCTAAGAATATCCAAAGAATACATATGCCAATTCCTATTAGCAGGATAATAACTCCTAGAAAAATCACTTGAATTTCAATTTTTGGATTTCTATTACTATCAAAAAGGATCGAACTCCCAAACATACTCACTGTGTATATTTCCTCATTTTTGAGATTGGTCAAAACTGCTGTATAATTTCCGCTAATTGTCGGAATTATTGTAGTAAACAACGGTTGTGATGAGTTGACATTGAGTAATAATGTCCCTTTTGGATTTAAGATCCTTACATTAAGTAAGTCTAAAGAATTTTGAGGCGTTACAGAAATAGATATATTTTTTCCTTTTTGTACATCTTTGAGTGACAAAATAGAATTGCTTCCATTTGTTATTTTTCCCTCAAATACTGTACTTGTGGAGTGAAGAGGGTCGGGTACTCGCATAGACGTAACAGAAATTATCGTTACCCCAATCAATAAACACATCAATCCTGCGGCTATAATAATTCGCCTGATTAGTCATCACCTATCATTGCTGGCATCTACCTTCCTTTAAGAGTTACAAATATGCACTTTAAAGATATAACTATAACCCCAAATAATAATTTTGGGACTAACGCTCCAATTTACGCGAGCTTGATGTCATACATTCGATAATGGGGCCCTAATTCATAATATATATATAAACTAGATTTCGATATACCTGTGATGAGTAGTTTAAGACAAACAAATTCTATCTTATTTGGTCTAACTCTTGTATTGATCATGATGATGACAAATGGGCTAAAAGTTGGTTTTGCCCAGTCATCTGCTTTGGACGATCCATTGGTCGGCGTTGCTATGAAGGGTATGTATGTGGATCAAAAACAAAACAAGAATGATACCGCACAACCTCCTGCCAATTATTTCGATGAAAGTTTCAAGTTGATAAAAGACGCAGGATTAAATCATGCTAGATTCTTATTCTATTGGGAAGCATATGAGAAGAATCCCCAGGCGTTCATGGATGAGTTGGAACAAGTGGCAAATGCAGCAGATAAGAATGGTATTAAGGTCATTTATGACAATCATCAATGGCACACTTCTTCATGGCTAGAAGATAGAGGAACTGGTTTTCCATCAGCTCTTTTTAACAATAATTCACAGCAATATCCAATGAACAGTGGAGGTAAAGAGGGACAACCGGTCGCAAAGTTATGGTGGACTAATTTCTGGGATGGAACTATCAAGGATGGCCAAGGAAATGATGCATGGACGTTGCTAGCTGATTTTTATAAGAAGGTAGTTGCTGCAGTTGATGGCCATGCCAGTACATTCGGATATGAAATTCTGAGTGAGCCTCATGTAGAAAGTTCTGATCAATGGGAAAAAATTGGAAGTTTTAATTCATTCATGAGCGATGAATTGCGTTCGGTGACAGACAAAACTATCGTTTATAGTATGAATGTTCCTGTGGATCTTGATGGTCCTATACAATTAACACCAGAAAATCTTGCTGAGATGGCTCCTGCAGATAAAGAAAATGTAATGTTTAAAATAAGTGTCTATGGAATTCCAGATAGAGATCAATACCAAAAAGAAAGATTTGACCTTTTCTTGAAAACTAGTGAATTGACTGGCATCCCACTTTATATCGGCGAATGGAACAATGTCGTAAGAACTCAAGTTAATGGCGTATTTCAATTAGATCCTGAAAAGAGCGGTCTAGACCAGCAAACCACAGATGCCATGCTTCAATCATTTGAAAACGAAAATATAACTGCTTCAGCTTTCTGGAAATGGGATTACCAAGATGCAGATACTGCCAGCTTCAATTTAATATTAAATCAAAATGGAACGATAATGCCAACAGAATATTACACATATCTCAAGAACTCAGCAGCTAAAGTTTATGGTGACTCTATATCTACCTCTACTTCTAATGACACCTCTGCTTCTGACTCTGGCTCTAACTCCACTGACGAGAATTAATCCTGAGACAAATCGCCATCAGAGTTATTAGGCTCAGAGCCCACAAGAGACACAAATACATCATCCAATGAAATAGGCGATACTTTAAAGAATAAATTTTTCTTTATTGCAATCGTTGATAACTCTTGAATATTTGATTCAAATGTGAATAGTTTTAGGGTTTCTGTTCCGCTGTCAATTACAGTTCCGTAAGATTTTAAAACATCACTATCAACTCCAGATTTTGAGATTTCTATCTTGATATTTTCTTTAATATTCTTTCTAATGTCCGCGATAGTTCCTTGTGAGATAACGATACCTTTTTCTATTATGACTATGTCATCCGACAATACTTCAGCTTCATCCATGTAATGTGTCGTAAGCAGTATTGTCGTTCCGTTTTCTTTTTTTTCTTTGATTGCTTTCCAAACTTGACGTCTGGACACGGGATCAAGGCCAATCGTTGGTTCATCTAGAAAAAGTATCCTTGAATCTGCAGCCATTGCCATCGCTACCAATATCTTTTGCTTCATTCCTCCGGACAGATACATAGCAAGTTTATTTCTTACGTCATATAATTCAAATTCTTGAAGAATTGTTTTGGTTCTAATGAATGATTCATCTTTATTCACTCCTCTAATTCTTAACCAATAATAGACATGGTCCCACGGTGTAAGAGCACGCAGTGGTCTTCCTTCTTGAGGCACTATAGATATATAATTTCGTATTTTTTCTGTCTCCTTAATCAGATCATTTTCGAATACTTTTATAGTTCCAGAAGTTGGTAATAACTGCGTTGCACAAATTCTTACGAACGTAGTTTTTCCTGCACCATTTCTTCCGAGAAGAGTGAATATTCTTCCTGGCTCAATATTCAACGAGATATTATTAATAGCAAAGGATAACGATCCCTTATATTTTTTAGTAACATCAACGGCCTCTATTGCTCTCATAAAGAAACATTTTTAGAATTACTAATGATGTAAACATTATATTAACATCTAATCATGTAGAATGGGTAACATGAATATTGAAAGTAGGCAAATACAAATAATCTCACCTATTCCACATTGATAGAAACTCCATGGTCCTTTGAGTCTTTTAACTTGAAGGTTACATCTAGAATCCCATTTTTATAAGTTGATTTACCTGAAGACGGTTCAATTTTATCTGGGAGTTCTATATTCTTATTATATCTCCTTTCTCCTGAAATTGACTCTATCGTTAAAGAATTTTCATTAGCAGTTATTCTTAAATCACTTTTACTTACACCAGGGACTTCTGCAATTATTTTCAATTTGTCAACATCCTTAATAATATCGACTACAGGTTCCCTCTGATCACTGACTGAAAACCTACCTGTTAAGGAGCTTGGAAAAGTATTTAGATTTCCAAATTTTCTGACGACTGGTTTTCCATCCTCCCCAATCTTGAATGAATAACCATAAACAATAGGACCCATTTCACGAACAACAGAACCGTCATCAAGCCTGCGTTCTCTTATGAGATTTTTTGGAACATTTTGATCCATATTTTTGACCGCTTCTTGCATTAACTTTTCCATTTCTTTCATCATCGAATCTGCATCGGGAAACCATGAATTTGTTCTCCTTCTTCCAAACCACTCGTCAAACGGAGTCGACATATACAATATCTTGATTTATTTAGATATAAATATTACAGACTCTACAATCTAGATATTTTTTGTATCATCCAATTCTTTAATCAGCCATTTTTGACGCTCATTAAGTTTTGTAGGTACTTCAAGTTTTATTTTTATAATTTGATCTCCCTTGGAACGTTGTCCATGCACGGGTATTCCTTTACCTCTCAATCTAAAAATTGCATCAACTTGAGTTCCTGCAGGTATTTTCAACTTTTCATTCCCATACAATGTCGGTAATACTATCTCAGTACCCAATACTAACTCTGTATATTTGAGCTTTAGAGAATAAAGTATATTTCCATTTTCAAGTCTTTCAAAAACTTGATGAGGCTCTATGTGAATTCGAATAAATAAATCTCCTGGAACTTCATTTCCGTTCGAAATTCCTCTTCCGCTTAACTGAAGTGTCATACCATCATCAACGCCAGATGGTATTTCTATTTGTATTTTTTTTCTAGCCGTAACTTTACCTGTTGCCTTACAATTTTTACATGGTTTTTCAATAATCTCTCCGATTCCTCTGCAAGTTCTACACGTTTCCACAGTAACAAAAGTCGAAAATCTATTTTCGTTAAAGACTCTCTTTGTTTGTCCTAGCCCATTACATGATGTACATTTCGTGCGTTTCGTACCAGGATAACATCCACTACCATTGCACACAGAACAATTTTCTAATGATGGAACTTCAATGGTTTCATTCTTTCCGCTTATCACATCTTCTAATGTAAGGGACAAATCTATTACAATATCCTCCCCTCTATTGCTCCTTCCGAAATTAAACCCAAAGCCAAAAGGGTCACTTCTATTTCTAGCTGAAGATCCGCCTCCAAACAATTGTTCAAAAATATCTCTAATTCCGCCAAAACCAATATCCCTGAAGATTTCATCAAAGTTTGATTCTGAACCTCTGAAGACTTCCTCGGATCCTACATGCCCGTATCTATCATATTTTCTTCTTTTATCTTCATCAGATAAAACAGCATATGCTTCTGAAATTTCTTTGAATTTTTCTTCTGCACCTGCATTTTTGTTTCTGTCAGGATGAAATTGAAGAGCTAATTTCCTATATTTGTTTTTGATCTCTTCTTTAGTAGCATTTCTATCAACATTCAAAACTTCATAATAATCGCGCTTTGTAGTCATGGAAAGAAACCATTGGTTAAATATGACAAAATGAATTCAGGTTTGTCTTTCAGTCTCATGTTATGCCTGAGTGTTAGACTGCTTTGCACTATCGGTCGGTTGATTTGCACTATCGGTCGGTTGATTTGCACTTTCCGCATTTTGAGATGAGGTTGTTTGTTGAGACGCCGCTGCCCCAGCCGCTCTATAGGCTTCCGTACTTATTTCACCTACGATATTTTTTAGACCCTTAATCTTTTTCTTTATCTCTTCAATATTATTTGATGAAACAGCTTCTTTCAGTTCCTTGACAGAGTCATTTACTTTTTCTACTTGTTCAGGTTTTATCTTGTCCTTTAAATCCTGCTGGGTCAGTTTCTCTGCAGTATAAATCAGATTATCTGCTTCATTTTTTACTTCTGCTTCATCCCTCTTCTTTTTATCCTGCTCTGCGAATTGTTCTGATTCCTTCTTTAGTCTTTCAATATCATCTTTAGATAGTTTGGTATTTGCGGAAATTGTTATTTTGGATTCCTTAGAAGTAGCTAGGTCTTTTGCAGTAACATTCAGGATGCCGTTTGCGTCAATATCAAAAGTAACTTCCACCTGTGGTATTCCTCTGGGCGCCGGCGGGATTCCTGATAAGTTAAACATACCTAGGGAAACACAATCAGCTGCCATTGATCTTTCACCTTGAACTATATGTACAGTTACTGCATTTTGGTAGTCTGCGGCAGTAGTAAAGACTTTGCTTTTCTTTGTCGGGATAGTCGTGTTTCTTTCAATAAGGGGTTCTTTTAATCCTCCAAGCACTTCAACACCTAAGGTTAGCGGAGTCACGTCAACTAGGAGAATGTCTGTTGTTACGTCTCCAGCTATGATTGCTCCTTGAATGGCTGCTCCCATAGCTACAGCTTCCATTGGATCAATGCCTCTTTCGGGCTCCTTGCCCATTACATTTGTAATGAATTGTCGTACAATCGGCATACGCGTGGGCCCACCGATCAAAATTATCTTCTCAATGTCAGCGGGCTTGAGCTTCGCATCCTCAATTGCTTGCAACATGGGTGCTTTACATCTTTCAATTATTGGTCTCAGCAATTCTTCCAATTTTGATCTGGAAAGAGTCAAGACTAAATTTTTAGGACCAGACGATTGTTCATAAGACAAAAATGGTAAGTTTACTTCCGTATTCATTACATTAGACAATTCAATTTTTGCCTTTTCGGCTGCTTCTTTAATTCTCATCATTGCGGCCTTGTCATTACGAATATCAATTGAACTCTGATTCTTAAATTCTTGAATTATATATTCTACAACAGAATTATCCATATCAGTTCCTCCCAGTTGAGTATCTCCCGATGTACTCTTTACTTGAAATACACCACCACCCATTTCCATTATGGTAACGTCCAGGGTTCCTCCACCCAGATCAAAGACCATTATCTTCAAGTCTTTGTTTACTTTATCCAGTCCATAGGCAAGCGAAGCAGCAGTAGGTTCATTAATAATTCTTACTACTTCTAGCCCAGCGATTTCTCCAGCGTCTTTGGTTGCTTGTCGTTGATTATCATTAAAATATGCTGGAACAGTTATTACTGCCTTGTCTACAGTCTCACCAATATAGGCTTCAGAATCTCTTTTTATTTTTTGCAAAATAAAAGATGATATCTGCTGAGGTGTGTACTCCTTATCATACACTTTAAACTTGAAATCAGTCCCCATCTTGCGTTTTGCAGCTAAGACGGTACCCTCAGGATTTGTTACCATCTGCCTTCTTGCAGGTTCGCCAACCAGCAGTTGGCCATCCTTAGTGAAGGCCACATAAGATGGAAAAGCTTTTCCACCAACGGAAGTTCCCTCGGCAGCCTGTATTATCGTAGGCTTTCCCCCAATCATAACGGAGGCTGCAGAATTACTTGTTCCAAGATCTATGCCAATAATTTTACCCATACTCTTCTATTCACTACTCCTTATTTCTTTCATTGATATCTTTATTTGTAACTATTCTTTTAGATAAAATGACTGAAGAAGGTCTTAAAACTTTATTGTTTAGCAAATACCCCTTCCTTACTACTTCTACTATTGTGTTATCTGGAGCCAGTTCATTAGTTACAAATCCAATAGCGTCATGAACGTTTGGATCAAAGGGTGTGTCCATAGTTTCTATTTCTGCTAACCCTTCATCCTTCATAAAACTCTCAAAATTGGACATGATTCCCCGTATTCCACCAACCACAGTTGAATCGTACTGACCATTTTTTAAAGTTTCAAGGGCCAACATACAGTCATCATAAATTTTCAGGATTTTCAAGAAGAGTTGACCCCTATTTTCTTCAATTTTTGATTCCATCTGTTTTTGCATTTGTTTCCTATAATTGTCAAAATCTGCCATGAGATATCTAAGTTTTGACAGGTTTTTTTCGGAAAGGTCTTTTTCCTTTTCAAGTTCACCATTTAGGAATTCTATTTCTCTCTTCAATACCTCATTCCCTGTAACCTCAGGATTATCTCCATCACCACCGGTATTGCTCTCGGGCTCCTTATTCATAACTTCATTCTCTCTAACCTCAGGATTATCTCCATCATCACTATCATTCGTTTTTTCGGGCAAGATTGGAAATGTTTTGGCCCATCTCAGATAATTAGGTATCGGCGAAAAATTAACAAAACAAAAAACATAATAAACTAAATCATGGTCACTTGTTAACATATCATAAATTGGAAGATGAAGAATTAAAGATTATTAACGAAAAAAGGATGAAAAAGTTACAACAGATAATAAATGAAAAGGAACTCTTGAAGAATATTAAGGATCCATTAAATCTTGATGACTCTAGTTTTTTTCAGACGATTAGTAAATTTCCATTGTTGCTGGTTGATTTTTGGGCGCCATGGTGTGGACCGTGCAGGATGATGTCTCCACTCATTGATCAGATTGGTAAGGAGTACATGGGTAAATTAGTAGTAGGTAAAGTAAATGTTGATGAAAATCCTACGATCTCAAGACAGTTCGGGATATCAAGTATACCCACTTTGATATTATTCAAGAAAGGTCAAGCTGTAAACAAGATCATTGGGTCAGTATCCAAAAATAAAATAGATGAAATGGTAAGAATGCATATAGAATAAAATCATTTTTGACAAATCTGTTTTACTCCTGTTTCACTTTTTAGTAATTTATATAGTGGCACGAAGTCGTGTAACTAGATTCCCAATAGTAATATTCTCCGTTAGTAACAAAATTCTTAGGTTTCAATTATTTTTTTTATCCAACATACATATCATATGTCAATATTAAATAACTGGGGAGCATATATCGAACCTTCTCTCACTTTCTTTACTCTTGCCACAGATAGATAATGCGGCCATATTGTAATAATGATAGAACCTTCAGGAACTCCCTCTGGAGATTCAATGATTACAATGTCACTAGGATTGACACCATGTTCATTCAAAACTGATTTACTTCTTTCCACAAGTTCAGAAGACATCCCACTGCTGTAGAGATAAACTTTATCAACATAATCAATCTTGGAATCCATTTTATCTATAGAGTTGTTAATGTGTTAAATTCTTATCTAAATATTATTCGCCCTACAATTCGTCAATGGGGAACTTGGACCTGCAACCAATGCATTCATAAATTTCGTTTCCAACGGATCCACTTACATTAAATCTGACAATTGTAGTGCACTTGGGACATCTCCCTTCCACAGTCCTTCTACTCTTATGCGGTCTTGATGTACTCTTTCTTCTTCCCATGATCCAATTTGAATAGTAATTTACTGGTTTATAAATTACATTGAATTTTATGAGAATTTTGACACGTAGTTCAAACACTCGATGGCACAAGTCTTATCATGATTGCGCGATGGACTTGTCTATTCTAAGGATAGAGTATACTGGGTTTATCTGTCTACTATAAACGATAATTCTGAATTTTACTTGAGGTGTAGTTAGCCAACATCCAAGGGACTTTATTTTCAAACTAGGACAGGATCAGTGTATCGCATAGCGAATAAGTTAAATGCTACAATTAAGAGATTAAATAAGCTGTGAATGTTATCTGACTATATCGAAGTAACAAAACCAAGGATAGTGGTGGTCCTGGTTATTACAGCAATCACAACCGCTTTGGCTGCAACCAGATTTGATTCAACTCCTTTAACCCCATGGGACATTTCTTTGTATCATCTGTTGTTTCTTGGAATAGCTGGATGTTTGGCATCAATGGGCTCAAGTGCTCTAAATCATTATTTTGATCGTGACATTGATAAAATAATGTCTAGAACAGTAAATCGACCAATCCCGTCGGGGAGATTAAATCCTAAACATGTGCTTATTTATGGTAACATACTGTGCGCCAGCTCAGTTATTATTTCATTCTTGACTCTAAATTTGATGGCAACAGCCATGATTGCCCTCGGAATATTTTTTTATGTCTTTGTTTACACTTTGTGGCTCAAACGCTCAAATGTTTCTAATATTGTTGTAGGAGGCTTTGCTGGGAGTGCCGCATCGATGGCAGGATGGGCTACTACCACCGGGTCGATGGATGTTCTCGGATTCCTAATCGGATGTTTGGTGTTCTTGTGGACCCCTCCTCATTTTTGGTCTTTCGCTATAAAATCAAAAGAGGAGTATGAAAGCGTAAAGGTACCTATGTTACCCGTTCTTATAGGTAACGAAAAAACAGCAGGATATATTTTTGCGAACACTGCTATTCTGTTACCCTACTCATTATCATTATATCTTTTCGGTTTAGGAGTGCTGTATTTTATTACTGCGGCAATTTCAGGGTCATTGATGCTTGTATACCATTATAAATTAACAAAGTATCCAAATCCCGATTTTGCATGGAAGGCATACAAGATAACAGCACCATACTTGGTCGTTATTTTTATGTCACTCGCATTTGATTCTCTATTCTACTACAGGTTTTAATAACGTATTCCAAAATATCAAAATCATATGGTTCTTAGTACCAGTATAGTGGGTACATAGATAATTGCTGTTTTCTTATTTTATATTGACTGACTGTCTGCTTACGTTTATTACTTCTATTTCGCCTACTGCCTCTACTTTTCTTATAGATTCTTCTAATAATTCCATTTGACCCTCTGCGTCATCTAGTGTAAAATCAGCCAGAACGGAATATAGTCCAAAAGCTATTGGTTCTTTTTTATGTACTAATAGTTTGAACTTTTCTGGAAGCGTTTCATTCAAAATTTTAGGAATTGAATCTATGTCCGAATCTGATTCAGAAGGAAGAATCTTAATTCTTGCAACTAATTTAGTCAATATTATGGACCTTCAAACCCACACCCAATACACTTGTATGACCTAGCAAATTGTCTGCAACTTTGACATCGCCAAATTAATACATAACCGCAATTGGGGCAGTAGTATTTTACACATTCGTCATTTGCAATTATTGGCCTGCTACAGGAAGTACAAACAGGCAATTGTAATGATTTTGACACAAAAAGCTCATTCATTAATCCGAATTTATATCTTGCTTAAATTGCACATGAATTGTTTTCCACCCAAAGTTAAACTATATATCGATAGAACCTCGATATCTTAACTGTCCTTCTTGGTACTGAAAACTCTCCGAAATTCATTACCAATCAATATTTTTGTTAGATTAGTAGCTATTCTAGTTTTAAGAAAAAGATCTAGGGCACTAGAATGAAAATCAAAATCTGAAAAATTAGAAACATCATTAATCGCCCTTTTTGACAATGAGGAGAAAATTGAATCAATTGACTTATTATCCAGCCTTTCCAGTAACCTCCTTGCAAGCAACATAGCATTGAATTCCTTCCAAAACATAGATTTCCAGCTTTTCTCATATTCGAATAGCAACGCATTATCATTTTTTTCTATTGCTTTAGAAATTGCATCACCTGCTAGGATACCCGCCATTCCGCAACTGAAAATTCCTCCCGCCGTCGTTGGTTTAGTTTGGCCAGCGGCATCTCCAACAACTAGAGTTCTCTCTTGGACAAAAGGAGGTCTTGGACCTCCAATCCAAATGGGCGCAAAGATTTTCCTGATTATGGAATATTTCTTTCCCCTAGAGTTTATGAATTCATTCAATGCAACAAGGGTGTTAATTCCTTTTCCTGCAACACCTATTTTGCCCTTCCCTTCACCTGTAGGAATTATCCAAACAAAAAAACCCGGATATTTATCAGAATCAAGAAAAATCTCTACGGTCTTACCATCAATCCAATTCGCATATATTTCAAATTGTGCAGAAGCCAAAATGCCATTATTACTCGCATCCTTCAGAGAACCCAACCCTTTTGCATCAACGAAGTATTTACATTCAATTTCTCCATCTGAGGTCTTCACGATATAAGTGGACTGATTCTTGGACAGGGTCTTAAAAGAACATCTAGTTCGTATTTCAGCACCGGCGTCTTGTGCTTGTTTAGCAATTTGTTTGTCCAGCCCCCTGCGATCCACTACAATAACATTTTGTTTTTCAGCGGGTATCTCAAAACTAGTAGATTTGGAACTAATCCTCGCCTTTGAGACGGCATTTTGAAAGTTATTAGAGTCCACTATAAGACCTAATTTTTGCAGCCCCCCTAGGCTGACCATTCCTCCACAGTGTTCTGGCGTTCCAATTTCATGATCTTCTTCTATAACAATTGTGGACGGCCCATTTGATGCACATTCCCTTGCTGTTGTAAGTCCTCCTACGCTCCCGCCCGCAATCAATACATCACAGAATTCCATATCCTATAAGGAAACAATTATTTCATCATTTTATTAACTAACCTGTAGTGGAATTTAAACAAGTTATTGTTGTAAGAAAAGATCTTCGCATGGGCATAGGCAAAATAGCATCTCAGGTTGGTCATGCAGCCGTCCTTGGCGTTGAAAAATCCAGAAAATTGAATAAATTATGGCTAAGAAGTTGGTTCAACGAAGGACAACCCAAGATAGTTGTTAAAGTAAACAGCTTGGAAGAACTCCTCCAGATACAAAGTGATGCTGAAGAACTCAGAATTCCGTCAGTCACGGTACAGGATAGGGGTCTGACCCAAATTCCCATGGGTACTCTGACATGTATTGGGATTGGACCTGCTCCATCTGATATTATTGATAAAGTGACGTCCGAACTTAAATTACTCTAACAATGCGGTTATAATTTTGAATTATTCTACTCGGCATTTCTATATGCTGCGTAATTTGACTGGTGTTCCAAACATGTATATATACTTCCATTTATAAAGCGAACCTAGTATGCCTGAAACTAAGCCCATTGTCAGCATAGAGAATGTTGTTGCTTCTGCCACTGTCAATCAAACTGTAAATCTTAATTTAATAACTCAAATATTTCCTGATGTCGAATACCACCCAGATCAATTTCCGGGACTTGTGTTTAGACTGAAATCACCCAAAACTGCAACATTAATTTTCAGTTCGGGAAAAATGGTATGTACTGGAGCAAAATCAGAAGAACAGGCAATTAAGGCAGTAAAAAACGTGGTACAAAAACTGCGAAAAGGCAGTATTCCTATTGAAAATGAACCACAAATAGAAATACAGAATATTGTAGCCTCCGCAAGTCTAGGCGGCAAAATCCATTTAGAACTTGCTGCGCGAGTATTGCCTCGAAGTATGTATGAACCTGAACAATTTCCAGGTCTGATTCACAGGATGCTTGATCCTAAAACAGTCATCCTTCTATTTGCGAGTGGAAAATTAGTATGTACTGGAGCCAAAAAAGAATCAGAAGTATACAGGGCGGTTCACAATTTACATGATTTACTTGAAGAAAAAAATCTAATGATCTATGAAGGTTAAACTTTCTTTTAATCATTGGCGTATTCTCATGATTCGATTCGAAAATGCCTGAATTATGGCTTAATTATGGTAGTACTGACATCATAGTAGATCTCAAAGTGGAGAATCTTTCACTTATTGAAAATTCAAGATTTGATACACGTAATACTGAAACTTTAGATCAACAGATTGAGTCTATCCCTATTACTGATACTACGACACTTGTGCCTCTAGATGCGTCGAATTCTACAGTTCAACTTACCTCTAGGTTAATTGCCCTGACTGAGATGAGAGGATTTAAAATATCTATTGAATCAATTCCGAAGACCAGAAGACAATTATCGAACAGAATACAAAACCAAAATATTGGTCTTCTTGAAAAGAATAGTGATCATTTTCATAAACGCATAAATGAAAAAAGCACTATTTTTATTTCAAAAACAAACATTGACCCTTTTTTTGGTTATTGTGGAACTCCTATCACTCTCCTACGCGAATTTGAGCAGGAAAAGATGAATGAAGCTTTCCAATCTCGAATAGATAATTTTCCTCATCCGGCGGTGATCGGGCCTCCTCTTGAAATTGCAAACAAGATATGTGAAGGGATGAATGCAATGTCTGTTGAAATTATTTCGAATAATAGCGGAATTAACAATTTTTTTTATGGCGAAATACTCCAGTCCTTTAATAGCGCAATTGAGAATCTTGATAGCCTCGTGATAGAAAATGAACAAGAGCTAAAATCTCTGATAGTGGGGACGAATATTGATACAAATTCAAGTTTAACTTTATCAAGCTCTCTGGATTTATTGTGGAATTCAGTCAATGTTCTCAGAAGGAATGCGATAGTAGTAATTATTTCAGAAAATAATAAGGGATTTGGAGTTAAAGCAATTGAAAAATTTGCTTATGGAGAAATAAAACTGGAAGACTACAAGAATTCTACATACCTTGAAGGATTGGAACATATCATGTTTATCAATGAACTGAAAGAAAAATATAATATAGCCATCCTTTCTGCGTTACCAAAGTATTACCTGAAGGAAATATTTGGATTTGAGGTGTTTTCTAATATTCAAGAAGCAGCCGATAAAATACTTGAAATGAATGGAAAAAGTCATAGGATTTCAATAATCCAAGATCCAAATATTGCAATATTCAAAAAGCATTGACTAAATTTGACAATTAGTACAAACTATGTTTCATGGAAACCCGAAAGTTAAAATAATTAAAAATCATTTATTTGATAATTTGCAGAGCTGCTTACGCAAAAATGGAGATTATGTCTTCTACAGATGCGGTCCAGAGAACCTACATTCGGTAATAGAGATTAACTTGAACTCACTCCCTGAACATTATACTGAATATTTTTTTGAATCAATCCTTAAAGAATTACCTGAATCATTTATTCTTGCAGAAGTTGATGGAAAAATCATCGGATATGTAATGTGCAAGATTGAATTTGGATTTTCGAATTTTAGAAAGTTAGGTTTTGTAAAAAAGGGACATGTAGTTTCCATTGCTATACTAGAAGAACATCGAGGGAAGAGGGTTGGCACCATACTGATGGAAGAAGCAATTAATGGACTTGTGTCAAGACGAACAGAAGAGGTCTATCTGGAAGTAAGGGTTAGCAATTCAGCAGCAATAAAAATGTACGAAAAACTAAATTTTAAGGTGAGGTCAAAGCTGAAATCTTACTATAGAGATGGGGAAGATGCCTACTTGATGGCGATAGAATTATCATGAGTGGGATAAATCGGGTGCAACTACTATTATGAGACAGAACAAGATAATTGGGCTAATATTACTCGTAATTCCGTCAATATTTTTCATATTTTTTTCATATTTATTGTTATTTACACATTTGGATATTCTTGTGATAAAGTTGACATTAATGATCATTGTTGGAATTCTGATGACCGTGCTCATTTGGATGGGTTACACAATGGCTTCTGCACCTCCCGACAAATGAGTTTTAATTAGATTATTTCTACATCAGAGACAATTTGATAAAATCGAGGTCCTACCTCTCTTACGACTCTGATATTTCTAATCATGTGGTTAAAGTTTCTAAATGAGTCTGAAGTATCCTTGATTCCACTCTGCATTGCATTTTTCTTATTATCTGCCCCCACATGAGAAAAATAGTGCACAATACCTTTGCTATTTGCAAGTGAACTTACTGCAGCATCTACAAAATCTCGTGCTTTTTCCGGTAATGGCATTAACACCCGGGTAGCAATCCCTCTAAGTTTGTTGTATATCTCCACCTTAGCATCACCAAGAATAGGAATAACCTTACCAGTCAATTTATTTATCTCAATGTTCTGTCTGCATATGTCATGAGCCATAGGATTTGAATCTATAGAATAAATTTTAGACGACTTGTTACTATGTGATATTATGATCGAAAACGTTCCCACACCTCCAAACATATTTACAATCACTTCATTTGGTTCAATCAATTTCGATATCCTCAGTCGTTCGGTTGAGAGTCTTGGCGAAAAGTAAGTATTGATTACATCTACTTTAAAAGTACACCCATGTTCCCTATAAATGGTAATTGGTGTATTTTCACCAGATATCAATTCCAACTTCCGCAGCCTAAAATCTCCCTCAATTGCTGATACTTGACAGAATACCGTTTTTACTGGTTTAATTTCCTCAATCAACGTGTCTGCGATCAATTTCCTTTTTGAGGATAGCATTTCTGGAATTTTAATTATTGCAATAGTACCTATGATATCAAATGAAGAAGACATCTCTTCGAGTTCTGTAATATCAAGTTTTTCTTGCAATACTTCTTTTAACATTTTTGCCATTTTTGATTAATCCGTCAAGTCCTCTTGTAGAAATCTCCGGAATTTTTTTGAGCCTTGTCCAATCTTCCACCCAATTTATTTATTCTTGGGCGTCCTGTATTTTCATCACGTCTGTACGTTATGGACAAGTTCTCAAGAAACTTGTTCATTCCAACATCTTTCTTTATTGGGGATCCAGCAAATCCTTGTTCTCCCGGATTTCCAGAAAAGATAATCAGTGAATCGGCGACCAAATCTATTAATTGCATGTCATGATCAACAATTATTGCGGATTTTCCCTGAGATTTTACAAATCTGTGAAGAAATTTTGCAATATTAATCCTATCCTCCACATCTAAGAATGCAGAAGGTTCATCCAAAGCATAGATATCTGCCGGTCTTATGAGAGAACAACAAACGGCGACTTTTTGCAGCTCTCCACCACTCAACGTATCTACTCTCTTGTCATAAAGTTTTTTGATACCCATTGGCAGAACGATCTGCTGTTCCATCGTGGAACCTTCAATCGGTCCTTGATACGCAACATTCAAGAGGGATTCAATGTTACCATCATAGTCATTTTGCAAATATTGTGGTTTGTATGATAAACTTGCCTGAATATCTATTTCTCCACTCTCTGCTTTTTCTATACCTGCTATCATTTTCATAAATGTGGTCTTTCCCAATGCATTAGCTCCTACTAGGCCTACTATTTCTCCTTCTCTTATTTCTCCATGAGAAACATTTAGCTTAAAGGATGTAAATGACTTTGTTAAATCAGAAAACTTTGTCAGTGGTCTATCAACTATTAATTCCTCATTTCTGTTCGAACCATCGAACTTGAATGATTTTTCTCTAAATCTAATATTTTCTGCCGGAATGAAACCATCCAAAAAGGCGTTTATGCCCACTCGAGTACCTTGTATTGGCGCAACGATTCCATACGCGCTTGGTTCCCCATACAAGATATGAATATAGTCTGAAAGGTAGTCAAGCAGAGTCAGGTCATGTTCTACTACCATTACGCTTTTGCCGTCGCTTGCGAGTTGCTTTATGGTTCTCGCAACAGCTAGACGCTGATAAATATCGTTATATGATGAAGGTTCATCAAAGAAATAATAGTCTGCATCCTTATTCGTGGCTATCGCAACTGCCAATCTTTGTAATTCTCCACCACTCAATTCAGAGAGTGAGCGATCAAGTGACTTATTGAGTGATAGTTGATCAGTTATCAAATCGGTCATACCTCTTTCATCATACTTTTTCAAAAGCTCTCGCACTGTTCCCTTAAAGGCCTTGGGAATTAATTGAACCATTTGAGGTTTGATTGACGTGCGTAAATTACCGGAGGAAATTTTTTCAAAATGAGGCTTCAACTCTGTTCCTTGAAAATTCTTTATTATATCATCCCATTCTAACTCAGAATCATAATTACCTAAATTTGGCTTAATATTTCCAGATAAAATATTCAATAGTGTGGACTTCCCGATTCCATTTCTCCCCAAAAGTCCTACTACTGAACCTTTTTTTAGTAAAGGAATGTGGTAAAGTCTGAATGAATTTATACCATACTGATGTATTTTGTGATCTCCAATTTCTTTTGCCAGGTTAACAATTACTATTGCATCAAATGGGCACTTCTTAATACAGATTCCACACCCAGTACATAATTCTTCAGAAATTACTGCTTTCCCATCTTCAGGTCTTTGAACAATGCATTCTCCGCCTGTTTTGTTTACGGGACAATATACTATACATTCCAATCCACATTTCTTTGGTTGACAGAGTTCTTCGTCCAACACGGCTACTCTGTGAGTAGAATTAGAGTTCATTTGTAACGATACTATAACTTATGAGTGGATATATTATAATTGTTGATGTTGATGCCGTAATCAATTGGATACTACTAGTTTTATCGCTTATTCGATTATTTTTGTAATGGAATGTTATATTTCTAGAAATACTAAAAAGTATCAGGTTATTGAGAAATTTAAGATGGGTGATCCATACTGTAATGACCCAAGGTGTCAGAGGAATCGGAATGGAGAGAGACATAGGGTACACGTAATATCTGACAAACCAACGAGCGTCTACTTTGGTGAAAATTATTGCAATGACCCAAGGTGCGAGAGGAACCGGAATGGAGAGAGACACGAAGCCCATAATGAGAGAATCATCCTAAAAGATGCGACCGCTGAAAGGTCATTTGATACTACTGGGGTATATCCTTACCGTAATGACCCAAGGTGCCAGACAAATAAGGGAGGAGAGAGACATAGACCCCATACTCCAGACAATCCACATTTTTATTATATTAAATATATGGGCGGTCACAAAGCATATCCCAGTCCTTCGGGTACCAGAATGTACTTTTATGAAGAAAGAATAGAGATTGACACTCCCAAACTAGTTATCCCATATGGATCTATGAAAACATTGAAAACATAACCGAAAGGAGAATTTCGATCTTGAGAGTAGTTGCTCTTGGCCTAATTTTCGTTCCACTTGCTATAGTTGGTGCTTTGTGGAAAAAGAATCATATCTATACTATCATTCGTTTCAATGATGACTCTGATGACCAAATGATTATTGTGGATTTTGAGCAAATCTCGATTCGGCTCAATCAGTAATTTATAATAGAATGTTAGAATTCCGAAACAAAAGATAGCAGTGAAAAGTATGATTGGGAATTAGCGGCACAATGATGGAATTAATGTGCTTAGTCATTTTCACTCTTAAACTTGACAATGATATCGAAATGACATTATGTTATTGAACCTTTAGTTTTGATAGAAAGTTTAGCACATTTATGCATCATCTATCATATTAGGTAGCATAAGCAAGGCAACATTAAATTATGCCCAATTGCTTTACATGATCAAGCCGGCCATAGTAATAGGGTGCGACCCGGTCCCATTCCGAACCCGGAAGTCAAACCTGTTATCGCTGCTGTGTTACTGATCTACGTGAGTGGTTGGGAAGCAGCAGTGCTGGTATTTTAGTATCATGACTTTCCGATCTGTCCTACCAAATGCTGTTTAGCGGGTGATATTTTCTCCAACATGCACTTCCGAAAGCAAGTCTTGTATATTCATGGCTATATTATCAAGAAATTCATAAAGAAAGACAAATTCCCTTGGATGCCAGATTCTGCATTCAATTAAGCAAGCCATGTTAACTACACGAACTGAAACAGTTCTCGTGACTTCTGACTTTAAGCTCTGAAATAAAAAATTGCTATTGTGCTGGTCTTTTGTCAATCTAGATGCTAAAATACTGCCACTCCAGCCTGCTTCATCCACGATCCCATCATTCAAACTATACCAGAGTTTTGAATTCAAAAGATTTTGATGATTAAGATCGTTTTCAACTAAGTACTGATTTTGCACAAGACAATAGATATTATGAAAAGGTCCCATTCTTACAACATCTTCTGAACCAACGTAATCGATACTTCCTGAAAGCATTCGGATAAATCCGTCTCTATTAGCCAACCATTTTTCAAAATACGGTCTGTATCGTTGTGGTATATCAGAATCATATCGTCCAATTCTACATTTTATATTATCCACTCCTAATAAATCAATTATTTCTTTAATTTGAAGAATTGGCAAGGATATCGTAATTGCTAGTTACGCTGTAGTATTTGTATTCATTCTTGCTCTGCATTGTGGCTCGCAATATATTTGATAATTGTTCTGATACCAAAACCAGTAGCTCCTTTCGGATTATATGTTTTCTCCTTGGTGCCCTCCTGGTTCCAGGCTGTCCCAGCAATGTCCAAATGTACCCAAGGGGTATCCTCAACGAAGTTGGATAAAAATGCCGCAGCAGTAATAGCTCCCGCTCCTCTTCCTCCAATATTTTTCATATCTGCACTAGAGCTTTTCAACTGTTCTTTGTAATCCTCAAAAAGTGGAAGTTCCCAAATTTTCTCACCAGTTTGTTTGGAATACTCAAGAATTTTCGTTACCAATTCTTTATTGTTTCCTACTAGTGCTGCTACATTTGAACCAAGGGCTATTACCGCCGCCCCTGTTAAGGTTGCCATGTCAATTATCGCTCGGGGTGCAAACGTTTTCACTGCAAAAGCAAGTGCATCTCCAAGAATTATTCTACCTTCTGCATCAGTGTTTAAAACTTCTACAGTTTTACTGTTATACATCCTGATTATATCGCCAGGTCTGTATGAGTTACCTGACGGCATGTTCTCTACAGCTGGTATTATACCAATTACGTTTATATCGAAATTAAGATCAGACACAGCTTTCATTATTCCAATTACATTGCATCCTCCACATTTGTCATACTTCATCTCCTCCATTTTATCAGAAGGCTTGATCGAAATTCCTCCAGTGTCAAACGTAACAGCCTTGCCAACAATCACAATTGGCCTGGCGTTTTTTGTTGAACCAGAATACTCTATTACTATTAGTTTAGGAGAGCTAGAACTTCCTCTACCTACGGCCAGGATCCCTCCAAACCCGTAGGATTCCATCTCGTCCTTCTCAATCACTCTTACCTTGGTTTTCTTATTTTCTGATAGTTTCTCTGAGAAATTTGCAAGGACTTTTGGCGAACAGTCATTGGGAGGCAAATTACTAATATCGCGGGTGAATATCACTGCATCAGATAACACTGAGGAGTTTCTGATAGCATTTTGATTAGTATCTAGATCCTTTCCAATCAGGATCCTAACTTGATTTAGATCAGTGCCATCTTCAATCTTCTTGTAGTTATTAAACGAATAGTCCGATAATTTGATTCCCTCTACTATAGCCGATAAGTGATCTTTATCCATCTCCTTAAAGGGAACCAGTACGAATTCGTTTATGGACAATTCTTTTGATTTATTGACTACTTTACCAGTCAAATTCCTGGTTTTTTCAGGATCTAAATTTTTCTTATCTCCCATTCCTAAAAGTAAAACTCGTTTTATGCTAGATCCCACGGTATTGTGGATGACACATATTGATCCCTCCTTGGCTGTAAATTCTCTCGTTTCAACAATCTCTCTTATCATAGGATCAAAATCAGGGGTAATATCTGAAAGTGACAAGGATGAAACTTGATCTGTGAATACATAATCCACCAATAGTTGAGTTTTCAATGATGAAATATTATTCTCAGCTTCAATTATTACCATGTTCAAAATCAGAAGTTTACTTTATTTTAAAGTATTGAAGCCACCACCAAAACTCATTACCTTGGATTCATATGAACAATTTCGAGACATTAAACTAAAGAAATAAAAATACAAGAAAAAATGAATTAGAAAAATCAAAATAAATCCTCTTGCAGTAAATTCTATTGGCCGATAGAGATCGTGAGATTAGTCCGACCTTGATACAATATTGATAAATGTATAAGAATCAAGAATAAGAATCTAGGAGATTTATTAAATATCTATAAGTGTGAGTAATGTCAAATCGATGAAGAACAGATATGGACAATATAGATAACAGAACTAATCATAGCCTTCATGATATTCCATCAGAACTTGGAGAATTTCTGAAAAATGATACATACTCCTTACTTGTTAAGGGTCTATCGGGAACAGGAAAAACTACGTTTTCTCTAAGTATTCTACGATCATTAAAAGCTAAAAACAATTTTTTCTATATTTCTACCAGGTCTTCTCCAAAACAAATGTTCGAATACTATCCGTGGCTACGAAAATTCATTAAAGAACCAAATAAAGATATTGACAGTCCAGATGTCGGACAAAATCTTTCAGCTTTTGAAGATGCTCGCTTGGACGAGCCTGAATCACTATTTGAGAGGATAACTAATCAGCTCATGGATGTTAAGAACCCTGTGATAATAATTGATAGCTGGGATTCTGTTGCTTCATTAATGGATAGAGAGGCCCGATTAAACAATGAAAGAGTACTCCAAACATGGAGAGAAAGAGCTAAGGCAAAATTAATTTTTACAAGTGAGGAATCAGTAGAATCCAGTCTAGAATATATCGTGGACGGTGTTGTAGAATTGAATTATGAACTTAATGATGGCATACGGACTCGAAGTTTATTTCTCAAAAAATTAAGGGGAATTCCAATCAAGAGATCAGTCTATTTCTTTACTCTAAAAGATAGAATATTGCGATGTTTTGATGGTTACGATCCTAGGGAGTTTAGGATCACTAAGAGAGACAAGATTACAAAAGAAACAGACTATTCTACTCAATTGTTGCAAACAGGATATCGGGATTTTGACAATTACATTGGAAGAACTTTACCACAAAGAGGATTGATAACCATTGAAAAGGAAGACACTATATCAAATGATGTAATAGTATTATTTTTGAACGATTTATTCTATAATTTTTCAAGAAGGCGTTACTCTCTACTCTTGGATTCTGGATTCAAAGATGTTTTGACAGATATGCACAAATCAAAAAATCAAAACAACAAATTACACGTGATGGATGAACTTCGTTCAACAGAAACGACTGCTCAGGATAGAATAAAACGAAAAAATAATTTCTACAAGTATGTCGATAAAGCAGTTTCAGGACTGGAAAATCTGGAAAAAATAGTCGCTATGGTGGAATCAAAATCCTTAGATAATTTCGTATCAGGTACTTCTGATATCAATGATTGTTGTAAATTCATTAAAAGTAAATTTGAACTTTCATTTCTAATTCTAAATTCAAATAATAATCTAAAAAGATATTACTCACTATCAGATATCCACCTCAAATTTATACTAATATGTGGAACTCTTTTCTTGAAGTGTTTGACACCCGCTTCAGCATTATTTGGTATAAAGGTTGTTAATTCAGTTCCTCAGATCCAATTAGATCATGTTTTGTAGCTTTATGCCGTAGGATTCTTCCTCAGATCTCTCATCTAGTGACATAGGTAGCAGATGCATCATTTGTTCATAATAGTCTAGAAATGTGCTTCCCTTGTTTGTAACTTTATAAACCATCTTTGTTCCATTATTATGCTCCATTATAAGCCCAAAATTCAATAGGGAATCAATATAGTTTCTACACTGGTCATTACTTAACATCGCCTTATACATTATTTTTGTTCTTGTTTCTTCTCTGATTGCAGATCTCAGAATTGCTGCTATGACCCCGTACTTACTTCTATTTTTCATTGCCCAATAACTGAAGTTATACGATATAACTGGAGTGAAACTATTAAATAGAAACTTAAATGACAAAATTCAACTACTAAAATTAGAATGACGTTTTATTCTATTTATATATCCCATTCTTGTTCCATAAAATAAGACTAATGAATGTTTGATTAAATTTTGCTCTAAAAAATCATATGATTTTTGTTATACACAATTGCCAGAATGGTCAATATTGTTTTGATTAAGTAAACAATCTGTCATGACTGGTTTTATTTTTTGAAATTTTATTCTTCCATTGTCTATTTTTCCAGACTTCTGCATTGAAACTGTTTTGGATTTCATCAACAAAATATGATCGCTACAAACTAAACCAATCATATATTCTTCATTTTTTGATAATATGGAAACAATATGAGAGGGAGGCAGAGTACATATTCGCCCCTTGGTCACTATAGAACATCTTTCTGGAACCATTCTTAGTTAGAGATTCTGATCTATTATATGTTATAATCCTTTGTTTGTATATGAAAAATTTTTCCATAAAATGCTACTTTAGAATATAATAATAAAACTAGTTTTGAAAAAAAAATGGGCGTAATTTTTACATTGCCCTATTGTTGACCGTCTAAAATCGCTTTTATTTCCTTGCATCTTTTCCTTAAAGAAACCGTGGAAATATCAGCCACCTGGCACACTTCAACCTGGCGCAAAAATTCATTGCAGTCCTGTGAAGCAATGTAAATAATAGCTCCGGCAAAAGCACGTGGATTTTTTCCTATTGAAATTCTGCTATGTTGGACAAGTGAAAAAATTCTTATGGCCTCCCTTTTCGTCTTTTCTGTAAGCTTTAATCTATTTGAAATAAGGGTTACATAATCAATTCCTTGAATAACAGGAATCTTTAATGATAGTTCCTTTAGGATCAATTTATAATGCGACATTATTTCCTTGCTTGGAATATTACAAACGTTGGCTATATCTGATATTGTTTTTGGTATTGATATTTCCCTACAAGCTGCGTATATGGAGGCTGCAACAAGGGAAACGGTAGATCTTCCTTTCGCCAACTTTCGCATTGCAGCTTTGCGATATATGTATGCTGCATTTTCCATAACGGCAGGACTCAGATAAAGCTTGTCGCCAAAATTATTCAGATATTTTAATGCTTTATCTAAGTTCCTTGAGATTGAATCATTAAGCTGAGATCTATTATTCCATGTTCTTAATCTTTGAATCGTTTCTTTTTGGACGGGATCGAGCATTTTGCCTCGTCCATCAGTGTCATTTAGTCCAATTAATGTAGAAAGTCCCTTGTGACTGATTGTCAACGATTCTGGCATCCCTATACGAGATTTATCCTTGTATTCTCCTTTGTCGAAATAAGTCAGATCGTTATTATAGATTTTTTCGTTAGAAACACAACCACAAGTACTACAAACATATTCACTTGAGAGTACGTCTAAAACAAGAGTATGGTTTTGACATTGAGTACATTGCAATTTATTAGCTGGGTTTGATTCTAAGGATTCATTATTTCTAACATGTTTGATGTTTTCTAAAGCCATTCTTTACTCTACTCTAGCAGCTTCTTTTATTATCAATAGTTTTTCTAGAAATTAGAAATTCCTTGGATTATTATCAACTAGCATCGAAATTATTTAATTATTCAAATAACATTCAGAGTTACGAGGAAAAAACGTATTTTTGTTTCTTAAATAAGAATGTATAAATGTTTAGTTTAGTAAGAAGAATCAATTATGGAACCGTATTTAGAATATGTGTGTTAAATGGTTAGCATTATTGCCACTATCTAAAATGTGCCTAGCGATGATATAAAAGGATGGTAAGCTATGTCGAAATTTGGTAAAAAGTCCTACTTGTCACCATCACGTTAGAATTCAAAACTTATTTGGGATCCTGGATAAAATAATGTTCCCTTGAATACTATCTTCAGTATAGTATCTGATTATGCGGACCTGCTAATGATGGATTTGATTTAGTATTATTTTAAAATTTTAAGTAGATTTATATTCTTGACTTATTGATATTATTCAATAACGTTCTTTACCTACAATATAAACGTATAATATAGCAGAACGTTATATTATTCATGACAATAGAAGTTCCTAAATAAGCTGAGGACTTCGCTCTGCCTGGCTTACAATAAAGCAAAATGTAGGGATATTTGTATCTAGTAAAGTGTAACAATTATATAATTAGTTGTACATAATTAATGCTCGATGAAAGACACAAGACTGTTAAAAATCCTTGTTGAAGAAAAGGCGTTAGTAAAGTTACTAAAGACAATTGGTTCCGGCAGAGAATATCCAACTAGAGAACTTTTAACAAAGTTGGGTGCCTATGGATATGGACATAAGCTTCTTCTTAAGGCACAAAAGCGTGGATTAGTTGATCGAAAGACTGTCAAAAACAAAGTGTTCAATAAACTAACTAACGACGGCAAGAAAATAGTAAAGATAGCAAAGGAAATAGGCGTATGAGGAACAATTCCTTCAAATTTTATTTCTTAAATTTATTTTAGAACTGAAGATAACTCTAGAATTTTGTTATACCATGAGGGTGATTTTACTACTCCACTAGAAATCAATATACCTTCTGCCCCAAGTTCAATAGCTTTCTCTACATCGGTTTTATCAACGATACCAGCTCCACAAAGGACCTTAACCGTTGAAGAAATTCCCTTAACCGCTTGTACAGAATCCTTTATGATTGAAGGATTCGCCTTTGATACCGCAATCCCTTTCCCGATAAGTTCAGGAGGTTCAATGGCTAGAAAATCCGGAGAAAATTGCGACAGTGCTTCCACTTCTCTTAAATCATCAGCACAAACAATCGAAATCATATTCAAATCACGTAGGCGTCTTACTAAATTTCTAATTTGTGAATGTTCTATTTTATGTTCACTATGATTGATTATCGAACCTACAGCCCCATAAGATTTTACAATTTCAGGTATGATAAAACCCGTTGTCGCCCCGAGGGATGCATCGTCTACATGTTGGCTTACTATTGGAACTTTAATTTTGGATAGGGTCAAAATACTAGAAAGCGGTGGGGCAATGATGATTTCTTTATGATTCAACAGTGATACGTTCTTTGCATCTTCAACAATCTTTATTGAATTATCTCCCGATATCTCATTGTAATTTTTGAGATTTATTACTAGTGGATTTGCAAAAGAATTCATAATAAATTTTAGGACAGATCTTCAAACTTGCTGTTTAGTTTTTCCATCCTGGCTTCGTAACCCTTGTTATATTCAAGCTCATCCGGAACGAGTGTAGCGGGATGAATAAATCCTTGATTTCTCATAATCATTGCTCTTTCTGAAGCCCATAGCCTTTGCAGATCCCAATCTGACGTTCCAAAACCATCATGCGGTCCAGTAAAAAGGCCATTATGCATACTAAACACAAGACACGATACAATTGGAATGGCATAATTCAAACTGGCGGGAGAATTGAGCTTAACAGGCATTAATGGCATGTGGTGGCTTCCTCTTGTATTTCCTGCAACATAATGAGGATTATTGAATGCGCTTCCTGCTTCTTCTGTCGCAGGAAAATTTTTCTGAGTTCTGACTATTGCAATAGGATCATCCTTACCAACATAAGTTCCTGCTATGTTATGCAATCTATCGGTTGATGCAGAAACTATCTGTTCTCCTTCGGATGATAAAATCGAGTGCACCACATACCTACCAGGATACATCAAAGCGGTTTCTAATTCTGGCTTATCTTGCCATAATTTTAGGCCCGCAACTTTGCCTGTCATGACATCCATTATTCGAAACTTAACTCCCTCTGCCAATTTTTCGTTTATCAACAAACCTGTGCTGCTCCTTGCATCTACAAACATTCTCCACAATGGAAAATTAAAAGCACCCGGTTCGGTCTTATCAGCAGCAAAAACACAAAAGACTTCACTAGGCCTTTCTTCTATGTCCATTTCAGCGACCCCGGGACCCATGCCTCTCACATTCCCCGAAAAAGCGTCTTTCAACAAATCTTGTCCAGCTCCATACAAACCCTGATCCTTTGCAATTTTAGTTCCTTCGGTGAATGCGTCCCATGCCATTTTATGAATTTCTTTGCTGTCCGTTCCTCTCGTATGCGTCATAATAATATGTATATCATCTCCGGTATATCCAATGTAATAATCCAGTAACAATTTAGAGTTCTCTTTTACTACTCTGTTTACCTCTTCTACTAATTCATCACTCGGTCTAGTATGGCCACCAATGGCTCCAATATCCGCTTTTATTGCAGAAAGTGTAATTTTCATATTCCGTAGACTATTAAATAAATGGAGTTTAAAATTCTTATGATTTAGGTTTTTGCATCCTCTTCACACCTAGAGAATCCGTATGAAAAATAACTTAATTCAATAGACAAAACTTAATGTCTACTCGTATAACCAACAGCGAATATACCCGTCTTTGTCATTTATCACGGGTGGATCATTACGACATTTTTCTTTTGCATAAGGGCAACCATCATAGAATTTACATCCCGTCTCTCTTCTCATTGGATCTTGTGATTTTTCGTCCAGGTCTTGTGGTGTTTTTTCCTTATTTTTAATATTCGGAATTGATGTCACAAGTTTTTCCGTGTAAGGGTGCTTTGGGTTTTTATAAATTTCATAGGATTTTCCCAACTCAACTATTTGTCCACGATACATTATAGCTATGGTTTCTGATACTTCTGATATTACTCCTAAGTCATGGGAAATGAATACTATTGACATATTGCGATCTCTTTTTAATTTTTTTAGGAGGTTGATAATCTGAGATTGTACCATAACGTCCAAGGAGGTAGTGGGTTCATCTGCAACCAATATCTCGGGATTCAGTAACAATGCCATTGCTATTGAAATTCGTTGCTTCATACCCCCGCTCAATTCATGAGGATACTTTTTCGTAACGCTAGGCTCTAAGAGAACGCTCTTCAAAGAATCTGCAATTACTTGCAGGTCGTCCGTAGAGTAACCATGTTGCTTCAAGATTTCCTTCATTTGTGATCCAACAGTAAATACTGGGTCTAAGGAATTAAGGGCTCCTTGAAAGATCATTGAAATTTTCTTCCATCTGATCTTTTTATCAAATTCATCATCTGATATCTTGGTTATGTCTTGACCATCTAAAATAATTTGACCATGAACGATTTTGCCAGGGTATGGAACTGATCGTAAAAGGGCTGCTCCTAATGTACTCTTTCCACATCCAGATTCACCCACAATTCCTATAGACTGATTTTTTTCAACACTAAAACTAACATCATCAACAGCCTTAACTGTACCAAAATGGGATAAATAATAAACACTCAAACTATTTACGGTAAGAGCAAAATTCAAACAAGTCTTAATCGATCTTAACCGTATAAGTATCTATTTTATAGAATCTAATTTGGTCTATCCACACCTATTGGACATATATATGGTAAAAATATTAGACAACCTTGATGATTAGTTGAAAGTACCCATTTGCATATTTGATGCCAAGACAGGAGTTTTGTGTCCAAAATGTGAAAGCAGGTTGAAAAATGGGGAACTATCCATTATTGACGTAGAATCTTCGATCAAACTTATCAAACTCTCACATAAGGATCAAGATATAGATAATTTGAATTTAATAGGATCTCAAAAGATTGATGAAGATTATGTGCTTATATTAAGGGATTCAAACGTAAGTCACATAAACTCTAATGACAAATTAATGAGTTCAGTTGAAAAGGAATTCAACGGAAAAGTATGGTTTGTTGAAGCGAATAGCTCGATTAGAAAGTTTCTAGAAAATCTCTTCTTTCCAATAAGAATTTTGAAAACTAACATGATTTGGTTGCCGGATGGGAACCAAGTAACGCAGGTTACTATTGAGAGTAAAGATTACGAAAAATTCTTTAATATAATTGAAAAAATAAAAAAAATTGTAAATGAAATTAGAAAAGTAGAACTTGTTGTTGAGATCGCAGGAAGGTAATAGGTTGCAACATGAGTATTCTATGAACAGAACATTTGCTTCATCAATCGACAAAAACCACATTGGTCAAAATCTTACATTCTTTGGATGGCTTGAAGATTTCAGAGATATGGGAAAAATTGGATTCATAAGCGTTAGAGACATGACTGGAAACTTTCAGGGAGTACTTACTGGGGAGCTGCTATCCAGTCTTAGGGAAATACCCAGGCAAAGTGTTATCGTGGTAAATGGAACTATTCAAGATACCAGAGCAGAGAATTTTCAGGTCGAAGTTAGAGTAGAAAGAGTGGATCTTTTGTCAAGGGCAATAAACCCACTCCCGATTGATCCTACCGGAAGGGTCAAATCATCATTGGATAAGAGACTAGATTCGAGAGCCCTAGATTTGAGGAACTTTGAGATTTCTAATATTTTTAGAACTAGATCATATGTACTTCATTTAACTCGTAAATTCCTATATTCAAAGATGTTTGTGGAGGTCAATACACCGAAAATAATTGGAACTGCTACTGAGGGTGGCGCAGATCTTTTTGGCTTTGAATATTTCTCAAAGAAGGCATTTTTAGCCCAGAGTCCACAGTTATACAAGGAACAACTCACTCTGGGGCTTGAAAGAGTATTTGAAATTTCTTCATATTTTAGAGCTGAACCATCACATACTGTAAGACATCTTTCAGAATTTGTAAGTGTGGATATGGAAGCCGCATTCCTAGAATATGGTGATATTATGGATATTGTTCAAGACTTAGTTTTTTCAATAATAAATGATTTGTTTGTTCATTATGATAAACAAATGACATATTTTGAAAATAAAAAGGACATTATGGTTGATAAGATTCCAAGGATAACGTATGAAAAGTGTCTGGAGGATTTGAAAAGCCTAGGAGAAAAAATAGAATTTGGGGATGATCTTTCTGATCCTGCATTAAAAAAACTTGGTGAGATGTATCCCAAATTTTACTTCATAATTGATTGGCCAACAAAACTAAAACCATTTTACATACTTGAACATGAAAAAAAATCTGAGCTTTCAAAGTCATTTGACCTGCAATATGGGTATTTAGAAATTGTTTCTGGAGGAACCAGAGAGCACGATTCTGAAAGATTGAAAAACAAGTTACTTGAAAAAGGACTTAACCCAAAGAGTTTTTCCGATCATTTACAAACATTTGAATGGGGAATGCCTCCACATTCGGGATGTGGTCTTGGTTTTGACAGGTTCATAATGATCCTCACTAATTCCACAAACATTAGAGAAGTTGTTCTCTATCCTAGAGACACTGAGAGGCTTAGTCCTTAGACATCTTAATTTTTATTTCATTCAAGCAATCTTGTACCAACAAAAATGCCCTGTAAGTCGACTTTGATACATCATATATGAGCCATATCACCGGATTAATCTTCATGAAAGTCAGGTCAGTATCAGAGGGATTTGATCCCTCCAAATGTGAATGGTACACACCAACAACATCCAGTCCATTATCAGATGCCCATTTGTAAACTTTCATAAGTTCATCGGAGTCCATGTGAAACGAGTATTCTGACTGCGCCTTATTTTCCATTTTCTTTAGTACTTTGACATGGTATTCATTATCAACTATACTTCCCAAAAGTAGAGAGCATGACTCATTGGGGAAATCCTCTTTAGTGGATCGTATTAAGGTGTCAATTTGGTTTTCAGTAATTAGTAATGTTATTTCAGACATATATTTAATTTTCCACACCAGTGATTGGTAACGCCGATCTTATATTTGATTAATATCAGAAACCTTGTTCACATTATATTTGGTAATTTTTTTTACACTTTCACCCTAGATCCATTTTACCCTACTATTATTTTTCCCTTCATGTGAGGGTGCAAGGTACAGAAATAATCATATTGCGCTTCCTTAAGTGTCATAGCATCAAGAATGAACGTCGCATTTGGCATAATGGTCTTTGAATCGAATGTTTTACCATCATCTATTAAACTTGTTATCGTGTGGGGAACATTATCATTGTTGATCCACTCTATTCCTCCATCTTTTGGTACTGTAACATTGGCCGGTTCAAAACTGGGATTTCCTGGTGCTGACGAGCCGGGAAGAATAGTAGATTTCACGGGATTTGTAATATTTCTAACAGGATTGGTTTGATTTTCGCTTGCCTCGACGTTATCATTTTCTTGTTCAGCCTTTGGTGTAACCAAGCCAAATACATAAAACGTAGATGCACCGACTACCGCCGATGCAACAAATATCAGTGCTATAGCCTTAAAGTATGGTGTCCTTTTGTATGATGCCACAGTAAGTACGGTAGCAGGTATTGCTATTATCATCATCAACCCAATATAGGCAAAGATACTGGGGATTGTAGTACTAACCGTTACGGCGGCCGCTAGACCAAATGTAACGAGGAAACCCAAAGTAATGAACGTAGCAGATTTGGCTTTTCCTGACGTAGGAAATCCATCTTTGAAAATCCCGGCAGCCAAAAATATCAATCCGATAAACATGGTGAGAATGCTAACAGCATGCATTCCTTCCGTAAATGTATGCGCAATCCCTGAAAGTGAAATACCTACCCCAACAATACCAATACATGTAAGTCCTATTCCTGGAGTTATAAGATCCCAATCAGACATTCTTTACTACGTGAACTCAAGCTCACATAATTAATCTTTTCTTGTACCAGAGTGCAATATTTTGCGTTTTTCCGAAATTGAATATTTATCTGTCGAAGCCCCAAGTGAAGGAAAACGGACATACTTTTGAATTAATAACTAAAAGTTGTTCAAAATTTTCCATCAGTAAGACAGAGTGTACGAAATAATTCCAAACATTTCCAAACCGAATGGACGAAAAAAAATCATACCAAAATCTATTGAGGATTATGTCAAAGCACTTATATTCAAGCAAGATAAGCTTACCATCGTATTTACAAATAAGAGGGTTTGAAAATGCCTAATACTGGTATAGTAAAATATCATGTTAAACTTAAATTTGAAGTTGATGGGATAGTAGAGAAGGCCGACATTATTGGCGCAATATTCGGCCAGACAGAGGGATTACTAGGCCCCGAGATGAATCTAAACGAGCTACAGAAAGTATCAAAAGTTGGGAGGATTGAGGTAAATGTTGATACCAAATCCAATACAACCAAGGGGGATGCTTTGCTTCCGATGAGTACCGATATATCCACCGCCGCATTGATATCTGCTGCAATTGAAAGCATAGATAAAGTTGGACCGTTTCAGGGTAAGTTCCTGTTAGTGGGAATAGATGACATAAGAGCTATCAAGAAAAAAGTTATCGTGGATAGAGCCAAGAAAATAATCCAAGAATGGGCGACAAAGACAATAAGTGAAGGAGAAGAAATGTTGCGGGATGTGTATGACGCAAGTAAACCTGGAAAACTCACCTCTTTCGGAAAGGCGCAGCTAGCATGCGGAACCGGGGTATTCGACTCACCGGTCATCATTCTTGTGGAAGGAAGAGCTGACGTCATTAACCTTTTGCGTGCAGGCTTTGATAACTCGATTGCTATTGAGGGAGCTAAAATTGACGAAACAATTACCAACTTGACATCAGGAAAGAAAGTCATAGCATTTCTAGATGGTGATAGAGCTGCTGACTTGATTTTAAAGGAATTACAAGGACTTGTTAAGATTGACAAGGTTCTAAGGGCCCCGACTGGTAAAGAAGTAGAAGAATGTACTCCATTGGAAATAACAGAGATACTTAAGGATGTAATTGAACCTACGGTAGAACAATATGAAGTTCCAATTCAACATCAGAAGGGCGTAAAGAAGTCAAAAACTTACGAGAACAATAATTTGGCTTATCAAGAGCCTTCAAATTTCAATAATGGTGAAAAGTTAACAGATGATCCTCAAATAACCAGCGCAGTAAAGGAAGTGTATCCACAAATTAATGAGACGTTAGAGGCAATGATCTTGGATAATTCTATGCAAGTATTGCTGAAGGTACCAGTATCGGAAATAATCAAAAGATTGGATTCTTTAGAAGGCGCTAGATTTCTGGTGATGGACGGAATTATCACTCAACGACTAATAGATGCTGCATACAGAGCAGGAATTGAATATGTAGTCGGGCATAGAATGGCCGAATTGAAAAAATCACCAGAAATTACAGTTAGGACTTTTGATCAGATAGGTATTGGCAACTAAAGAACGATGCAAGATTTAAAGTCTGAATACGTAATAACCATAGCTAAACTACTTCTTAAGGGAGCAAAGGATAATTTTATTGAATTCACCAGTACTGACATAGGAATTGAAATAAACAAATCACAGCAAGCAGCGTCAAAAATAATTTTAGAATTGCAAGGAATGAAATATGTAGAGCGTGTCAAGAAAGGACATGGCTATATGATCAGAGTAACAGAAGAAGGTCTATCTGCTGTCAAAAAGATGTCAGAGTTCCTTCACATGGCATTAGATTCATCACCCGGAAATGTTCATTTTAATGGTACATTGGTCTCTGGGATGGGCGAAGGTAAGTACTACATGAGCCTTGAAGGATATCGCAAGCAGTTTAAGAAAAAAATTGGGTATATCCCATTCCCGGGTACTTTGAATATTAGGATAATTGATCATCTATCATTAGAAAACAGAGAAAAAATTGAAAGCTTTCGTTTTCATTTTATAGATGGATTCAGTGATTCTGAACGAACTTACGGGTGGGTTAAATGTTACCCTGTAATTATTAATGGGAACGAAAACATTCAATCAGATCTGTTAATACTCGAACGAACACATCATGATAACGACATGTTAGAAATTATTGCTCCCGTTAATATCAAACAAGTACTTCATCTAAAGAACGGTGATAATGTTAAGGTTACCTTGCAGACCTCAAAAAATAAGACAGAATCATATGTCATAAATTGAATGACCCAATTCTTCTTTGATCTGAGTGCTTTTAGATCCGGGTATTGGCGTATTTAGGCGAATTATTCTTGTATTTATTCCCCTTTTTGAACAATTGACAGCTATCTCCTTTTCAGTATGTATTTGATCATATCCTAAGGCAATAATATCTGGATTTACAAATTCAACAGTATCATAAAGAGTTCCTTCTCTTCCAATTATTGCATAATCAACAAACCTAATTGACGAAACTAATTCTCTTCTAAGAATTTCATCATGGTATATTTTTCTCTGTTTGTTTATCTTGAGTGCAGTTGAGCTTCTTGCAACCACCACGACCAATACGTCACCCTGGCTCTTTGCGTCCATTAATGTATGAATATGGCCAGGATGAACAATATCAAATACGCCTCCAATCAATACAATCTTTAGCAATCCTCTACCAAGGAAAGTTAATCTGAGTGTGTCAGATTTTTCTACAAAGCCATTTTTTGTCATTTCATCAATTTTGAGTTTAAACATTTCATCCGATATTGTAGTTCGATCCTTCAAATACTCTAACGGCAAAATTTCTGAATCAAGTGAAGAGACATAAATGGCTGTCAGAATAGCTTTGTCCGAAGGTTCTATCATAAATTTAACATTATTAAAGTAATAATGTCTATTTAGTTCTATTCTCAAAATATCATGTTCTTTAAACAAGAAACTATTGACCAAATTCCATCGACAAGTTAAGCTTTAAGCCCTGGAATATCATTAAGTCACATAATACGATAAAATTCAGGATTGACGAGGGTGCAAGGGCCAAATGTTAGAGTCAAAGCTAGGTTCGCCGCACTTGACTTTGTAGCAAGACTAATATCTAAATAATGTAAATTAAAAAAAACAGTAGATGACAATATCGCAAGTAGGTGCATATCCCTTCTCAAAGGGTATCAAGACTTGGACAGTTGATAGCAAACAAATTGTAAGTGGTACTGCCTTGATAAAGCGTGGTTTTGCTCACATGCAGAAACACGGTGTAATAATGGATGTAACCAATGTAGAGCAAGCTCAAATAGCTGAGGATGCCGGAGCAGTAGCAGTGATGGTTTTAGATAAACTCCCTTATGATGTAAGACATGCTGGTGGAATAGCCAGAACTGCTAGCGTAAAAGTAATTCAAGCAGTATTAGATTCGGTGAGCATACCCATAATGGCTAAATGCAGAATTGGGCATTCATCGGAAGCCAGTATACTTGAGGAGATAGGCGTCGACATGATAGATGAGAGCGAAGTACTTAGTCCTGCTGATGAAAGCAGGCATATTTGGAAGTGGAATTATACAACACCTTTTGTGAACGGAGCCAAGAATTTAGGAGAAGCTCTACGAAGGATAGAGGAAGGCGCCGCTTTGATAAGAACAAAAGGTGAACCCGGTACAGGAGATGTTTCACATGCGGTAACTCACATACGAATGGTAAACAATGAAATCAGAAAATTAAAGGGAATTTACGATAATAATGATGATCAAGAACTAATCAAGATTTCGAGGGAGATACAATCTTCCTTTGAAATAGTTAAAGAAACAGGAAGGCTCGGAAGACTTCCTGTTGTAAATTTTGCTGCTGGAGGAATATCTACACCAGCAGATGCGGCACTGTTAATGAAGCTTGGTTGTGATGGAATTTTTGTAGGTTCGGGAATATTCAAAGCAGAAGATCCGCTTGAAAGAGCTAAAGCTGTTGTTATAGCAACTACCTATTTTGACGATCCCAAGACAGTCCTTGAGGCACAAAAAATGATTGATGAGAAAAAATCAATGCTTGGTCTTGACACAAAGAATTTAGATTTAAGGATGCAAGAAAGAGGACCTACAATTTGAATAACGAGTTACTCGTTGGAGTATTGGCTCTTCAAGGGGATGTAGAAGAAAATATCAAGGCAACAACAAATGCATTAAGGGAGATGAACCTGAAAGGCAAAGTAATTTCAGTTCGTTACCCTGACGAGATATTGGAAGTTGATGGATTGATTATTCCTGGAGGTGAGAGTACTGTTATGGGTCTATTACTCTCGATAAAGAATGGATTGTTAGACTCGATAAGCAAAGTACTACAAGATAGAATACCCATTATGGGAACATGTGCAGGTATGATAGTTTTGGCAAAAAAGTCATATGATAAAGTTGTCGGAAACAAGAAGCAATTATTGTTAGGTGCTTTGGATATTGAAATTGAGAGGAATTCATTTGGAAGGCAGTATGATTCATTTGAGTCTCTCCTCGAAGTCTCCGGAATAGGAAACGATTTTAAGGGAATTTTTATACGCTCACCTACCGTAATTTCCACTGGCTCACGTGTTCAAATTTTGAGCAAATTTGACGGAAAAATAGTAGCTGTTCAGCAAGAAAACATTATTGGGACTTCCTTTCATCCAGAATTATCTGGTGATAATAGAATGCATAGATTGTTTATTGAGTTGATAACAAAATGGAAGAAGGCAAATAACCGTCAGTAAGGATTTTGGTAACAATAATTATTTGGTACGCATTAAATTAAGTGCAGAACCAGCTTTGAACCATTCTATTTGAGACGAGTTGTAGGAATGGCTTAACATGAATTGATCATTAGTAGTGTTACTGTGGTGTATAACACCTCTAAGATATCTACCCTCCTGGAAATTTTTAAGGTCTAATACGCTTAGCGTGTCATCCTCTAATATATTGTCATAGTCTGCAGGGTCCACGAATGTAAGAGCTAGTATTCCTTGTTTTTTCAAGTTTGTCTCATGTATTCTTGCAAAGCTCTTTGCAATGACGGCACAACAGCCAAGATATCGCGGAGTCATTGCGGCGTGCTCTCTACTGCTCCCTTCTCCATAGTTATTATCTCCAATTATTACCCATCTTATTCTTCTTGACTTGTATTCACGTGCTATCTTAGCCAACAATTCTATCTCTTGATTTAATGTGTTCTTACCTTTTCCCACTTGATCTTGATGAAAGGCATTAACGGCACCAAGGAGAAGATTATCACTTATTTTGTCTAGATGACCTCTGTACATTAACCACGGACCAGCTGGTGAGATATGATCAGTGGTACACTTGCCTTTAATCTTTACCAGAATTGGTACCTTTTCAAAATCCTTTTTATCCCACTGAGAGAATGGTTCCAGTTTTTGTAATCTGGAACTATTTGGGTCAATTAATACTTGTAAATTCTGATACTCTTGAGTAGGAGCAATGTATACGTCTTGATTATATACAAAACCACTAGACGGGATTTCTGGTGCAGCTTTTGGTGGATTTAGTTTAAATTTAGTCCCATCGTTGGCGGTGAGTTCATCAATTAAGGGATTGAATGAAAGCCTGCCACCTAGAGCTAGTGCAATTACCAATTCCGGGCTGCCAATAAAGTTCATCGTTTCTCTACTTCCATCATTACGACCCGGAAAATTTCTATTATAAGATGTTACAATTGTGTTGGGTACTCCTTTCTTTAGCTCTGGTCTATTCCACTGTCCTATGCAGGGACCACATGCGTTTGCAAGTACATTTGCTCCAATCTCCTTTAGCGCTTTCATCTGTCCATCTCTATCTATTGTACCCCGAATCATCTCAGATCCTGGTGTAACCTGAAGAGGAACCTTTACTTTCACTCCCTTCGATTTGGCTTGCACAGCAATATCAGATGCCCTTGACATATCCTCATACGATGAATTTGTACAACTTCCAATTAATGCGACAGAAATTATATCTAAATAACTATTCTTTTTGACATCACTTGCCATTTTAGATATGGGCCTTGCTAAGTCAGGTGTATGCGGACCGACTATATATGGTTCAAGGTTTGAAAGGTCTATCTCAATCAATTGATCAAAATAATCAAGAGCTTTTTCTCTATCTTTTGTAATTTCTTCTTCTATCTCTCTGTCTAGTACAAAAAAATCTCTGTGCTTGTTTGCTAGATCAGCTATTCCTTCACGTTTTGTAGCGCGAAGATAGGTTTCCATCTTTTCATCATAAGAGAATATTGAGCAAGTAGCACCAATTTCTGCTCCCATGTTAGTAATGGTCGCCTTTCCAGTACAGCTAATGGTCCTTGCTCCAGGACCAAAATATTCTATTATGGCATTCGTTCCTCCATAAACAGTAAGTTTAGAGGCAACATAAAGGATAATGTCCTTTGGTGACGTCCATCCATTTAGTTTTCCCGTCAGAAACACACCTATGCGTTTTGGGTATAAGAGCTCCCATGACATTCCTGACATCACTTCCGCTGCATCTAGACCACCCACACCTATTGCAATCATCCCAAGCCCACCTGCATTAGGTGTATGTGAATCAGTCCCTATGAGCAAACCTCCTGGAATTGCATAATTTTCAAGGACGACTTGATGAATTATACCAGAACCAGGCTTCCAGAATCCAATTCCATATTTTCTTGAAGCCGATTCGAGAAATTTGAATACCTCATTATTTTCGTAAAGAGCTAGCTTAGTATCTGATTCGCCACCAGTCCTTGCTTGAATTAGGTGATCGCAATGAACGGTCGTCGGAACAACTACTCTTTTCAACCCTGATTGCATGAATTGTAATAGTGTCATTTGACCTGTCACATCCTGCAGTGCCACTCTATCTGGATCGAGGAACACGTAATCTGAGCCTGATTTAATTTCTTTGTTTATATCTGAATTATGAACATGGCCAACAAGAATTTTTTCTGATAAAGTGAGAGGCCTACCCAGGGTCTTTTGATACTTGACAACATTGTCTCTTAGCCTTCCATAAGTTGTAGAAATAATGTCCAAAGAATCCCTTGTCTCCATAGGTTAGTGGTACTTTTTTTCATATTTAATTATTCATAATTTCCATTTCGCATTTGTAGTGCTAGAAAGAAAACTATGTGGCAAACTTAGTTCTGCGCGTTAGAATCAGAGTTCGAATATATTATGTAACCATCTTACTTTGCAATTGGTTATCAATATTTATCATTATAAAAACGGAGGCATGTTCTTTTTATGGATATCAATAAGATCCTGGTTGTTCAAATAACTATAGTCGATTTCATGAAAATGAATTGGCAAATTCAATTTAATAGCAAAATAAATCAATTCTTCATGCATGCTAATGAAAACATCAGTACATGAATGCGGGAGGTGGGATTCGAACCCACGAACCCCTAAAGGACAGGATCCCCAATTTATAAGATCTTAAGTCCTGCGTTTCCAAATTTTTTATTATTTGGCCAGGCTCTACAACCCCCGCATGAACCAATCAGATTTGATAAATAGATGGTAATTAAACGTTATAGATGGTATACTTGCGATTAGATATCTTAATGAAACCCTAGTTTTGTTGTATGTCTTGATTTCAAGGTGCCTTGGTAGCTCAGCCTGGTAGAGCGTTGCCTTGGTAAGGCAAAGGTCCCGGGTCCAAATCCCGGCCAAGGCTTCAATATTCAATTAATATTGTAGTTAGACAAGTAGCATTGTTCACTGATAATTTTGACGAGAAATTCTAGCATTGTTTCTTGACCAACTAGAGACATGTACTTTTGAACCTGACTCTCAGTAAACTGTTAGTTTTCTTGCTTATGTGAATGCAGGCTTCTTAATTTTTCATGTAATTGATCAAGTGATAATGTGAGTCCAATTTCTTTTGCATATGGTTGTCCTTTTGTAAATGCCTTTGCAATATTACTAACAAATTCCATACTTATCTTTGGAGGTAAGGGTGCCTCAAATGGATCTACATGAGCATCTACTATAACAGGTACATTGTCTTCCCTCATAGCTTCATGAATGACTGGTTCTACATCTTTTATTTTTGATATTGAAAATCCTTTCCCCCCACAGGCTTCCGCAATTTTGACAAAATCTATTTGTGAAAATTCTATCCCGTATTCTGGGTTTCCAAGAAAAGCCATTTGCTCCCATCTTATCATTCCCAAGATTTTGTTATTCAATATTATCACTTTAATAGGGAGATTATATTGAACTGCTGTTGCGAACTCACTCATTAGCATTGTGAATCCTCCATCTCCGATGAATGCAACACTTTGTCTGTCTGGATATGCAATCTTGGCTGCGATAGCATATGGTACTGCACACCCCATAGTCGCGAGAGATCCAGATCCCGAAAATTTCATTCCATTTTTTAGGTTTAAGAATCTAGCAGCCCAACACGTATTGATTCCGCTATCAACTGATGTTATCGCGTTTTCGTCTAATTCGTTTGATACTGCAGCAGCGACAACTTGCGGTTTTATGGGTTCATCTACTCGACTGCTCTGTTCATTTAATATATCATTCCATTTCTTCATAGCATCTTGTTTTGACTTTAAAAATTCTGCACTTGTATCGTTTTCTTGCTTATCTGTCCTCCTATCATGGAGTAACGGAATAAGATCCGATAGCACTAGTTTGGAATCGCCTATTAAGCCAATTTTGATTGGATATCTTAATCCAATCTTTTCGGGTTTAATGTCAATTTGAATACCCGTTGCCTGTCCTGGCCTTGGAAGATATTCTATGTATGGAAAAGATGTTCCTACCATGAATAACGTATCACTTTCAGTCATAGCATCGCTTGAAGGCTCTGTTCCCAAGAAACCAATTCCACCCAGGCTGTGAGGATGATCATCAGGAACAACGGCCTTCCCTAACATTGCCTTTATGATGGGGGCGTTTAGCTTCTGCGCTACATCTATTACTTCTTCTGAAGCATTCAATGCACCTTGACCAACTAGGATCACAATTTTTTTCCCATTGTTCAAAATTTCTGCGGTTTTTTCAATTAATTTTTTATCAGCTGATGTAGGTGTTACAAAGATGTCGGAAGTATGGCCTGGAACTTTGTGTCTTGAATAATGACCCTCCAACTTTTGTTCCTGTACATCATTAGGGATGTTAAGATGGCTGACCCCCTTACGAACATATGCAGTTCGACATGCTATGTCTACAGCCATTTCTGCTTGTCGGGGTGACCCTATCATACTGTTATAAACTGAAACATCAGAAAAGAGATTCATTAAGTTTACATCCTGTTGAAAACTTGAATTCATCAAATCAGTAGATGTTCCTCCTGTAATAACAATTACCGGTGTGTTATCCGCCTTAGCATCATACAATCCGTTCAGAAGATGAATTGCACCAGGACCTGCTATTGATGTGCATACGCCAAGTTTTCCAGTATACTTTGCATATCCACATGCCATCAAGGCAGCAGATTCCTCATGTCTTACTAAGACGAATTTTATTTTGTCTTTCCTTACTCTTAGCGCTTCTATGAATCCGTTAATGCTGTCCCCAGGTATGCCAAAAACAACGTCAACCCCCCAATCAATGAGTGCCTCCGCCACTATATCTCCAGTTTTTAGGTCCTCATATTCACTCATATGGTAATATTGGTTTTTATTTCTAATAAATCTAAATGCATCAAGTATTCCAAATGATTTGGCCCTTATTTTCATGAGTTATCTTGATATTGCCTTTGTTGGTCGTGGATTTTGTTAGAAATTACATAATGAACTCCTGGGAGTTTTATCAAGTTGATGAGAATGAGTCAAAAACTAAGTCATAATTCCATATGTTTTTATCGTACATTCTGATTAAAACATATATCCAATGATGGTGATCTTTGGTTCTATTTGGGGTATCTAAATGGCTCTGAAAATGAGATATCTTGAGCTCAATCGCAAAGTACGAGATGTGAGGATGCTGGCTATTCAAGGCATAGCAGAAGCAGGTTCGGGACATCCAGGAGCATCCTTCTCAGCAGCTGAGATAATGGGTGTCCTTTATTTTCATAAAATGAAACATAAACCAAGTAATCCTTTATGGGAAGGAAGGGATTATTTTGTCAATTCTAAAGCACACTCTGCACCAGGATTTTATGCAGTTTTAGCTACTGCCGGATATATAGATACAAAGGAGATAAAAACACTCAGAAAGCTTGGTTCACGACTTCAAGGACATCCAGTCAGGTATTCAGAACGCCAGAAAGATCACAGTTTCCCAGGGATAGAATATTCAGGTGGATCTGAAGGAATAGGCTTGTCAG
The DNA here is from genome assembly GCA_036280615.1 of Nitrososphaeraceae archaeon. GTDB lineage: Archaea > Thermoproteota > Nitrososphaeria > Nitrososphaerales > Nitrososphaeraceae > TA-21. The sequence continues at coordinate 47,807 of DASUQJ010000114.1, forward strand.
TCTCAATTGGAATTGCACTTGCAAAAAAGAGAGATGGACAAAAAAATAGGGTCTATACTTTGATTGGAGATGGAGAATCAAACGAAGGACAAATATGGGAGGCAGCTATGGCAGCCTCAAAATTCAAATTAGATAATTTAGTAGCTATCCTAGATAGGAACAAGATCCAGCAAGATGGGTTCACAGAAGAGATTATGCCTCTGGATCCTGTTAGAGATAAATGGGCTGCATTCAATTGGAATGTGGTAGAGGTAAATGGGCATAAGATTGAGCAGATAATAGACGCCCTGAGCAGAGTTGAAAAAGTAGAAGATAAACCATCAATAATCATTGCAAATACTACCAAGGGGAAAGGGATTAAGCATATGGCTAATAATCCACAATGGCACGGCAAAGCTCCTCCAAAAAAACACGTTCCGATTCTGCTAGAAGAGCTTCAAAGCGAGATTTTGATTGCACCTTCAATTATTGCAGGTGAACCTGAGAATTATGAAGAAAAGGTAAGAAGAGCAGAGCGAGCAGGTGCAGATCTTATTCATTTGGATATAATGGACGGCAAGTTTGTCCCGACAACTTCATTTTTTGCCGACACTATTAAACATTTGAGAAAAATCTCAAGTATTCCTTTTGATGCTCATTTGATGATTGAAAAGCCAATCAATCAAGTGGAAGAATACATAGATGCAGGATGTGATATTATTACAGTTCATGTTGAGGCTTGCAATGAATCAGAGTTCGTCGAAATTAACAAAATGCTACTAAAAGCTGGAATCAGTCCTGGTATCGCCATTAATCCGGGTACTAAGTTTCCGTCCTGGATAATCGAACACCTTGATAACATAGATGTTATGATAATCATGTCAGTGAATCCTGGTTTTGCTGGTCAGAAATTTATTCCCGAAGCATTGGATAAAATGGCCGAAGTAGTCAAGACTCTGAAAAGTAACAACTATAAGGGATTTATTGAAGCTGATGGAGGTATTGATGCAACAACCCTTCAGCAAGTTTTTGACGCAGGGGCGAGAATTATGGTAGCCGGTAATGCAGTATACGGCTCACCAGATATCAATTCGAATATTATCCAGCTGAGGCATAAAGCCAATGTTGCAATTGAAACAAAATTATTGGAATTGGCAACAATAAATGACATGAGATCTGATTGGATTAAATCTCGTAAAAATATGCTAATACCTTTGGCAAAGGAACTTAGCATTGAGGAGGATCTCCATGCAATTAAGTGACAAGAACATTATTTCTGATATGAGAACCGCATACGGAAAAACATTAGTCGAACTAGGATCAAAGGATCCTAACATAGTTTGTGTCGGAGCAGATACCACTGATTCACTCAAAACAAAGCTCTTTGGTGACAAATTCCCCAATAGATTATACAATGTTGGGATTGCAGAAGCAAATCTTGTTTCAATTGCTGCTGGATTGGCAATTGCAGGTAAAGTGGTTTTTGCAAGTACCTATGCTGCATTCTTACCAGGCAGATGTCTTGATCAAATTAGAAATACTATTTGTTATCCGTTTCTTAACGTTAAGTTAGTTGTATCACATGCTGGGCTTACCGTTGGTCCTGATGGTGCCTCTCATCAACAGATTGAGGATATCTCTACAATGAGAACAATTCCAAATATGAGAGTGCTTATTCCTTCAGATTCTATAACTGTAAAAAATTTAATTCCACTTCTAAGTTATACTCCAGGACCCTTTTTTATGCGTCTAGCACGTCCTTCAAATTCCAATATTTATGAGGATAATTTTGAACAATTCGATATTGGTAAGAGTAACGTTATTAGAGAAGGTTCCGACATAACACTGATTGCATGTGGTCTTATGGTTTCAAAAGCTATCGATGCAGCACAAACACTCGAAAAAGAATATGCTGTCTCATGTAGAGTGATAGATATGTACTCTATCAAACCAATCGATGTTGATCTTGTATATCATGCGGCAGTAGATACCGGTGTAATTGTTACTATTGAAGAGCATAGTATCATAGGAGGCCTAGGAAGCGCTGTCTGCGAAGTGACTGCAGAAAATCATCCTGTTCCTGTAAACAGGATGGGTATAGGAGATATTTTTGGTGAGTCAGCAAGAGAAACTGAAATAGAATCACTCCTAAGCAAATATGGCTTGAGTTCGGATCATATTATAGAATCTGTTCTTAAATCTAGGAAACGACTAAAAAAATGAAAATTTTTCTTGACACTGCAAGTATTGAATCTATAAAGAAATTTGTCGATATGGGTGTGGTAGATGGGATTACAACTAACCCTACACTCATTTCTAGAGAAAAAGGACACCCCGAAGACATAATGCGTGAGATAGTAAAAATTGTAAAGGGTCCTGTAAATTTGGAAGTTGTCGGAACAAAAACTCAGGAAATGGTTGAGGAGGGATTGCGATTAAAAAAATTTGGTGAAAACGTTATTGTGAAAGTTCCCATGACCATGGATGGGTTAAAGGCAGTAAGAAAACTTGGTGAGAATAAGATCAAGACAAATGTAACTTTGATCTTTTCATCAAATCAAGCATTGCTGGCCGCAAAGGCGGGGGCATCATATGTTAGTCCTTTTATAGGAAGACTGGATGATGCCGGTCAAGAAGGAATGACAGTAATTAAGGAAATAGTTCAGATCTTTGGCAATTATGGCTATCAATCTGAAGTATTAGTTGCTAGTGTGAGACATCCTATCCACGTTATTGAGGCTGGCAAGTTGGGCGCACACATTGTAACTCTCCCACCTGATATATTGGGTAGAATGCTAACACATCCTCTCACTGATAAGGGCTTATCTCTTTTTCTTTCAGATTGGGAAAAAGTTAAGAAAGAACACAACTACACGATATAACTTTAATTGTAGGGGTTAGAATTAATGGGAAAACCTTGACACGAGCTTCTTAAATCTGTAAAAGTGACAGGACTCTCTTTGGGATTTCATCAAGTTGGCTAACTACCAAAGTCCTTTCATATTCTAGATATTTCAAATTCAAACCAATATTGATGGCATTGTTTACGGTTTTTCCCATACCAACAGCAACCATGTGAATTCCATTTAACTTGTAGGTCTTAATTGTAGAGCGTACAGCATTATAGTCAGAAGGTTCACCATCAGTTAAAGTTATCATTATATCTGGTTTGTATGTTTTCATCAACGGTAACAACAAATTGTAAATTTCTGCGAGTGGTGTCCCCCCGCTTGCTTTAATTTGAACCAAATTACGTGCGTTTATAGAAGTCCATTTCACATCTGGATGTTTTATAACCCAACAAGTTACTTTTTTGTTTTTAGTACTAAACGCATAAGCAGAAAATTTCACATTCAAAAATTTCAAAGCTTCACAAAGGGCCACCGTAGCCTTCTTGTACTCTAATTCGTATTCATCTATGCTACTAGAATGATCTAATAAAAGTGTAATTTTGGTGTTTATCGTATTTTTGAAATCAGTGAGAAATGGCTTTGGCTGGGATTCAATTATGGATTCTATATCTATCTCATCTCCCGTGATATCGTGAATTTCTCTCCATCCCCTTTTCCAAGATCTAATGACTGATTTGAGCTTTGTAATCAAATCGTTATCATAAATTATGCTCTCATCTATACCAACACTATCAGGAACCTCCAAACCAAATTGTTCCATTGCTGAGTAACCCTTATTGTCTGTTTTTTTACTCTCTTTTACAAGACTTTCATATTCACCTAATATCTGGGCGCCAGCTATAATGTCATTTGAGGATTTTTCCATTTCTTTGTTTCGAATTTTTATCATCTTTTCTATTTCTTTTAGGAGATTTTTCTCTGTCATTGATAATCCAATTTTACTTCTAAGGGTAACAATTGGTATAGTAAAAAGAGAATCAATCTGAAGGGTCTTGATTATTTTGGGAATTTCCCGTTCTATCCATTCGGTTCCGTGGTTGTTTTCTATTGATTCATCAATTAATTCTCTGGCAATGTTAACTGCACTTTGTACCCTATCTGATTCTGATCCGAACAATTCACCCTTGACGTAACCCGTAGTAAGGTATTGAGAGAATGCCTCCACAAGCTTATGCTTACCATATAATGAATTTAATAAAGGACGCGATAACCATGAAATTCCTTCATTAAAGATTACTTCGTTCTCCATGCCTCTCCATTCTATTAATCCTAAAATCTCTATCCTCTTCAATTCTATTGAATTTAGAATAAATCCAAAAGCATGATCATTACTTAGGGCCTTTGTTGAGTGTGCCAATCGCATCGATTCATACCACAAAGAAACGCGCCACTGACGATATTTTTGGAATTCTGTTCCACTATAATATCTTAATGATGGCATAGAGATGGTGTTTTTTTCTAGATTCGTAGCGGGAGGCTTGTCTTCTATTAATAAAATAATTGCCTTATTATTTCCGGACCATCTTCTGGAAAGAAATGTTCCTAGATTTATTAGTACATCATTTCGCAAAGAGAAGTTTTGAACATAAGAGAATGACATTTTGTTATACAAAAATTGAAGTTATCATATCCATTACCTTTCTATATTCTACTTCTCCCCACTGATCATAAACATTAGCATATACTACTTCAGCAGCTTTCTTTGGAGATACTTGATTTGTCAACAGTCTTGCAAATGCTATAGACTCTCTTATGCTGGGGCTGTAGTATAGCTCCTCCAATGACGCCGCTTCTCTCAGACTATTGGCCAGTTTAAGTGCATTGTCAATGTCACTCTCTTTCGAAGAGTCAAAGTTTACGTGGTATTTTATAATCTGCTTCTCAATTTCTTTGGGTGGATACTCGAGTCTTAGTCTGACTGGAAATCTGCTTAGTATTTGTGGTGGTAATTCCTTTGTTCCTTCATGAGATAATGGGTTGATTGTAGCAAAAACAAACCAATTATCCAATGCATTGATTACCTGGCCATCGGCTTCTTTCAATACAATCTGTCGTCTGTCATCAAGCGCTTCATCAAGTCGAAGAAGTACATCAGCTTCTGCTGCATTTAGTTCATCAAGATATAGAATTCCGCCGTCTCTCATGGATTTGATCAAGATGCCTTCGACAAATGTAACTTCTCCTTGATTCATGGTCTTAGTTCCTACCAAATGCGATTCGCGGGTTCTTAAACTGAAATTAATTGAATAAAGTCGCTTTCCAAAATCAGAAGCAAATTTTCTCACCAGACTAGTTTTACCAGTGCCTTTTGGTCCTATTATAAGTACAAATAATGACGAATCATATGCTTTCTTAATTATATTAAACGAATCATTCCAATCAAAATAATTGGAGTTGGATGAGTCTTTTGTCATTCATTATTTATTTTTAGAACATGTAAATAAAAACTAATTGTCGATTTTCAATTAGACCTTAATATAGATTTCTTGTCATTCAGGTAATCTGTAATTAGAATCTTGTCTATTTCAGCTGGATTGATATAATATGATCTCCCCTTGACATATTTTTCCAACTCATTTACATAACTCAATAAAGAATCTTCCTCACTAACCATGATTGTATCTATATCAATACCTAATTTATGACATTTTCGTGCTTCAAGAATTGTCTTTTCACCGATATATTGGTCAACCTGTTTATATCTATAGCAAAGGTAAACTAATTTCCCTGATTTAGTATCAAGTGATAGGTCCTGTTTTTGCTTTGCTGAATTTAGTGTTTCCTTATCAAGAGCATAAAATTGGGAATAGGGCCTTTCACATAATATTTTATTTCGTTCTTGTTCTGTATCGATGAAGCAAGCACTAGGATGTCCATCGGTCACAAGGACAATTTTCTTGTTAACAGTGGTTTCATTTTGTAGAATTTTCTTTGCCAGTCTAAAAGCGGCCTGGTAATTGGTATAGTGCATAAAGCCTAAGCCTGAATCAAAAGTCTTGAGATATGGTATATCGTATGGTGATACCTTTGAGGCCAAAGCCCCAAAACCTACTATACGAATTGAATCTGACGGGAAAAATTTTTGGTTTAATAAAAACAAACTCCATAATGCCTTTTTTGCTGCCTCTATTCTACTCATGTCCCCAAACATTGTTGAATATTTCATAGTAGAGCTCAAGTCAATACAGTAAACAACTGCAACACTAACTTCTCTCTTTGTTTCATAAACTTCCAAATCATCTGGTTGTAGGTCAATTGGCAATTGAATAGACGATTTGGAACCAGAACTTCTTTGAATAGCATTTAATAATGAGCTTGGAACATTAATTAATCTCAGGTCGTCAGAGGGTTCGTATTTTTTTGTCGAATCTAAATTTAACGAACCGCTTCCACTAAATGTAGTCTCATGCAGTCCAATAGTTCCTTTATTAAGAGCTCTAATTACATCTTCTAGCAATTTTCCTCCTACTGCAAAAAATCCTTTTTTACTTAGCCATTTTCTTGAATCTTTGATATACCCCAACTGCTGGAGTTGGGCTATTATCGACGATTCCGTCCTACTGGATTTAGATTTATCTGATTCATTCTGACTATTTTCTTTCTCTTTCTTCAGATTCTGTAGTTCCTGCTCAATTTCGTCCAGTTTTGGCTGATCTTCTTTCATAATTTCTCTGCCCAGGACTTTAAGAAAATCCTGGAGTAAACTCTTTGGAATTGATTTTGTTGGAGCCTTGTCTTCCTTTTCTTCTGGAAAGTCAATGATACTATGATAAGTAAATTTCTTGATGTTATTACTATATGTGGACATAGATACCTTCCTTCCTATCCAATATTGGTGGATCTGTATATCTAAGACCCTCTAGTATTAATTCAGTTACTGATGCCAGATATTCTGGATCTTTCGTGTCTATATGAGTGTCAAAATTTATTGCATTTTCTCGTAAAACTTCTTCAAAATGCTTTTGATCTTGTGCTATATTGTCTGTCACAATATCTATTATTTCCCTTAATGAATTAAACTTACTTACCTGTGCTTGATAGCTTTTAGGACCCTTGCTGTTACTGGTGATGTCTTGAGAGACATGAAAAGTCTTATTGATTTTGAATTCATTCTTCAGACTTATTAGTTTTTCAGGAGGAAGGTCTGCGACATAGTGAGCACATATTTTTTTGACTGCATCAGATATTATAGTATCCAAAACATTCATTCTGTTTTCATAACTGTCATCTATCTCTGAAAGTTCAAATTTTGAAGTTTGATGAATTGAATAAATGTCACTAAAGCGAGGAACAGCTTTGATGTTATTAATGATGCCTCTTACTCGTTCAGCTTCTGATATCAAGATCTCTAATGAATGAATAGACATTCTTACACTTACTCCCTTATCATGATTTATTTCGGGATGTCCCCGAGCAATCCTAGTAATTTCAGCTAGAGTTCTTAAGATAAATATCGGTAACACTATGTTCCTTATATTGGAAATGTTTGCTTCCTGAACCATTATCATCATTTCATCGTAAACCTTTTTTGGATATCTAGTAATGATATGACTCTTCAATCTATCATAAAGCGGTTCAATTATTTTGCCCGAATGAGTATAATCTATTGGGTTTGCAGTGGATATTATTCTTGTATCTGGTTTGAATATTACAGGATAGGAACCAGTAGTGTAGATACCTTCTTGCAAGACACTCAGTAAGGCTACCTGTTTTCTAGGGTCAAGCACAGGTAATTCGTCAATACAAAATACACCGTGTCTGGCCAGGAGCAGCTGACCCGGTGAATATGACTCCATATTGTATATCTCTACTCCTCTTTTTGCTATTTTTATTGCGTCAATCTGCCCCACCAGATCCTTTACAGAAATATCTGGTGTAGCGAGAAGGTATTTGAAGCGACTCGGTCCATCAATCCAGATTATTTTGGTGTCAAGTCTGTTATTTCTTATCTTGTCCTCAGTTTCAGTAGAAACATAAAATTCTGGTCTAGCTCGTATGATCTGCTTGTCGTTTAATAATGATACAAGTTCACTTTCTGGAATTAGGGTTGGAATATCGTTTGTAATAGATCCTTCCACAATTGGAATTGGAGAGAGTAAATTTTTTGCTACGGTCTCTGCAATCTTGGTCTTTGCCTGTCCAATTTGACCAACAAGTAATATGTCATGCGAAGATAGTATTGCTCTATTGATAGACGGAACTATGTCCTCATCATAACCAATGATTCCTGAATATGGAAACTGTTTCCTTTTCAGTTTTATGATTAAATTTCCTCTAAGTTGATCATTTGCAGATACATGTTTGTAATTGATTGATAGTAAATCTTCGAGTGTTTTTATATCCTTATAGTTTTCAGGTAAACCTGGAACTGTTTCGAGATAATCAGGAATTGAATTATAACTATTATGAACAATATCTTTAAAATTTTCAGAAATCAATTATTCATCAGCTCGATCTACCAACAAATTTAAAGCTTTCAAAGCTTATTTTGATTTTGTTATAATAGGTTACTCTTGTAGTTTCCCTTCGCAGAAGTATGTTAGCATGGTTTTTATTTCGGAAAATGATGGACGTAAATATTGTCGATATCCGAATATAAGCATATCCTAAGAATAGCAGGGAAGGACATTGAGGGCAGCAAGAAAATCATTATTGCCCTAAGTCAAATTAAGGGTTTAGGCTATAATTTGTCGCAGGTAATTCTACAATCGTTAAATATCAGTTCGAATATGAGAATAGGATTTTTAACGGAAAAAGAAGTGACCGACATTGAAGCTGCAATAAAAAATCCCTCTTTGATAGGGATTCCAAATTGGTATTTGAACAGGAGAAAAGATAGTGACACAGGAACAGACAAGCATTTGTTAACATCAGATCTTGATTTTACTATATCAAATGATATTGAAAGAGAAAAAACCGTCTATAGTTGGAGAGGCTATAGACACATGTTCGGACTTAGAGTTAGAGGCCAATGTACTCGAACAACTGGTAGAAAAGGCGGTGCAGTAGGAGTAAAGAAGGTTACATTGAGACCTTCAGCCGGTGGCCCCGGTGCTCCTGGCGAAGCAAAGGAAGCAAGTGCTGCTGGACCTTCAACTGAATCTGCAACTCCTGAGGATTCGACTCCAAAAAGCAGTGCACCTAAATCTCCAGAAAGTAAAGAATAGTGAGACAGAATGGGAGATCCGAGAAAACCAAGAAAAAGTTACAGAAGGCCAAGGCGAATATGGAATTCTGACCAATTAAGTTCGGAATTGTATATTATCGGTTCTTATGGACTCAGGAATAAAAGAGAATTATGGAAGGCACAAACAAAAGTTGCAAATTTTAGGAATCAAGCAAGAACACTGCTTGCGCTAACCCTTGAAGATAGACAGGAAAAGGAATCGCTTTTATTGTCATTCCTAAATAGGCTAGGTTTGACCAGTACTGGTTCTTTAGATGATATTTTGAACTTGAAAATTGAGGACATACTCGATAGAAGATTGCAGACAATCGTGATGAGAAAAATGGGTTTGAAATCGCCATTCCAAGCAAGGCAAGTTGTAATACACGGTCATGTATCAATCGGAAATAGGAAGGTAAACCTACCCGGATATCTTGTAAAGAAAGAAGATGAACCAAAAATACTAATTCATGTAGTAGCACCAAACAAAACAACAGAAGCCGCAGCCAGTTAGCATCTAAAAATTTTTCAAGGATTGTTGGTAGAAATTTCGTCTACAATATCTATGGTATCTATTTTTCCATCCGAATCCATATCAAAGCCCTGAACCACAATTGCCCAATTGTCGTCTTGATTGAATTTTTTTAGTATTTCGTTCCCCTGATTAGTTAAGGCAAGTATAGCTGATTTAGTTCCAGCCGATCTCACTCCTGCTATGATTACGATGTTCACCTTTTCAGAGAATGGATTTCTGATCTTTGCAATTAAACCATGATTATCAAGCGTATGAGTTCTTCCTTGTGGAGCTATCAAACCAGACCAGTAATTAGATTCATCAAATCGTATTGGTAAATACCTGTTAAATTCTGAAGTGATAATATTTGTCCCAGGACCGCCAATAGATATTATATTTTCTGTTCTTGATATTTTTTCCGATTTTGCGTCGACATCTAATTTTACAACAAAATTTTGTGGTAGACTACAAAAACTACCCAAGAAAAAACCAAGTTGCGTCGCGTAGTGGCCATCCCTTGCAGAGGACCGGTAAGGACCGTGTGGATCTGGAGCACCCACCACTATCACACCATTGAATAACCCATCAACAATAAAGTCTTCAAAAAATGTCTGGATGTTTCTATTAATTTTTCCATTTTTTACATTTTCAAATTTTCTCTCCCCCCAATTCATTTCTATTCCGAATGCTGCATATTCTGTTTTGTAAAGTTTCGCAGTGCCGCCACGTACGAATGATGTTTCAACTTGACCAATAGCTCTAATGGTTAGTAATTTCCTTATGTAATAATATGCACTTTGTTCATAAATCTTGAGTTCCTTTGCGATTTGAGCCGGATACATAGGACGACCTGCCAATAAATTCACAATTTTCCACGCGATGGGATTAGATAAAATACGTATTTCACTGGGTTTTTCGAGAATTAGAATTTCCTTCGTAAATGCATTTTCATCCAAAGAATACACAAGGCTTTTCTTGTTCATCAATCAATGAGTGGTTAGCTATTATATATTAATCTTGTCCGGTATGTAAAGTAGCATAATTTGGCAAAATTCGTTTTGATTTTAAGAGGGGCATAACCCTTCAAAACGGTTATAATTTTTTTTGTAGTGGTAGCTTGTGATGTTAGTAATTATTTTAAACCAAATTAAATTGTAGAATAGTGTTATGTGTTCAATAATTGGATACAAGGGCAATGAACACGCATCTACCGTATTAATTGAAGGCCTGAAAAAGATGGAATATAGAGGATACGATAGTGTGGGTATTGCGACCATTAAATCAGGAAAACTCTTGATGCGTAAAGGAGTTGGTAAAGTTGCAGAAGTCAACAAGTCCTTAAGACTTGATGAATTACCTGGTAAATTAGGAATTGGACATACGCGTTGGGCAACGCATGGAGGTATCGTTGACTCTAATGCACATCCTCATCTTGCCTGTAACTCAACCATTGCTGTTGTGCATAATGGCATAATTGAAAATTGTGATGAACTGAGAGATGAACTGCACAAGTCGGGTCATGAATTCAGTAGTGAGACTGACAGTGAAGTTATTGCTCACCTTTTGGAGGAATATTTTGAGATTACTAGAGATATTCGATTATCCATGATCTTTACATGCAAGCGATTAGTAGGTTCCTTCGCATTTGTCGCAGTATTTAACTCATCAACTTTGTGTGGAGCTAGATATGATGAACCACTCATAGTAGGAGTTGGTAAGGATGACTATTTTCTGTCTAGTGATATTCTAGGATTTTTGAATTACACAGACCGTGCAATTTTTCTTGATAATCGTGATATAGTCGTAATCAACGATAGTGATATCTCTTTTTTCAATTTTGATGGAGATAGAATTTCAAGAAAAATAACACAAGTTGCTTGGGAGTTTGGTGACGCTGATAAAGGAAAGTATTCCCACTATACATTAAAGGAAATTCATGAGCAGCGTCAAACAATAGTAAAGAGCATGGAACAAGACAAGAATAATTTAGAGAAATTCTGCGATATCATCACAGGTGCCAAAAATATCTATATCACTGGAAGTGGAACAAGTTATCATTCTGCGTTACTAGCAAAACAAATTTTTTCAAAATCAAAGTTTCGCGTTGAAACTATAATGTCAAGTGAATTTCAATATTCATCTGATTTGTTAGACGAAAATTCAGTCCTACTGGCGATATCTCAAAGTGGTGAAACTGCTGATGTAATACAATCTGTAAAATCTGCAAAGAATATGGGAGCTAAAGTACTTTCGATAGTTAATATTCCGACTTCCTCTCTTGCTAGATTGAGTGATTCTTTTCTGGAGGTTAACTGCGGGCCTGAAATAGGTGTTGCTGCAACCAAGAGTTTCACAAGTCAAATTGCGCTGTTGTACTATGTTGCGGGCATAATTGGTAGAAAACCAAATGGAATATCCACAAGTAAGGATCTTTTGACTACAACAATAAGTCAGGTACTAGAACTGGATTCGCAGATTGAAAGTGTTGCAAATCAGATAAAAGGTTCAAAAGATGTCTACATACTTGGTCGATCTCTACATTTTCCGATATGTCTAGAAGGAGCTCTAAAGATTAAGGAATTGTCGTACATTCATGCTGAGGGAATTGCTGCTGGTGAATTAAAACATGGTCCCTTAGCACTAATAGATAACAATAGCATAGTAATAGTCATTCATCCAAATGACTCTACTTATATTGATACATTATCAAACATTCATACAATAAAATCAAGAGGCGCAAAAATAGTTGGCATTTCAAACAAGAAGAATAAAATCTACGATTACCAAATAACAATTCCAACGATAAGTGAATTCTTCTATCCACTAATCGAAGTAATTCCACTGCAGCTTTTGGCTTATTATCTTTCTATTGGTAACAATGCAAATCCTGATTATCCACGTAATCTTGCAAAATCTGTCACAGTAAAATAATTTAAACTAAAGTTGAATCATCACGAACTTAAAGGCAACTAATATTACATCACACCATAATATTTTCAATACTCCTTTCATATTCTTCTTCAATATTTCTTAAAAAAGTATCTCTATCAAGGGATCTATTTAATTTCATTATCAATGCAATTAAGGCACCACCAGATCCTACCCCTTCCTTTACCACACCCTTGTCATACATCATTAGTCCATTTTTTGTTGATTTACCCAAGCCCGGATTTACCGATAAAATGGGAATATCAGGAGAAATTGTCCTTACTAGAAATTCTATGTCTGAATTTTCATCTTTGGTAACATAGGAAGTTGTCCCTATGCAAATTTTATCAAAAGAGACATTCAGAGAAGACATGAATGCAAGAACTGCAGCCATTTGTGTACCCCCAGCAAGCATTACCTTAGATTCAGATTGAATAACACCGGTTGCAATTCCTGCTACAGCCGGTATCATTGGATCCCCCAGCAATGAAATTATTTTGAAGGGATCTATCAAATCTGATATTTTTTGATTCTTGATGGCTTCTTTCACTACGCGGATTTTTAGATCGTGTGGATTATTTGGCATACTACTACTGATTTTGTAATTTGCATCAATTCCAAATCCTGTCAATACTCCAAGAGCTGTAGTTGTTCCACCAGGAATGCTTTCTCCTAAAACAACCAAGTCATTTGACTTGGATAGTTGCTTGCCCAGAATCTTGCCGTACTCAAATGCCTGATGTGTCTCAAAGAGTTCTAGGGCTGCCCCATATTGGATGTTTTTGCCGTGGTTAATTCCAAATGAAATAAATGGAATTTTAGGATGAACTTTAGAACCAGAATTTACCACCAAGCATGGTATTTTTCCAAGTAACAGGGCTGTTCTGGTCAATAATGCAGGTGTCGGTATCCCATCAGGGGTCGCAGGTACTCCAGAAATTGAAAAACATTTTCCATGATACAGAAATTCAGAATCTGCTGCAGGCGTATACTTAATTAAATCAGGATTTGCTCCTGCAAAAGTTATGCCTGGAATCTGACTAGTTTCTGTATATGATATAACACATACAAAAATGGGGTTTGTGGTAAGAAACTTTTCAATTACGTTACTCATATGGGAACATGCTATATCAAATTCTTTAGACATTTCCTCTTACTCATTGACCATGTATTTTAAGAACGTCTCTTTGGTTTTGAAATTAAGCATTGGATTACTTGTTCTTTCATTTAGTATTGTTGATGTTGGCGTGTTGCCGTAATTGTGACCAGGGTATACTATCAATGAATCATCTAAATTTGCAACTTTAGCTAGACTATCGTACATCTTTTCGGGACTACTCCCAGGAAGGTCAACCCTGCCAATATTTCCTACGAATAGAGTATCTCCTGTGATTATAGCTTCTTTATTTACAATTAGGCAAATGCTATCTTCCGAATGACCTGGAGTATACAAAACCTCTAGTTCGACATGTCCAATATTAATAATTTCCTGGTCGCGTACTGATCGGTCTTTTTTGTGAGTAGATTTTTCATGTTGGATGATCTCAGCCTTTGTAATTTCAGCAACGTGATCGTTTCCTAATATATGATCAAAATGTGTATGGGTATTTATGATGTATCTTGTAGAAAGCCTATTTATCTCTAAAAATTCAAAGAGTTTTTCAAGATCCCATGAAGGATCTATGATAACACCCATGTTATTTTGCTCATCATAAACAACATACGAAAAATTTTGCATATTGCCTACCGGAAGCTGAGCAATTCTCATAATCAGATCACCCCTTGTTCGGCCTCAATTGGAATTCCAATTTTCTCAAGATGAACCTTGCCTGTATAATCTTTTTTTGCTGTTAGGCCTTTTTTGATTCTATGAAAGGTAACTGTAGCATTAGCTTTGACGCATTTTTCGTGAAATATTCCATCATTTGGATCAAGTCCAGAAGGAATATCAACTGCGACAACATACGCGTTTGAAGCATTTATTAGATCGATTGCTGACGAAAAAGGTTCCCTTATTTCTCCTTTTATCCCAGTACCAAAAATACCATCAATAATTATATCAGAGTCAAATATCTTGTTCTCTGCCAACTCCAGAACACGCGGTCCCTTGAGAATTTCTATTGATTTCATTTTTTGAATAATCGACCAGTTGACCGTTGTTTCTTCAGTCTTTATATTCTTCGTATCACCTAAAAGCGCAACCGTAACCTCGATTCCATTTTGGGTTGATAAGTGTCTAGAAGCGACCATGGCATCTCCTCCGTTATTCCCAGTCCCACAAAGAGAAATTATTTTCTTACCCGCAAGGTTAGGTCCTTTTTCAGACACGACAAAGTCTGCCAGTCCATGTCCTGCGTTTTCCATCATCAGTAATTTTTTCATGCCAAAAATAGCATATCCGTTGTCTTCAATACTGTACATTTGTTCAGAAGTAATAGGTTGTTCTTCTGGGGTCATGAATTGTTAAATGAATAAACGAGAAATAAAAATTGTGAGCTACAGAATTGAATTTACGTTAAAAGGCATGAGGTAGTCTTTTAAGAAACACTTCCTCGCCTGGCAATTTCTTATTTCATAGGTACTACCATCGTAAGTACATTTTATGACTGGTAGGTCTTTCATTTTAGAATATCGATCGGCTATTTTGTAGTATTCATGTAACTTTCTGTGGGCATAAACTGTTTTTCCTTCTTCTCTTATTCTTCTTTTTTGCATAAATTTAAAGGCCAAGATAACATGGGCCGTTTTGTATACCTGAAACATGTCTCTTATTTGAAAACATCTTTGGATTTGATCAGACGGAACATAAAGACTATCTGCAGTACCCGATTTAGCTTCTATCGACAGGAATATCGATTCTTTGTTATTTACGGCGATAATATCTGGTAAGTTTGCACTAGAACCTCCTAAACGTCTTGCGATCCAAACGCTGCCATTTAGTTTCTGTACAAGCACATGTTCAAAACTATACCCCCTATTTCTTCTAATCCTATTTAGTCTGGTGTAAACATGTTCCAAGCCGTGTTCCGTCTTTCTTTTATTAGCAGGTACGAGTGTCTGGTAGGTCTGTGTCTGATACGCCAAGATATTTTGCATTCCACGTCCTAGTATTTAATTCAGAAAGAATGAAACTTTTGAACAAACAAGTTTCGAAATATTATACAAGAGTTATTCTAAATTTTATTTTGGTGAGCATTTCAAATAATTATTAAATATATTGGCAATAATCATCTTTCTTGATGTTATCGAATGTTCAAACTGATGTAGAGGAAATCAATAAAAAATTCAAGGATATAGAAGAGAGAAGGAATGCCATTATTAAGGGAACTCGTGATGCCACGATACTCTGCAGTAAAGCAATAGTCTCCATGCACTCTCATAAGAAAAATGAATCATCAGAGTATATCGAAAAGGCCAAAAGATTATTGAGACAATTTAAGGAACTGGGAAAAGATGATCTTCAAAAATATTTGTACATCGCAGAGCAGGAATTTGTTGAGGCATATTGTCTTTTTTCAATTGCTGAAAACTCTATTATTCCAAGCAAAAGATCACTTGAAGTATCCGATACTTCATACGTTATGGGACTCTTGGACTGTATTGGGGAAATAAAGCGAATGATCATCGACAAAATTAGATCTGAAGGTACCTCAAATGTAAATGCATTATTTGAGCTAATGGACAAAATTTATGGTACGATATATCCTCTGGCGGTATATGATAACTTAATGCCAGGATTAAGGAAGAAATTGGATGTATCGAGAATTCTAATTGAAAATGTTAGGGCAATAATAACGGAGGAAAAGCGGAGAACAATAATGATAGAAAAGATAGACGAATTTGAAAAAAAGATCATGGCTTCAGAAAATACTAAACGCGAGTAACGATTACGCACATCCTATCTTAATGAATGCATCGGACATGAATTTGGTTAATCCCTTCTGCCATTCAGGAAAGTCTCTTGGATTTGTAGGATAATTATGGTAATGATTTACTAACTTCTTGTTTACTTCCGCTGTATGTTTTAGATCTTCTGCTAGTCTCTTATTCAGAGCTCCATGAATAAACATATTGAGCTTGGACACCATGCCAAATTCAGGATGCTCTCCATTTGTTATATTTTCAACATCTAACTTTGAGAGAAAGTGTTTCATTCCATAATTAATTTGATCGTTTGATAATTTCTGAAGCAGTCTCCTAAAAACCTCAAGACCTGCTGTTTTGTAACCATAAGCATCAACAAAATCCAAATTATACTGCCAGAGCGATTCTTCCGTATAATCATTAGCTTGGATTGATTGCACTGCGTCTTTTCCCGCAATAGTTGCTGCTATGATCGCAGGTCCAATTCCTCCAGCATCTAGTGGCTTTGGCATCCATGCCGAATCGCCAACGAGGATATATCCGTTTGCTACTAGACAATCATTTTGACGTCTCACTGAAACTTGCCATGTTCCCCAGCTGTTACCATCATCGGATTCACCGTCTGCTATCTGTGGATTTCTTATTACTGGATTCAGTTTAACGTAGTCATCAATCTTTGTCTTCAAGTCCTTGTGTTGACCCTGTTTTCTATTATGCTCTTCCATTGCTTTTTGTTGAACTCCAAGACCTATGTTCACTTTATTTTTCCCCTTGGGGAATACCCATGCGTATCCGCCAGGCGCAATCTCCTGATCTAGATGAATAAGGCAGTAGTCAGGATCGAAGTAAGTGTTATCTTCACCTTTACAATCAAAATTGTAAATGTATCTGCCAGTTGCTTCGAGATCATCTCTGTTGATTTTCCTCTGAATGTGAGTTGTAATTGGAAGATTTGTTCGTAGGACCGAAGTCACTCCTGTGCAGTCGACCACCACTTTGCATGTTTTTTTGAAAATAGATTTTGTCTCTAGATCCTCTCCCTCTACGCCTACAACTTTGTTGTCTTCTGCAATCACATTTCTTAATGCCAAATTGTACCTGATTTCTATACCAACATTTAGTACATCATTTAGCTGTTTTTGTGGCAAGACTTTCCGATTTAGAATATATCCTTCTCCATCAAATGAAATTGATGTTTCATGATTTGGTGAAAATGCAATTACTCCTTTAACCGGATGTTCAATCTCTGGACTTTGCCACTTTATTCCTATCCTTGATGTCATGTAGTCTACGCTGTTCTTTCCAACAGCATCTCCACACACCCATCCTGAAATTGTCTTCTTTCCCAGTTGTGGTGATGGATTTCTATCAACAACCAGGATTTTAAGAGATTGTTTAGAATAATAAGCGGCAGAAGATGCAACAATCATCCCGGCCAGTCCTCCGCCAGCTACAATAATGTCATAATCTCTTAACACCGATGTCATGTACCAAAAATGAAAAGATATTCAATTGTTAATTAAAGTTCCGAATATTGGCGTCAAATAAAATGGAGGGAGTGGGATTTGAACCCACGAACCCCTAAGGGACGGGATCCCTCATGGTTGCAAATAAATCTTGAGTCCTGCGCGTTTGACCATGCTTCGCTATCCCTCCAACAACACTGTCACTCTATATTCCTTATTTCACCTTTACTGGTAAAAATGTCAAGATTAGCAAGTCTGGACTGCTTTACGGAATACAGAAACTTTATTATTGGAATAAGCGTGGTAATTGACAAATGGCGACGGAAACTAAAATTAATCAGTTGCATGCTGGAATGCGAGGTATAAACGTAAAAGGTAAGATTGAATCAGTGAAAGAACCTAGAACGGTAAATTTGAGAAATGGTGAGACAGCGCAAGTAGCAGATGCGATCCTGTCAGATGAAAGCGGCAGTATTAAACTATCCTTGTGGAATGACCAAATAAGTATGGTAACGGAGGGCGATGAAGTGTCGATAGAAAATGGTTATACCCAATCATTTAGAGGTGAAAACAGTCTAAATATTGGTCGATATGGAAAACTTGTAAAGCTATAATTTTTAGGTGCATTCCTAAATTTAGTATCACTAACTTTTTACCTAAAAATTAATTTTCCCGCCATTATCAGCTAATGTATCCAATTTCAGGCTGCTTCTTTTGAACCATCTGCTGAACATCATCACTTAACCCCTTCTTTTCGCCAATTCTATGCTCTATGCTTTTTATCAACATTATCGTATCCTTCGCTTTCTTATCCAAATCTTCCATATTAATATCCAGATCTACAATTGCAAGTAATTTTTTTAGAATATACTTTGATGCATTTGCATCAATAACATATCCTGAAGTTTCTCCCAGCAAACTAATTCCATTTAGGTTGTTTACCTTACCAATACCCAGTAGAATACCGTTCATTCCTGAGATACTGCCATTATCTATTTTTGATATACTGAACGAATTTAAGAGTTTCAATCCCTCATCGTCTGTAGCAACCCCAAATATTCTTGGAGTTTCGATGAACATCCCTGTTATATAGGCTCCAAGCGTTATGATTTGTGTAACCCCAAAATTTTTTGCGATTTTTACTATTTCTTCTCCCAACAAATATTCTCCCTTAGAACTTACCGGTTGGGCATCTCCTGTAAGAAATAAAAAATCATTTTTGCTTGCGCTTTCCTTAACATAATACAAGATATTTTTCATAAGTTCTACAATTCCTGTATTCTTAATTAGAACCTGCGGGGGAAATGAAGTTGAATAAATATCTGCTAAATGTGTGCATTCCAATTCACTGATTACATGATCTATTGCAAGTTTGCCTACATACCCACTTCCGGGAAATCCACAAATCAAAATAGGAGACCGTAAGCTAGGAAATTTCTTAGTAGAAAAAACGGCCTTTATATCGCTTTCAAAAAATGACATTATTATAAATGCGCGAAGTTATCTTAAATTCTTTTGCCGCAATTGATCATCCAGAAATGATCGAACTGAGGATTACAAAAAAAGTATGGAATAAAAATAGTTATCCTGACGAGTTCGTCGAGGTCAATGTTCCTCTTAGCTCTCCTTCAGGAAAGTCTGAGGTGTGGATATTGATATATGTCATATTTTGATTCATCAAGTGAATCAATGCCTCTAACTTGCTCGGGGGTGCGGCAGCTGATGTGGCGTTTGTCAAATTGCCCGTTGAAACAGCTGATGTGGCGTTTGTCAAATTGCCAGGAATTGGATCAGCTAACGTGACATTAATTGTAAGGTTTGCTAAGGGTGCCGATATACTTGAAGAGTCTATTGTTCCTTCAACTAATTTACCATCAATAACCCCTGAGGGTTCAGTTGAGTTCAACAGTGTCACAAGCACTTGACCATTCTCTGACGTATCACCTTTGTACAAGAACACACCTGTAACCTTGTCTAGAGATGTAACATTTATCTGGTAATTGACACCACTATCGTTACCAACTACAAGAGCACTACCATACGATTCGCTGAAAAGAGGAGGTACCTCAGATTCTCCTACCAAATCCGTCCTAAAATTAATTTGTGCGAAAGCAAAATTACACATCAAAACAAACGACCAAATAGTAATAGTTACACCGACAGCTAGTGAGAATCTTGAATTATTCATGGTTATAGTTTACTTACCCCTTATAAAAAAATTATGAAATCTAATAATATTTGATCATAAATAGTTCGCCTAATACTTGCAATTTCAATAAATAGACAAACCAAAAGTTATTAGATTTGAGTCAAGTTTATTACTACTTTTAGTAAATTACTTGCTAATTAGATATCAGTAATCATGAACGATATGTGTCATATCAAATACTGAAACCTGATTCACACTACTCAATTTCTAACATTTGCTTGATTGAATCAACCAATCCATCTGCATATCCAACTGACAAAATGCCAAGTTCCTTGTTTCCTTGTCTAAAGAATTGAACTGCATCATCCAGATAAAATTCTGCATTATCCAGCAATTCTAACTGGATATTGGTTCTATTTCGGGAAGCTAATGATTCTCTAATTTGCTTAATTTCTTTTCGAATCATTGGTTCATATTTATTGAGCATGTGATCTGACAAACTCCTTATCATTACAGTATTGTCCGTAGGTGCATCAATATTTTCAGTCAAATTTAATATCGCATCTTCTTCCGTAAAATGAAATCTGGAAGGAAATATAATAGCATGTGGACCCTTCCCGTAATCTAATTCCAACAGTGATTTAATTTTACCACTAAAAATCTTTTGCCCATCAGTGCCAATTCTTGAAAGAACAATCAGGAATGAATCTTCAGAAACAAAACCGTACATAATATCTTTCTCTACATCGAGTAACCTTGACATTACATTATTTGGTTTCAAGAAAAATACAGTTCCATCATCGCCTTGTCTATACTCAGTTAATATGACGGTATGACAGTTCAGGTTCAGGTTGCTAAAGACAGTCGAATATACACTTATTGCGGATTGCCTTTCTTCCATCATCGTAACCAGTTTACCTATCTTGTAGATTTGTAAACCACATTCGCCTACGAGGGATGTAATTCCTGAAGCAGCATGTACAACCTTAACATCTATGTTATTTTTCATAGCTCTTATTCTTAATTCTGTAAATGTTGTTGCAATGGTCGGATCTCCATAACTTATCAATCCAACATTTAATGTCTTTGACTCTTCCAATATTTGTCTGCCATCTTCTACAAACCATCTTTTGACAAATTCAATTTTTTTTTCTGGCTCCATAGTTGTTTTGAGAATATCGATAAAGTTGTCGGAAATAGGTGATGTGAAGCTCTCGAGGTATATTCTATCACAACTTTTCAATATACTGATTGAATTGCACATTTCAAAAGTATCATAAATTCCAGCTCCAACCAAATACAACATATCAGTAATTCATTTGGTACTGCTGTCCCTCTTATTATGGTGTAGCCTTGAGGTGTGAAAAAGGGCCCTATTGTATATTTCTATACTTGTTAGATAAGATTGTATTTCCACTCTTTCATCCTTAGAATGTGACACATGAGGTTCACCGGGTCCGTACGTTACCATGGGTATCTTTAGAGAGTTTCCTAACACGTTCATATCTCCAGTGCCTGTCTTCCTAAGCAACAATGGGCGAACTTTGCAAATATCTAAAATTGAAAGCGAAAGCGCCCTAACTAAGGGAGATGAATGGTCTGCTTCAAACGGTTCTGTCATATCCTCAATTCGATAAGTAATTTTCACCTTTCTTATTTCTGAAATATTCTTTATTGAATTATCCAAGGAATTCAATACTCCAACGCACTTTACTCCATTTGGTACTCGGATGTCAATCGTAATCTTACATTTTTGAGGCGTGACATTATGACTTGAACCTCCCGAAATTTCTGTGAGACTAAGGCTCACAGATTCACTCTTTTTATCAGTCTTGTTGTACTTTGATGAAATTTCATTATTAAGCATTTTCCAAACTTCAAATACCTCCTCGATAGAATTTTTCGATAGCCACGGCGCACTAGCATGCGCACTATCTAGGACATCACATGTGAGTCTTAATGCAAGCCTTCCCTTATAAGATATGGTAATTTTATCAATTCCACTAGGTTCTCCAAATATTGCGTAATCAACAGACAATTTATTTTTGACCAACTCCTTAATTCCTGTAGCGTTCCCTTCTTCATCAACAACCCCCGCAAATATGATCGTTCCTCTCTGCTTAAATTCCGAGCAGGCAAGGAGCATGGATATAAGAGGGGCCTTGGCATCAGATGCTCCTCGACCAAAGAGAAAACCAGAATCCATTCTAACCGGTATATGTCCCGGCACTGTGTCCATATGTCCGCATAAAAGAATCCTCGGACTACCGCTACCCTTGGTCGCAATTACATTACCAACGCTATCAATACTTACTTTTTCAAATCCTAGATCATCCAAACATTTTTCCTTTATCAAGTTAGCTAACAGTGCTTCTGATCTAGAAGGTGTGTATACTTCAAGAGCCTTTTTCAGTAATTCAATCGCATATGCTGAAGAAATCAATTTTGCTAATTATTTATTGGATTTTATTAGATAATCAAGAATAAGAGATGGAATATCTACCTCAGTTACCCTTACCGTATTCTTGAACTCTGTAGTATTGTTTACCTCATGCACAAGTATGCCATTTTCACTTTCCATTAAATCCACTCCTAAAATCTCCCCCTTCATAGTCTTTGCTGCTCTTAAACAAAGATCTTCCATTTCGTTTGTTACTTTGCAAGCTTCTGCTTTTCCTCCAAGAGCCATGTTAGTTTTCCATTCGTTGTCTCCTGAGTATCTATAGATCGCTGCAACCACCCTATCTCCTACTACAATACATCTAATATCTCTCGGAGGTCTTTTAACAAATTCTTCAAAATAAAATACATGATATAATGGATACATATGTTCTCTGTCTTCTATCACTGCTTCAGCTGCCTCTTTATCCTTTAGTAGGGCGATCATTCTTCCCCAGCTACCAACCACAGGTTTGATAACTTTTGGGTATCCGTTCTTATTTAGGATATTCATGGCTGACCGGCTGGAAAAGGCACAAAATGCCTTCGGTATAGCTATGCCAGATTTTGACAATTCCATATGAGTAAACAGTTTATTTCCACACATGATAGCAGTCTGAAGAGAATTTATCATCTTTGCTCCCAGTCCCTCAAATGCCGCTGTTGAATGCAGATTATTATAATAACTTACACATCTCTGTAGGATAATATCATTACAATAAATTGATTTGTCTTTGTCTAGCTCGATTGAATTTTCTCTACAATTAATGACTTCTAGTTTGATATCTTTTTTTTTCGCAGTTTCAATTAACGATTTTTCTTCCCATCTTAGTTGGTCATAAAGGATGAAAAAAGAGGTTTCTTTGTTATTTCCTTTCACTCTCCCCAATCCTCTCCGACAGACTGTGCAGGTCTTATGGTAAACCCATCGCTTGATTTTATTAACTCATAACTGGCACCACAATCAGGACATGTCACAATTTCGTTTTCCATTGCATCAACGGGAATTTTGATTTCTGCATCACATTCAGTGCATTTCATCATTACTATCTCCTCTACTTTGATAATGCATCGTTAAGTATTTTTCTTTCTAATCTTTCGTCAAGGTACAATTCCAAGATATCTCCCATCCGCAGTTCTTTCAGACCCTTGGCCATTTTTGCTGCTTCAACCTTTGTAGATTCAAGTCCAAGCAAAGAGAGCAGATAAGCCGCACCGTTTTTTCCAGCCAATTCCCCAAAGACAATTTTTCTTCTATTTCCAACTAGTCGAGGTTCAAGGATCTCATATGACGATGGATTTTGAAGAATCGCAGCCAAATGCGTGCCTGCTTTATGCTTATACGCACTTTCACCAACTATTGGTTTGGATTCAGGAGTCTCCATATGTGTATAAGCTACAATTGTTCTTGAAAGGTCCTTTAGCATATGCAACCTAAACTCATTAGGTATTCCATAAATGACGCTTAAAGCAACCGCTGTCTCCGCAAGGGATGGAATTCCAGTTCTTTCGCCAAATCCATCAATAGTCGTGTGAATCTGATTGGCTCCTGCTTCACATCCTGAAAGTGCATTTGCCAACGCTAATCCGACATCATTATGGCAATGCACATCAAGCGATGAAATTTTCGTATCAATACTATCATACACCATCTTAACCAAGTTGTACATTCCTTGCGGACGCATTATTCCAA
>DASUQJ010000115.1:0-25251 GCA_036280615.1 Nitrososphaeraceae archaeon
AATATGAGTAACAGGTTGTTTTCCTACATTTGTTAGTATGATCCTACTATTAGTGAAAAGAGATTGGTCTTCTCTCATCGCGTCAACTTCTAAGGAATAATCAGGGCGTTGATAATATTGAATAATCATAAACGAAAGAAAAGACAGAGAAATAAATCCAGCAATGCAAATGAAAATCAAATTTAGTCTTTTCAAATCTAAATTAGTTCAATTTTCAAATATTTAAGCAGTTAAGCAACTGTCTTGCTCAAAATCAAAAGTTCTTGTTTGGCGCAAATTTAATTTTCCAAATCTCCCTTTACTTCAGCCCTTGTCTTGAATACAGGCTTTATACCCAAGGGTTTGTAATTTCCAGTAGAACATGAAAAACACAATTCTTTTTCATCAATACCAATTGCTTGTGCAAGTGTAATAGTATCATTGTAAATTACTTTATCTGCGCCAATACTCTTTGCGATTTGAGCTTCAATATCGTCCCCCTTCTTCTGATTCTGGAATGCCAAAAGTTCATCTTGTGATGGAAAATCAATTCCCGCGTAGCAAGGATATTTTATCGGTGGAAAAGTTACTATGAGAGATATTTTTGAGGCTCCTGCCGAGCGCAAAATCTTAATGATGGACTGCGAACTTGTGCCTCTAACTATGCTGTCATCAATTACAACCACGCTTTTTCCTTTGATGACTTCAGGTATTGGAATAATTCCTTTGTTAATTTCAATTCGCTCTCCATGATATGGTTCAATAAAACTTCTCATGGAGCCCTTTTTTCTATATCGATCTTTCAATAATCCCTCTTCAAAATGAATCCCCAATTCTTCAGCGTATCCCAATGCCGCTGGTCTCGCTGAATCAGGAACTGGAATAACCACATCGGCATCGCGAATAGGATATTTTCTTGCCAAATAATGTCCCATTTTTTTTCTTGCTTCATACACATTTACTCCTTCAATAGTACTACTTGGATGGGCAAAATATGTAAATTCAAAAGCACAATGTGAATGATATTCACTGGTAGAAAATTGTTGTCTTTCAATTCCTTTTGAGCTAAATTTCAGGAATTCTCCAGGTTGGATATCTCCAAGAAGTTTACCCCCCACGGTATCAATAGCACATGATTCAGAAGATATCATATACGTGTTGGATTCTTCAATATGACCCAATACCAATGGTCGGAATCCGCGTGTATCGCGAACTGCATAAACAGATCCGTCATCAGTCAAAAGTGTAAAACAAAACGACCCTATCATTTCCTCCTTTAATACACGTAAGGCCTGAACCATATTATCATTCTTTTCTAGATGCATCATCAATCTTTGTGCAGCAAGTAAAGTGTCAGTCATAGTTTGCGGTGAGAAAGTGCATCCGCCTACCATGTTGGACAATTCTTCAACATTTGCTATGGTGCCGTTATGTGCTATGCAAAGATCTTTTATTTTTAGTGGCTGTGCATTATCCAAATTACTCTTTCCGAACGTGGAATATCTAACATGACCGATAGCAGCATGAGAATTGAATTTTCTGATAATACTTTTAATATTTCTTGAAGCCGAAACCAAACCTAAACTCTTGTATGGCGATTTAGTGGGCACTGCAAAACCCCAGGCTTCCTGCCCCCTATGCTGGAGCGCTCGTAAGGAATCAATTACATAAGGAATCACATTATGGCCCTCCAATGAAAAAAAACCAACAACTCCACAATTCTCATGAACCATTAGGGATCATTTCTTCGAGATGGATTTAATTAAAATTTACTCCACTTAAAGTTGTGACTAAGAACCATCCATTGTGATATTCATTGCATTGTAGTTACGAATCAAATCTTCTTTTGATAAATTTATTATTTCTTTGTCAGAGTAGTGAAGTTTCAGAGTCTTTGTTGGATCAGTTTTTCCTATTTCAGAAAAAATGCACTTTCTTCTACTCAATATTCTCTTCAACTTGTCGGGCTGATTAGTCCCTAGTATGTACCTTGAATGGCTTTCAGAAAAGAGTAGATAGTCATGACGTGAACAATTATTTGGAATTCTCTTCAAATCTATCTTTATTCCCAGATTTCCTGAAATGGCCAATTCAGCCAACGCCGTTCCAATTCCCCCTTTGGAACAATCATGCACAAAATCAATTAATCCTTTTTCTATTAGGTCTAACACAGCCGACCTGTTTTTCTTGTCGGTTTTCAAATCTACCTTAGGTACGATCCCATACGTTTGGCGGTCAATTAACTCAAAATATTCAGAGCCACCTAATTCCTCACTTGTTTGACCCAAAACGAATAAAGTATTTCCAATAATTGGGATATTATTCGTTATATGAGATCGGGCTTTAATCAGACCAATAGTACCAATTACTGGTGACGGTTTAATAGGAGAATTCATTGTTTCATTATAAAAACTGACCTTTCCACCTACGACTGGAATTTTCATATATTTACAAAAATCTACGATGGCATCTATTGATTTTATAAATGTCCAATATATTTGGGGATTTTCAGGACTACCAAATTGGAGATGATCTATTATGCCAATGGGTTGCGCACCAGTACAAACAACATTTCTGCACGCTTCAGACAAGCATCCTAGCATTCCCTGATAAGGATCAAGATAACAGTGTTTGGAATTTCCGTCTAGTTTGATAGACACAAATTTGTTATCATTTACTCTTATAACCGATGCATCTGCACCGGGTTTTATCACAGTTCTCAAACCCACTTCATGGTCATACTGTTGGTAGACCCAATCTTTATTACCAATGTTAGGATTTGCCAGCAAACGTAACAAAATGTAGTTGTAATTCTCTACCTTGGCCAATTCAATTTTCCTTTTTAACCTATTCAAATAGTCTGGTTTTCTTGCCTTTCTTTTAGATAGTGGGGCTTTAACCATTAAATTACAAGAGATATTGGCTATTGGTTTGCCATCATAAAGGATTTTGAGATTATCATGACCACTTACTTTACCAATAATTGAAAACGTGACGCCATATTTTGTAAATATGTCAGTAAATCTAGATAATCTTTCCTTATTGATGATGTATATCATTCTTTCTTGCGATTCTGAAATCATTATTTCATTTGGAGATATATCGGCTACTTTGGTATGTACAGCGGATAATTCAATTTCAAACCCTTTTTCAACCAGATGAGATAATTCAGACAAACAACAAGATAAACCTCCACCTCCAAGGTCCTTTGTAGCATTTATACAGTTACTATTAGTTGCCTCAATTGTAGCTTCAATCAATAATTTTTCTAAAAATGGATCAGGAATCTGAACAGCCGACCTATCTTCTTCATTGTCCAGTAATTTTGAAGCAAAGGATGCTCCTCGGATTCCATCTTTTCCTGTAGGATTCCCTGCGAGGACTATTAAATCACCTTCCTTTGCATGATTGGAAATAATTTGATCTTTTTTGCCAAGCCCTATTGCCGCAACGTCAACTAAACAATAGTCATTGAAGGAATTATCAAATTCAACGTCTCCTCCCACAGTAGGAATCCCTATGCAATTGCCATAATCTGCTATTCCCTTTACCACGTTCTTAAATAACCACTTTGACTTTGACGTCTTATTCTGGTTATCTAACGAGGAGAATCGTAAAGCATCAAGTAATGCAATAGGTCTAGTCCCCATTGAAATAATATCTCTTATTACTCCACCTACTCCTGTGGCGGCGCCTCCATAGGGTTCTACTGCAGACGGATGGTTGTGGCTTTCAATGTGGACAGTTATAACATCATCATCTCCGATATCAAGTACCCCAGCATCATATCCTGGACCAACTATTACCCTTTTATCACGTGATGGTAATGATCTTACATATTTTCTTGATGATTTATATGAACAATGCTCAGACCATTCGGCATCTATCATGTCAATTTCTAACAAGTTAGGATTCCTTCCCAATTTTTTTAACAAGTAAATTTCTTCTTCTTTAGTTAGCATTATGTATCATTGATTCAGTTTTTTATATAAGACGATAAAAAATTTTTTAATGAAAGGAATATCAGTCCTGCATTGCTTGTTGTTTGATTGGGTAATAAGATTGGTTCTGATGCGCGTTCAGGATGGGGCATGAGCCCCATTACATTTCCTTCCTTATTACAAATAGCTGCAATCAGCTCAGTAGAACCATTTGGGTTTTGATCTTTATATTTGAAAACAATCTGATTATTTTCATTCAGATCATGGAGTTTATCATCACTTATTATATATCGGCCCTCTCCATGGGCTATAGGGATATTGATCTGATCATTTAACCTGAACATATTAGTAAAAGGTGTGTTGACATTCAATACTTCCATTTCTAACCACTTACAAGAAAATTTTAATTTGACGTTTTTTACCAGTGCTCCGGGTAGCAATCCAGCTTCAACTAGTATTTGAAAACCATTACAAATTCCAAGGATTGGTAATCCTTCATTAGCTTTTTTCTTTATTGCTTCCACTATCGGGCTCTGTGCTGCTATAACACCTGCACGCAACCTATCTCCATACGAGAAGCCTCCTGGTAATATTAAGGCGTCATAATCTTCTATTGATTTTTCCATGTGCCAAACAAATTCAGCGTTTATTCCCACAACATCATTCAGAACATGATGTACATCACGATCGCAATTACTTCCTGGAAAAACTACTATTCCTGTCTTCACTTAAAATCTATCCTATCTGTTGCTTACTAGTAATTTTAATTTATTTGTAAGTTCAAACATTCAAGGTTGATCTAAATTAATATCGATACTTCTAAAATGCTATTTTTAGACTAGAGACTTAAGTTTTTATCTTGATGAGTATTTAGATTGAATATTGAACGATAGAGTACAGGATATAATGACAAAGAATGTCATATCAATCGATGAAGGAATCACTGCTCACGAAGCAGCAAAAATTATGACTGAAAAACGGATAAGCTCTCTTATAGTCGAACGAGAAAACGTTCCTGTCGGAATAATCACTGAAAAGGATTTTGTAAAGAAAATCTGTATCAAGGATTTAGTTTCTTCGAAGGTTAAGGTAGGTACAATAATGTCAAAAATACAGACATACGCAAGTCCTGACATGCCTGTAGAAGTAGCTGTACAAAGAATGGTAAATCATAAAATACGTCGGTTGCCCATACTTTCGGATGGAAAGGTAGTTGGTATCGTCACGGTTACTGACCTGGCAAGACAGCTAAGAACCATATTGCTAGTGGATGGTATACTGTCAGAAGAAACTTGACTATTAAAGAAAAAGAAATGCCCTTAGGCAAAATATAATAGTTACAGAGTTCTTTTGTTCAGAGTATGAAAAAATATCTTGCATTTTCTTTAATCATTATTTCACTTGTAATTATTGTACAAAATAATCTACTATATGCGCAACCCTCATTAAGAGATCCTAATCTAAAAGTCGAATCTTTCGTAAGTGGTATTTCATTTCCAACGAGTATGTTGTTCTTAAATGCGAATAATATTTTAGTTTTAGAAAAAGATGGAAATGTTAGACTTGTTAGCAATGGGGTGCTCCAAGCACAACCCTTAGTATCACTAACTGTTGATACTAAGAATGAACGGGGATTATTGGGGGCAGAAAAAGTTGGTGAAAGCGTATTCTTGTACGCGACGGTAAAAGACGGTGAGGTAATAAACAGAATATACAAGTATACTTTGGCAGGTGCAGAACTAAGGAATGAGGAAGTATTTATGGATCTTCCAGGAACACCAGCTACTAATCATCAAGGGGGCAAACTAGCTGTAAGTAATGATGGATATCTTTATTCAGTAACTGGGGAGCTACAAAGAGATGGAAAAGATCAAAATATCGTCAATGGACCTAATCCAGATTTTAGTGGGGCAATCTTAAAAATAAATCCAAATGATGGCTCCCCCGCACCTAACAATCCCTTCCAAGGTGACAATCCCGATGACCCCTTAAACTGGTATCAGGCTTATGGAATAAGAAATAGTTTTGGACTTGGGGTTGATCCTGTTACAGGAACCTTATGGGACACGGAAAATGGAGCGCAATCATACGATGAAATAAACTTGGTAAGTCCAGGATTTAACAGTGGATGGAAACTTGCAATGGGACCAATTTCAGATAGCGGAATAACAGAGAATGATTTGGTTAGCTTCCCAAATTCAAGCTATAAGGATCCAATTCTGAGCTTCATAGATTCCTTTGGTATTACGGACATCGAATTCTTGAACTCAGATAAACTAGGAGCCGAATACTCCAATAATGCGTTTGTGGGCGACATTGGTTATGGAAATCTGTATCGATTTGAATTAAATGATGACAGAACCGATTTTAATTTAGATTCACCAGGGTTAGCTGATCGTGTTGTAGATAATGATGACGAATTGGCTTCCATACTGTTTGGAGAGGGTTTTGCAGGAGTAACTGATATAAAGACAGGACCTGATGGATTCCTTTACGTGCTTTCGTTTGATGACGGTACAATCTACAGAATAAGTTGAGCACAATGGCTAAGTATTTAGTGTCAAAGATACCCTTTTCTATCCCTTTTCTTTAACTCTTCCATCTTTGTAACTATTAGATGCTATCAATTTGGAAAATACTTATTTTCTGACCGGCTATTAAAGCGTTCAGTATCTTTCTACCGCTTTCGGATCTCTTGTCAATTTTAATTCTTGATTTTTTTCCCACCTGATTGGCGCAAATAAATTCATCATCAATATACAAATTTACTTTGTTACCAATTGTTTGCTCGTCTAATTTTATGACAACTCCATTGCCTGACTCGTTTGTTTCAAAATATACTTCCTTGCCAAGAGTAGGAGTTTTCATTTCCACGTCTATTCTTACACCAAGCATATCTTCAAGTTCACTTATAGTCGATCCGCCTTTTCCGATTATCCTAGGAATTGTATCTTTTTGGACCTTGATTCTAACTTTATTGTCTGATATGATGGATATCTCTGGATTGGGATCAAAACGGCGAATTACATCTTTTATCTTTGACTCTGCAAGTTTATAGATATTATTTTGATTTGCTTCGTTATCTGGGTCAACAGGTACTATGACATTTTCTTCACCAAATGTATAGATCTCATATTCAGTTAGACCTGTTGAGAAATCCTTGACTTCTACAACCGGCCTTGCAAGATCAGCCTCCGTCATCTTGTACGGTACTTTGACAGTGAGCGAAATTTCATAAACCTTCTTTATCATTCCCGCATCCATAAAGATGATAGTATCAAGAATTTGTGGTATCATTCCTAATTCAATTCTTCCAATAAATCTCTGTACTGCATCCAAGGGTTTGCTTGCATGAATAACTCCTATCATACCAACCCCGGCTAACTTCATGTCCGAAAAGACTTGAAAATCTCTATATCGCCTTATCTCATCAAAAATGGTATAGTCAGGACGTACAAGCAACAAAATGTCAACTGCGTTTTCGAAGCTTCCTTCAAGAGGTCCGTATTGAGTTACTTCTTTAGGTACTTGCAAATCTCTAGGAGATTCAAATGTCTTTACAATCTTATTTTGAGTAACATAAAATTCGGCGAGACTACTTGCCAATGTACTCTTGCCGGACCCAGGAGGTCCTGCAATAATTATTCCTTCGACATCTGATGTCAATCGCGTTAATAACTTTTCACTCAGTCCATAATCTTCAAGTGTCAACTTTGCGATTGGTTTTACGATCGTAATTTCTTGCCCGTCTGAAAATGGTTCTTTAGTTATCGCAATTCTGTATGTGCCTAATTGAATAACAGTTGCTCCATCCTTATTAATTTCTGTGAACCCTTTTTTTGATCTTGATTGTTCTAAAATTTCCTTGGTTATTTCATAGATCTCTCCTGCGGATAGTTTATTTTCTTCTAGACGGATTAGCTTCAAGTTCCCAGGTACTCCCTTTTTTGCAAACGGATAAGTACCTTCCTTTAAATGAATGCTCATGGTGTCATTGTCAAAGTATTTTTCAAATTGTAGATTTGAATCTTCTTTAGAGGAACTAATATGAATTGATTTAATACCATGAGCTTCAGATACCAGATGCTGAACATAGTCACCTGTAATCAAAGTTGCGTTATTATCTAGAGCAATGTCTTTTATTATAGCATCAATTCTACCATGTTTAGCCAATCGAATTTCTTCAATTGTTGGTCTGGTTCCGCTAAATTCCAGACTTATTTTTCTAGCTTTGCATAAATCCCGAATCTTTTTTATTTCAAGCAATCCTTCTATTCCCTGTGACTTGTTCGTCGATGCCTGTGCCTGAAGTTCGTCCAGAACAGCTATGGGGATGATAATCTGGCTATTTGATTCAATTTTATCATTTATGATTTCTGGAACCTTGCCATCAATTATTACACTGGTATCTAAAACGAATTTATCGGTCATCTAATTAGAGTATAACTTATAGATTAATGTGCTTTATTGTAGACTTGGAATAAGTTGTCAGGTTTAGTCACAATTAATTTTATGATTCATCAACATAAAATATGGTTTGATTATTTCCGCCATCTGACTGTGCAATAATATTCAATATCATATTAGTAATTTTTTCCTCATTTGGCTCGCGACCTTCAATATTTCCAGCAAGCAGCAAGTATTGTCTTATGTTCGATTTTATGACATCACGTAATTCTTGATTAACAGTTGCATTGAAGGGTCTCAGAGCACCTCTAAATATTTCTGACCTTGCTCGAACAACTCCAGAGATTTTATCTCCAACAGGCGAATCCGGACCTACTATGATTATTGATCCCGATGACCCCTTAAATAGAGATGGTTCACTGACTGCTCCTACAGGAGCCATATGGGTTACAGACTCTCTAGTTATCATTGCCGGTACAAACAAGTAGTCCTCGACCAAATGATCCCATTGATTCCTATCAAGGGACCTTAACGCCACATCATAATCATGCTCACCCGTCAACAAAACTACTGCATCTATTGCGGAGAATTTTTCTAAAATCACTCTAAATATTCCCTTTACTGCATCCTCATTTGATACATTTACAGAATGAGAATGATACTCCTTATAGTAACTCAAGTCTTTACTATCCTTTGTGAGAATGACCAATTGCTTGATTTTGTTAATAAGAGAATTCGCAATGATTTTAGCTCGCTTAAGATCTTTTTCTGCTGAAGAATTTATTAACAGGACGATAACTTTGTCCGAAATATCCATATCCTTCTGATGAATATATGTTCCTATTATTGGCCTCGTTGGATAAAATACTCTGTCGTTAGGGATAACTCTACCATTCAATAACTTGCTCATTTTTTCAGATGATAGGTTTAGAACCATTTCTGCAACTTGATCCTGTGAGAGAAATTCCTTGTCAACTATCATTTTCTTTGTATTCAGTTGTATCTTTTCAGCAATTTCCTGAGTTTTTGACAGTAGCTCTCTGAGCGTTGAGGTAAGTTTACTTTTATCATCTTGAGTTTTTATTCTTTCACTAAATACGTCTTGTAGAATCATGTCCATTTCTTTATCTATAACCGTCTGATCCTCTCCTAAGATATTCAATAGCCGTTGCAATATTTTTTCTATTTCAACAGATGTTAGTCCAGGGAAGCCTCCAATACGCAAGAATTCTGCAGCTGCCTTTGGATAAACAGTTTTGTAGATACGATCCGAATGAACAGGCCCCGGATTAGTAGCTATTGATTGTATTCCATCAGGGACTAATTCCCATGCAAAGGCTTCAGCTAGCCTATTTTTTGCCCCTTGAGCACTTGTGTAAGGAGTTCTGAATCTATAAGGTCGCTGTTCATACTTGTTTTCTTCTGTGAAAAATGTAGATATGGTAATGACTTTAGAGTCTTTTCGCATGTTCTCAATGGATTTTAGGGTGGTCCAAAATGTACCTGTTAAATGTATCATTACACATTCTTTGAATTCAGCAAAATTTGAATTCGTAAACAGCTTTACCGGTCCTGAAACTCCAGCATTATTTACTAGAATATCGACAGGTCCTATTTCCTTTGATATAGTACTGAACATATTCGATATTGCTATTTCATCTGAGACATCAACTCCCGGAAATATCCTAATTTTACCTTTGCTTCCTGTACTGGCCACTATCTTTTCTAATTCAGCGCGTGTTTGTTCTAAAGGTTCTTTTCTTCTTCCAAGTAAAATTATGGTGGCACCATTTTCAGCAAATCTCTTTGCGATGGCCTGCCCTATTCCAGTTCCGCTACCCGTGACTACAACAACTTTATCGGCAAACTTAGAATCATCCAAATAAGAGTCCATCCCCTTTAGACATAACTTGAAGGCATATCTAATACACTATTAAATATAACGAGGATTGGCAAGCTGTTATCGAAAACTCGAATATTTTATAAAATTAATAGCATATGAATTTTCACACAATTTATTTATCAGTGGAAAAATACAAAAGGCATGAATGAAGCACATACAGCAGAACACAATGCCACTCATGAAGATTCTGAAGAATCTGAGACTATCAAAATCGTAAATCTAAATGAAATATTTGCTTCACAAATGAATAAGAAAGGATTGATTGCTGAGGCAGTCCCAATTGGTACGTTAAACTTGGAGCGTGAAGAGTATTATAATAATGATATCGCCTCAAATCCGAGGTTTATTACCAATCGTGGTTGTATCATGATAAAAGACAAGGAAATAAGCATGATTCAGATTATCCAAAGATACTAACTAACTAACTATGACTGGACACGCTGAATTTTATCAGTAGATTTTTTTCAAAAGATAAAATTTAATTTAACTTCTTGCTATCAGTCAGTTTTTTCATATTCATATCAAACTATAGAAGGTATGTCATCTTAGGGAAAGATTCAAGCTCTCCACCAATCGAAACCAAGGAAGTAAACTCTTCGAGGTTTCATCGACGTGATTGCTAAAATAAATTGCTTCTTTACAGTGGTTGCCAACCTTCCAGCCAATACTATTCCAGTAGCTGTAATGTCTTGTTGATTATCTACAACCTGAACCAGAAATGGTGCATGGTCAATGCCTGGACCGTGCTCATACACAGCGAAATCACAACCAAACTTGATGCCTGGAGAAACAATATAGCCAACGTCTCTTAATTTTTTGAATACCAAATATTTGATATCAAAATCGACGTATTGCTTTCTACAAATCTCTTTCATTTCCTTTAAAATAATCCGTTCTCCCTCGACATTATTTATGCGAAGTAATTTTGATTCTACTAAATAACATCCTTCCATGAGATCTAGAATAAGAGGGGTTTCAAAATCGATTCCCTTTGGTTTATAGATACCAAGAGGTTTCCCATAGTAGCCAAGAGAAAATATTGACCGTGAATCATCAATATCCCATATAATTATTCTGCTCTCTACGAGGGTACCTAGAAAAGAACCCATTACATACTCAGAGCAAGTATAGTGAGAGAGTCTGAAGCGGCCTGGCATTTATCTGCCATTCCCTCTATGCCTTCTACTGCGTCCTTTACGAGAAGAAGGTCTTTTGTATTTGGAATTTCATTCAAAGCTTTGATCACTACTTTTCTGTAGGAATTATCAACCTTTCTTTCAATATTTTGTACTTCTTGTGCAATCTCGATAGTACTTGAAGGATTAATGCTCAGAGCTCGGGCCATTTCATTTAGCTTAAAAATCGCTTCTACAACCATGTTAATGAGTTCACTGATATCCTCATCAAATTTGCCTTTTTTTAGCGTGGTAATTTTGATATTCGAGAGTCTAAAGGCTATACCAGTGATATATCCGGCTATATCATCAATAATATAGGCAGTTCTAAGAACATCCTCTCTATACACCATAAGACTTCCTGTATCCGAAATTTCCCTGGTCATCTTTCTTCTGAGGTTTTCTACTTCTTCTCCTGCATTTTTCATCCTAAGTATGGATAATTCATTCTCCTTATTGGTACCCTTAATTAGAGAATCGGTTAACGATGACAAATCTCTTGCTGCGTTTAAAATATGGGTAATTTCATCGTGCAAAACAGCCAAGGCCTTTCTTTTCGCCTGTACTTCTAACTCTCCGTTATACATATACGGATCAAGAACGTTCAGACATTTTTAATCCTTTTCAAATTGTTTTGCGACATAATTAGAAAAATTGTGAAAGCTGATTCATAGTGTACGTCTACAGGGAGGTCTTCAATACCCAAGAGTATTTTTGAAATACTAACTTGTCCTATTTGCCCATGTAACTACGGTGAAGGTGCTTACTGCTGAACCAATCATCCCCGCTATCAATGCGCCTATTACGGCCTGATTCACAAATTTTGGCATTGATGTAGCAAACCATTCTGCAATTCCTGGGAGCAGAAGATACCCAGCAAAACCAATTCCAAAGCCTATTAACCAGAATATGAAAACTGCAAATCCTCTAGACAATTCTTTTCATCTCCATGCAGTTTGTTTCTGTTAATGTCATGAGCCTTTGGTAATTCATGGACAATTTCTGTAAAAAATGTATTAAATTGCGAATGTCAAAAAATGTGCATTTGACGCATCACTGATTTAATTCAAATTATGATTATTTGTAAAAGATGAGAACATGATAAAATCTACAAAATCAAAAAGTCTTTTTTTAGGATAATTCAAACTTATTTAACCGGATATTTTAGATACTAAAGTAATTGAGATTGATATTGTTAGGATTTGGAGTGGTTGGCCAGAGCTTTGTCAAATTATTGGTATCACATTCGACGGATCTCTATAATGTATATGGCATAAAACCCAAAGTAGTTGCGTGTGCAGATAATGGTGGAATTGTAACTTGCGATCAAGGCCTAAATCTGGACAGACTGTTAAATGTCAAAAAGAAAAAGAAATCTGTTGCTCAGTATGGGCCACGGGGAAGCACCTCAGAAATAGTGGATGTAATTGAAAACCTGGATGCAGAAGTTGTTATCGAACTAACTCCAACCAATATTACTGACGGAGAACCAGGAAAAAATCATATTATCACAGCTATGAAATCTGGTAAGAACGTAATTACAGTAAACAAGGGTCCTCTTGCCTTGGAATTTCCCTCATTGATAGAGCTGGCCGAATACAATAGAATTGCTTTCAAGTTTAGTGGAACGGTCGGAGGGGGAACGCCGATTTTAGAATTTGCTAAGAGATGCTTGAGAGGCGACAGAATCATATCATTTGAGGGAATCCTTAACGGTACAACAAATTATATCCTGAGCAAAATGTACGAAGGGTTAAATTTCTCACAGGCCCTCCGAAATGCTTCGGAAAAGGGATATGCTGAAAAAGATCCCACACTTGATATTGAAGGCTATGATGCAGTAGCAAAATTGGTAATTGCATCAAATTTTGTAATGAATTTGAAATCTACAATAAACGATGTTAGAAGAACGGGTATTAGGGATATACGAGCCTCCGAAGTTGTCAATGAACGAAAAAAGGGAAATGCAATAAAGCTGATTGCAAGTTGTGATGGAAAAAAATTAATCGTTGGACCAAAGCCAGTTTCTACTAAGGATCCAATCTGTGTGGACGGTATTCTTAATGCTATTACATTTACATGTCAGCATTCCGGTCAACAAACAATTATAGGAAAAGGAGCGGGAGGCATGGAAACGGCAAGTTCAATTTTGCGGGATTTGATAGATATCAGGAGCATTATACGATTATAAATTTGAACCCTTTTCTATAATCTTGATTAATTTTGCATCATGATACTATATTTTAGTAATTAAGTGGTTATTCCAAAAATACATTGATAAAAATTAACACAAGCTCGTTACTACCCACACAGCAACAAGTTCTATAGATTAGAAATTCTTGTTATCATTTGTGAAATATCATCTTCAAAGCAATGTACAACGTATAGGATGCTAGTCGACTCAATGTTTGTGTTGGTAGATAGTATAACAGAAAAACTCGGTTAAAATCATCTACATGGTTTGTAACTTGTCCAAAACTGAATCAATCATAAGTAGATCATCTGCTAAAAATCTCCTTTTTTGTAATAGTCTGCATTTCAAGACTTTTCTGTAACTTGGCTTGTATTTCTTATGCAGTTTCTCTTCATTCCACTCACTAAGGTCTCTGATAAATTCTCTCTCCTTCACACGCAAACAAGATGGCATTGTTTATTCGATGAATTAGTATCAAGTACCTTATTACAGTTATCCGAAACCATATTCCTCCATTCACAATATTGTTTCTATGCAAGGGTTAGATTGGCGAAGCAAGAAATGATAACTCACGAGGTCCACTATTGTTTTTGGTTATGTCACATTAATATCATTTGAAAGAACTGTCAACAGCAGCTCGCTCGCATCTTCTAAGATTGATCAAAACCGTACCCAAAACTTGGATTATCATTTCGCACGGGGATCAACAAAGTATAAGAATGTTACAAGGAAAATATGTAAAGAATTGTACGTCACAGTCATGGCTAAACGTGATTTCTAGAAATTGAATAAAAATTAAATTATGTAACATGCATTTATCAGTAATATTGACTCAGGTTATCACAACTGATGTAAAGAAATTACGATTAGAATTTCTGAATGTAAGAAATACCACCTCCGATATATTTCAACCAATTTCAATGGAAGACGCTGTAATGCAGTCTGATCCCTTTGGCAGTACTCCGAATTGGCATATAGCCCATGTAACCTGGTTTTTTCAGAAAATCCTTGAAAAATACAGGCAGGATATTGGTGCTAAATCTATTAATACAGACTATCTCAACTCATATTATGAACGCTATAGTAAGATCTTACCTAAATCCGATAGAGGAAAATTTCCTAGACCTAAGGTTTCCGACACACTGAAATATCGTGCCTTAATTGAAGAGATGTTTCTAAAATTTCTGGACAATATAGAAGAGAATAACTCCATGACACGTTCTTTATCATATGACATTGAACTAGCTAATCAGCATGAAATGCAACACCAGGAGCTTTTAGTGTACGATCTTCAACATTATTTTCAAAGATTTGAGGATCCACTGGATAATTATGAACCAAAAATGGTGAAAAGTAGCAATTTGAATGAAATTCATGATATCGAGCAGGGAGTGGTTAGGGTACCTGGAGGATTATACGAACTTGGATTTTCTGGAAATGACTTTTGTTATGACAATGAAATTCCAGAACATAAAACGTATCTGAATCCGTACGAAATTGACAAATATCCTGTGACAAATAAAGAATTTCTTGAATTTGTAGAATCAGGAGGATATCGAGATTATAAATTCTGGTTATCTGATGGATGGGATCTTGTGAAAGAAAAGCAATGGGACGCGCCACTATATTGGCAAAAAATTGATGGGGACTGGTATAAAAAAGACTTCAGAGGGTTAAATAAAATTTCATCAAATGAACCAGTTACGAATGTGAGTTATTACGAAGCGGACGCATATTCAAAATGGGCAGGAAAGAGGTTACCAACTGAGGCAGAATGGGAGAAAGCAGCCAGCTGGAATGAAGATTTGAAAAAAAAGACATTGTATCCGTGGGGAGATGGGCTACCTTCCGACCTTAATTCAAATTTGTTAGAATCATGGAAATGGGCGCCGTCTCCAATTGGATCGTACCCACAAGGAAAAAGTCATTATGGATGTCACCAGATGCTGGGAGATGTATGGGAATGGACAGCTTCTGAATATGTCCTATATCCAGGATTTAGTTCCAAGTTTTCAGAATATACTGACAAGTGGGCAATTAACCAGAAAGTATTGCGCGGAGGTTCGTATGCTACTCCAAGGTCGCAAATTCGAAACAGTTATAGAAATTATTTCAAACCACACGAACGAATTCCATTTTCAGGATTTCGTTGCGTTAGAGACCTTCTTTAACAATATTAGTGTGTACTGTTCCTCCGGATCAGTAAAATTCCGAATCACCCGAAGACCCGCCTTTTTTACGAGTTTATTAAGTCTGCGTAATGAATATTTGTAAGAATTTTCTGTATGAATGGTTTCACCCTTCTTAAAGTAGAACATTTTTCCAATTGCTCTAATTCTTACCTGTTGGTCCGACTTTGATTTTAAATGCATCTCTACTCTGTGTTTATGAATATTGTAGAATGACTTGTGTTCAAAGTTTGATATGTTAAACTCTCCCTCAAGTTCTCTGTTAATTCTGGCCAAGACGTTAAAATTGAATTTTGCTGTAATACCGTTCTCATCATTATACGCCCTGTCCAAAATTGATTTATCCTTTTCCAAATCGATGCCAATCATTAGTAAATCATCTCTTCGAACATATCTCGCTATAGAGTGCAAAAAATTTATTGCATCTTTGGGATCGAAATTTCCAATACTTGATCCCAAAAAAATTATGAATTTCTTGTTTGGAATGTTCCTCTTGAGTTTCATAAATTCATTTATCTTGACAAGTCCTGAAACATAGTCTGAACAAATGCCATAAATTTGTAAATTTGCGTATTCTCTAAATAAATCTCTGATTGATTTTTTCAGCATTTTTAATGATACATCTATGGGAAAATAGGTAACAGTCTTCAACTTTGCAAGAAATGGTCCTAATAAAATTCTAGTTTTCAGGGAATTCCCGTTTCCTAATTCAATAACACTTATTTCTTGTCCTCCAATTATCTTCAAAATTTCATCCACGGAATTTTTCAATATTTGCGATTCAATTCGATTAAGATAATATTCAGGTTGCATGCATATTTCTTCAAATAACCTGGACCCCTTTTTATCATAGAAAAATTTAGGAGAAATATGCTTTTGTTTATCATTCAATCCTTTTTCAATGTCTTTTGCAAATTCATTATTTATGATGAACCTTTCATTGTTGTGTATTAGCAATCCTAGTGAAATTTACCTCCTGAAAATATACTTATCAAATTATTTACGTTAATATAATTCAATTTCTCTCAATTTCTCAGTTCTTAGATAGATTTTTTAAATACTGAAGTCCAAGTTTTAAATCATTTTGGTAATTGGTGCTCTCAACTGTAGGCTCGAAGGTAAGAAATTTTGAATATTTTATCTTCTTGAGAGCTCCTATTACACTATTAAAATCTATATGGGCGAAACCAGGCATTTTCCTATTGTTATCTGATACATGAACATGTCTTAACATTGTGTTCGAATTTACGATTGCGTCATAAATTGAGTCTTCTTCTATGTTCATATGGAAAGTATCTAACATAATTCCTACGTTTTCACGGTTAACGAGTTTGACGATATAGGTCGCATCTTCAGAATTGGTGCAAATAGGAGTACTATAGCGATTCAACGGTTCAATGAGGAGGTCAATATCGTAATTACTGGCATACTTTGCTAGCTCACGCAATGACTCTATCAAAGAAGAAATTAATTTTCTTTTCTCTTCTCGTAATAAATACTTGTGATTACTATCTGAAACCAGTGGCTCTTCACTAAACAAACAGATATTAAATGTCTTACCGCCCAGGTTATGGCAAAGAGTAACACATTTTTTTACATAGTTCTGAGCAGCTTTCAATGAATCATTATTAGTAGTAACCAAGTTACGGAATCTAGACTCACTACTACTTAACCCCCACATGCCAGTGATGCCAGATACACCCATTGAAAAGGACTCAAGTTGATGTGATAAACTTTTCACATCAATTAGCTCGGGTTCGCCATAAACCTCCACGATGTCAAATCCTTGATTTTTCAAGTTTTCAAGAGTTTCTTGTATTGGTTCCAAATTTTTAAAAGATGATAAAGTAATTGAGTACTTCCAGGGTATGTCCATTATTACTTCATTACAATAAATTTTTAAGATATTTCCCAACAGTAACGATACTCAAATTATCACCATCTTTTGTATCTGAAATATTTTTTATATTCGACACATAAACTGGATTAGCTGATTCACCTTGTGTCGGTAATCGGCCATGAGAACCTCTAACTAATTTACCTTCTAGTGGGATAGATTTTGTATTGGGATCAAAGAACAATTCCACAGGATCATAACCAGGTTTTCTATGAATATCCACCTTTTTGGCAAAGCTTGGAGCCTTAACTGGATCAACCCACCAGTAATAACTAAACCATTTATCTTTATTTGAAACTGCAATTATATCCCCGCTTCTTGGATGATTAATTCTCATTTGTTGCTTAAGCTTCTTATCGAGGATCATGTCCACACCTTTTATTCCTTCTAAGATTTTTCTTACTTGATTTGTATGATTTGCTTTAACATAAATATGTGCTATCTGGTGGTCCACCATTGCAAAGGCTTTGCTGTATTCAAGGTCCAAATATTCCACCTGTTCAATTTCTCTCACAGCAAGCAGATCATTTTCTCTAAAGATGGCATTTAATGAAATGTC
This sequence comes from Nitrososphaeraceae archaeon, assembly GCA_036280615.1. GTDB lineage: Archaea > Thermoproteota > Nitrososphaeria > Nitrososphaerales > Nitrososphaeraceae > TA-21. The sequence goes on from DASUQJ010000115.1 coordinate 18,245, forward strand.
AGAATTAACATCTGTGAATCCATATTCCGAGAATATAATAAATTGTGTGTCCTCTAGTATGCCAATTTCAGACACTTTCTGTATTAGTCTACCAACCAAATCATCCACAAACTTAAGGTCATCTTCTAGATCTTTATACGATGTTCCATTTTTTTGGAAAGAATAATCCAAATGGGGAATATATGTAAATAGTAAACTAGGTTTTTCATTTTCTAACACAAATTCGGTTGCCTTTTCTATCCATTCACTGGATTTTTTAGAGACAAGGGGACCCCAATACCAGGTCAAATCAAATTTTCCTATTTTTTCAATTAGTTTTTCATAGAAGCCTGGCGGTTTGCTATAGCACCACATTATCATTCTATCATCCATGTGAAGTGGACGCGGAGTTAGAACTAGGTCTGCATTAGAATACATTGTATTCTGCCAGAATAAGACGGCTGTTTTTGAGCCACTACCGTGCATTTTGATGGTATCCCAAACTCTATCTGCTTGGACCAAATTACTTGATTGTTCCCAAAAAGAAACGGTGTAATGCTGTCTATCATACAGTCCATTAGAAATGATTCCATGTACCTCCGGATATGATCCTGAAAGTAAACTACTCTGGACAGTACATGTTACTGCAGGAAATACTGTTTCTAAATCACTTGTTTCGCCAGTTTGCGAAATTTTAAAGATATTTGGAGTTATGTTTTCAGAAATGTGCTTCCTCTCCAAACCTACAATATCGATAACGATTACGTGTTTGACCATCAATGTATTGGGATTTACCAAGAATTTAATTCTAATTATTTTTTTCTCAAGTCATGTACATTTTTCTTGACATTATGAGTAGTGGAGCTATTAGCAACAATACGGCAAGTCCAACTGCCAATCCTATTATCCCACTCAAATAGGTAGAGTCAAGGACAATAATTGACATAATCATTTTTTGAATACATTGTTGTATTCCTTTGGAATCTTTATTTTCAATTCTGTAGACCGCTTTAGTCATAATAAATAAAAACAACGCCAATATTATTAGAGATTCATATTTGAAAAATCCGATAAAGGTAAACAACGTTATTGAGGAAATAATCCCAGCGATTACGACTCGAATCAAATATAGTTTAATATTTTCTGAAAACCCTTGAACCTCGTATTTACTTATGAATCCTATTAATGACACGTAAACAAATGTTATCGTCAGGACAAAGACCAGAATAACAAATTGAGGAAAACTATCAATATTGTTAAAACTTGCACTTGTTCCCAGCATCACATTCATCATTCTAGCTGCAGCAATGGTAAACGGACCTGCCTGAGTATTCTTTAAATACTTATCATACCCAAAAATAAGAGCAATCAAAACCAAAGATATACCAAATGTCGGAACACTGACTAATATCGACAAACCCAGAGCAATGACAGAAAATATTGTAACAAGGACAATAGCTATTTTTCTTGATATTTTGCCTGATGCAAGGGGTCTGTCTGGCCTTTCTTTCTTGTCAATATTATAATCAAAGAGATCGTTGAGCACAAGTCCTACACAATAAAGCAATATGGAGATAGTTACTAACAAGAGAACTTGCACCAATGACGTAATTGTTAGAGTCAGTGATGAGGCAATTGCAAAACCAACTAGTATGTTTGAGGGGAGAGTAAATAGATTTGGGAGTCTGATTAGCAGAAAATAATCTTTGAAATTAGGACTTTTCATATGTATCACTGGAATAGATGGACTGAATTACTAATTGAAAGTTTATTGATATATGCGACAATGGAAAAATCATTTCTTGACTAGAGATAATCAAGTGATTTAATAAACTTCATTGCCTCTTTAGCAGCATATGCGGGACATTCCTGATATGGATACAGTTCTACTGTAACGAATCCATCATATCCAATATCCTTAAGGGATCTGAGAGCAGAATCGATGTTTATCGCACCTTTTCCCAAAATAAGATGATTGTGGGTTCTATCTGCAGATATGTCTTCTAAATGCACGTGCCGGACATATTCCGATAATTTATTGATAACCTGTGATGGATCCTCTCCCACACAGAAAAAATGTCCAATATCAAGATTCAATCCAATAGATTCTACGTCAAAATTTTTGATAAACCTTACAAATTGTTGAGAATTTTCGATTAGAAGACCTGGCTCCGGTTCTACAAGAACGGTAACATTTTCATCTTCTGCCGTCTCTAATATCTGATGGATTCCATCTACAAATATTTTCAATAGCTCGCTTTCTGTCAACCCATGGTTCATAACTGGTCCCCCTGGTTCGGTTGATATGTTGTTAACGCCTAGTTTGTGTGCCAATTTTATACAGTCGAGTGTATGTTCGATTCGCAGTTTACGGTAGCCAGGGTCCTTTTCAATCCATGACGGGTGATGTGTATCTCCTATTGCAAAAAGGGTAAAGGCATTCAGATTGGAAATACTAATTCCTAATTTGGATAATAATTGCTTAATTTTGCTGATGTCAGAATCACTTTGTGTTTTGGGATATGCGTGTGGTATGTCGCATAGTATTTCAACTCCCGTATAACCGATTTCAGACAAGATATTTATTGTATCTGCTAAAGAAAATTTCTTGAACGCATTTGTACTAAATGCAAATTCCATATCTGTTAATTATGGTCTCCAATGGAATTTAGAAGATTGTTTGAAGAATTCGTATGCATTGTAAAATGTTACTTTCTCGATATCATTCATACTGAAACCTCTCTTTTGCATTTCCTCTGCCACCAACGGGACGCTTAATGGATCAGATACTCCCCAATCAGCAGAACTATTAATCATAATTTTATCTACCCCATTTTTTTCAATTATATCCGTTGCTCTAGTTGGAGAAAGCTTTGTTATGGGATATACGGTTAAACCCGCCCAGCATCCAAGCTCTAAAGTTTTTTCTATTGTTTCTTCCGTATTATGATCAATTAGTATTTTATTTGTCATATCCAATATGTTCTTATTCTTAAGAACAGATTTTGTGCGTTCGATTCCGTCTTTCTTATTAACATGTGGAAGGTGTATCATTGTGAGCATGTTCTTGTCCACTGCAATATCCAGTTGCAACTGAAATAACTCGTCTTCTAGGTCATTGATTAAATTATATCCTATTTCCCCTATAGCAATAACTCTTTCTCTATCCAAATATTTGGACATAGCCTGAAGTGCATCTAGTGCAAGAGGTCTTAGAGTTGATTCCTTGGGGTTCACAGATAAACAAACATAATGGTCGATACCGAATTCATTTGATCTTTGGGTTTCAAACGATATCATATGTTCCCAATAATCTTCGAAAGTACCTACTGAAGTTCTTGGACTACCCAACCAGAAAGACGGCTGAACAATTACTTCTATTCCGGCTTTTGACATTAGTTGATAATCGTCGGTAGTTCGAGAGTACATGTGTATATGTGGATCAAAAAAACGTCCCAAACTTATCACCCATATTGAAACGAATCCTTTTTTATATTTGTCTTGTGTATTTGAAAACTAGTCCAGCACCAGAAATCCAATTCTAAGCAAGCAATGGCTTCATTTGTTTATTCTGAGTTAACTGAAACATATTTTGTTTTAGTAGTAGTTCTAAACAATCAGGCTCCAAATATAATTGCGGCAACTGAAATTATAAAGGAAAAAATTACTTGGATACATTATGAGGTTAAACTACTTCTTTAGGGGTTAAAGTAATCCTGGTCATATTTTCTAAGAAATCCCCAAGCTCGGTGCCATTGTTTGAATTTGTTTTAATAGTCTCGCAAGGATGATCATCAATACATATTACAGTAATACAGTCACCTCCTAAAGTGCATGTCGAAGTCATTTTTCCGGCAAGTTGAGCATTGGCTAATCCAATAGTTTGAAAATGGTGTAAGACTAGCACGCAGATGCTCAAAATAAAAAAGACCATCAAGAAATTAATAGAACTTATTTTCAGTGATTACACCACTTCTATTATGTGTAGCATTTTATTTATCCTGGTGCGACGAATGTTATAGTAAAAGCGGGCGGCTCCCGTAGCCCAAAGAATGGAAGTCATGGTAACTCTGATTTTTCGATAATTTTAATATCCCTATTCAGCAGACGTCATAATTTAGATTAAATTACCATTATTCAAATTATTTATCTGTCATTGAACACTAATGATAGAAACTATAATCTTTCTGTTGAGTTAGGCAAAATACATCTTCGTAACCCAACAATGCTTGCTTCTGGAATATTGGGAATATCTCAAAGCATCTTTGAACGATTATATCATGAGAATATTGGAGGGATTGTGACTAAATCAATTAGTGTAAATCCGATGAAAGGATATCCAAATCCAACTGTAATTCCGTTAGGTGGCGGAAGTTATCTCAATGCCGTGGGTCTTTCAAACCCAGGTGTAAATGCTTTTTCAAAGGAGTTATCTCAAAATAAAACCATCCCCATCATCATCAGCCTTGTTGGTTCCTCTAAAAAGGAATTTTCAAAGATGGTTAAAGTATTTGACACGTTGAATATTCTTGGATATGAGATCAATCTCTCCTGTCCTCATGTCTCTAAAATGGGTATGGAAGTAGGCGATGATCCGGAAGCGGTTAACAAGATTGTAAAGACTGTTAGAATGAATACCACAAAACCAATCTCTGTTAAAGTGGGAGTTGGTTCTATTGATGTTGTTGAACTTGCGAGAGTGGCTCTAGACTCGGGTGCCAATATGATTACTGCAATAAATACATTAAGGGCAATGAGCATCGATGTTGAAACAATGATGCCAATTTTGAGCAATCGCATTGGAGGGCTATCGGGTAATGCAATAAAGCCAATCGGGATAAGATGTGTGTATGAAATCTCAAAAAAACTCCAAGCGCCTGTAATTGGCTGTGGCGGTGTATCGTCGTGGAAAGATGTGATAGAATATATGATTGCGGGCGCGTCTGCCGTTCAAATTGGCAGCGTACTGGGATCTACTGGTCCTAGAATCTTCAATCAAATTACCAGGGAACTAAAAAATTATGTTGAAAAGAAGGGACTGAAGGATATTAGCGAGATAATAGGAATTGCACACAAATATTGATAAAAGTAGAATAGTCCGGATTGAGGAGACCATTTCAGAGACCCCTACAGTTAAGACTTTGGTTTTCAAAGATGATTTGAGTTACACTGCTAAACCAGGTCAATTTTTGATGGTCTGGATCCCGCGTATTGAAGAAATTCCGATGAGTGTAATGATAAATTCCAAAGATGGCTATGCAGCAGTTACAATTAGAAAATCTGGATTCGGTTCAACCGCTTTGTTTGACAGGAAAAAAGGTGATCTTATTGGTTTGCGTGGTCCATATGGTAACAAATTCGTCCTGAAAAAAAGTTATCAGAATATATTGATAATTGGAGGAGGAACCGGTCTAGTCCCACTGTTGAGATTGGCATCCTATGCTAGTAAGAAGAAAATCAAAGCTGCTATTGTATTGGGCGCAAGAACAAAAAGAGAAGTATTCTTTGAGAAGATTGCAAGAAAAATTACGGAAATGAGTGATTCCACCTTTCTAGTTTGTACTGATGATGGAAGTTATGGAATCAAAGGTACAACGGTCAGTGTGATGAGTAGTTTAGTAAGAGAAAATATTTTTGATTGCGTCTTTACATGTGGGCCTGAATTGATGATGAAAGGAGTTGTGGGCCTTGCAACTGAAAATTCAATACCGGTACAGGCGAGTCTGGAACGATATATGAAATGCGGAATAGGCATTTGCGGCAGCTGTTGTCTTGACAGTTCGCTTGTTTGTCAGGATGGCACGGTATTTGACGGGAGACAGCTCTCAAAGATTCTCGATTTTGGTATCTCGTATAGAGATAAAGATGGACAAAAAATTAACTATGCCTGAGAAAAATAACTTGCTCAATAAGACTTATTAATATACTTCTTACAAAGAGAGAATGCTTCATGTTTTTGTCAATATTAATCAATCTAGAAAATAGTGATACTTATCTAGTTAGTTTTTATCCAAATCTGCAAGTAGATTCATGTTCTAAAATGAAGAATCGCTCAGAGATTGAAATAATGGCTGCGATCCTCAATGCAGCTGTTTCAAATTGGGAATACAAAACTACCATCATGATTAATGCAGGCGTATCTCATTCTCAACTAACACGTTATTTGATGACTGCTGTGGACAGGAAATTGATGGAATATTCTGAGATTACAGGACTGTACAGAACTGCAGAGGCAGGATTAATCTTCATAAAGAAACATGAAGAAATGTGTCGTATTTTCCCAGCAATATCTGACCTACCCGAAGTATCGCATAATAATTACGTCATAAAAGAATCTTTGAATGAATAAATGAAATTATTTATGATCTCATCGGATTGCGGGTTGCAATAATAATTTATTATTTTTACAAACAATTACGTGCTTGCAAACTACGCTGAAAATCAATGAGATGAAATTGGTTTAGTAAGCAATTTTCATTCTTTTCTAATAGATGGTAATCAATCAGTATATCTTAATGTTACATAACATAGCAAGATAACTTTACATTAGTTTACTATTTCAACTTTCAACCAATCTTGACTCAATATACTCTGCAAATTCAGAATGCTTAAACAATGAATGAAATTGCAAGTCGTTTTGGTTAAGCAAGTTTTCTTTTGTTTCCCTATCAATTACACCGACAATATTGATGTTGCTAAATCCTTGATTTCGCAGTGCTGCTACTGCATCAAGCACACTCTTTCCGGTTGTAATTACATCATCAACTACTGCCACAGGGTCCTTCACTATCCCTTCGATCATTTTTTGAAGGCCGTATGTTTTGACAATCTTTCTAACAAAAAAACTAGAAACCCTGCTTGTTGGTGTTAACAGATAACTAGAACATACTATGGCAGTAGCAATAGCAATTGCTCCAGATTCTAACCCTCCTACTGACATTGTCTTCGGTTCAATCTCTAATATATGCGCAAGCATCAACTCACCAATAAGAGCAGCACCTTCGGGCTCACTTACAATCGACTTGATA
>DASUQJ010000116.1:0-32317 GCA_036280615.1 Nitrososphaeraceae archaeon
TTTGTCATTCCATTCTTTTCTAAAACTCGCATTGAGGCTTTGTTTTCAGAATATACAAATGCATAAACTTCTTCTAGTCCTAGAACAGAGAACGCATGATTGATAACCAGTGCCACTGATTCTGATGCAATACCGTTACCCCAGTATAGCTCTCCAATCCAATATCCTAAATTTGCATTCTTGTTATCAAGGTCTATATTCTTGAGGCTTATAATTCCTACAAAGCTACTATTACCATTAGGATTATTCTTGTATAGTATTGCAAAATTTACAGCTTTTATTAATTCAAAGTCTCTACGACTTGAATTGATAAAATTCAGTGCGTGTTCTAAACTATATGGGTAGGGAACCTCCCATAAAGACTTTGAAATATTGTAAGTCATCAAACGACTAATATCATTAGCATCACCAATTGAAAGTTCTCTCAAGTCAACTAACCGACCGCTTATTTTAGGAAAGCTCGTATGAGTTGCCCAGTCGTCATTTGTCATTGTACAGATGAGAATGATGTTAACTGTAATATATTGTTGCACATATTGGTCATGATTAATTTCCTTTTTAGTTCTCTTTATCAGTACTGGAACTGTTATGCGGACAATACTCAACCGGCTGATGGTGTAACTCTGTTATCCAAAGATTTTTGGTACTTGCCCATTTACTCTAAATTTATGATTATCTTAAACTATCAATGTAGTACTAAAGTCATTACTACATATGATTTAAGATTCTTATTCAGAGTGGGTTGAGCATGTATCTGATAACAAATAATCCAGTATCTCCTGCAAATCAATCGTGGCAAGACAGCACACCTTATCTGCAGCACCATAGTATACAAATAACCTATTATCCAAAATACATGCTCCTGTTGGAAATACTACATTATTGACATCGCCTTTTAGCTCATAATTCTTTTCCGGAGTTAGTAAAGGACTCTTAGTTCTACCCAGTATTTTGCTAGGTTCCTTTATATCAAGTAAGACGGCTCCAGCACTGTAAACATGTTCTGCATTAACACCATGGTATATAACAAGCCAACCCCTTTTTGTCTTAAGGGGTGGAACACCTGCTCCTATTTTTAATGCCTCCCAAGTTTGTTCCGGTTTGATGAGAAGTGAATGCTTATAATAATTGGTAACTGAATCACCTTCTGCAATCCATATACTTGGTCTTTCTGTTTTATACTTTGGTCCTACCCAGCTACTCGGTCTGTGTAGAAGCATAAATCTTTGAAATACACTTTCTGGATTAGATCTGGGAAATAATACAACGTCTTTGTCTTGCGAACCGGGTAGCGTTATTATACCAAGTCTTTGATAGTGCGAAAAATCTTCAGTCTTTGCAAGGGCAGTAGATACTGATGGATTATTTTTGACATAATCTGAAAGCACAACATATGTTACATAAGTTTCTCCGTCAATAGTCATTAGACGAGGATCTTCAATACCGTACTTTTCATAATGCCGCTCTGGATACATTACTGGATCCTTATTTCTAGTGAATAAGATACCATCACTGCTTGATGCATAACCTATCCTTGATACATAATCTTCATATTCTCCAATTGCTCTATATAGCATATGAAAAGCCTTACCATCATGGCGGACCGCGCAATTAAACACCGCCTTTCCTTCCCACCAACTAGATAGATCAGGAACTAATATGGGATTATTTTTCGCTCTCTCTAATTGAAGCATTATGTTATTAAATCATAATTAGCAAGTTCTGCTGCTCTATAAATATTATTGTATCCTTGAATTTCAGAATTCTAACGTCCTATAAGAAATAGACATAATATGATTAATAATTCTTATAAGTAGTATCGATTTCATTCATTCTAGTGTAATGAGACATATGCATAAAAATCGTTCTCATAATAACCATTGGCACTGAGTTTCATTTACATGTGACTTATTTATAAAAGCCTTCTAAATGCAACAAATCTCTGGAGATACTAATTGCTTGATATGATAAGTTCGGATCTCTTTTTTTAGAATACGCGATGAATAACCATGAATGCTAAATTACCCAACTATTAAATATCATCATGGATATAATTATATGATGTAAAGTGAGCAAGAAAGTTGTTGATTCATGTGATCACATGAATAAAGTTGACCAGAACGTGAACGGAAATACAGAAGGATGTGAAGAATGTGAAAAAATCGGATCTGACTGGGTACACTTGCGTCTTTGTTTAACCTGCGGACATGTAGGATGTTGTGATTCTTCTGAAAATAAACATGGTACTAAACATTTTAAATCAACGGGTCATCCACTCATTAGATCTTTTGAACCTGGTGAAAAATGGAAATGGTGTTATATTGATCAAGTCTTTATCAGATAGTAAATCCAAAAGTATTAAAATTAACGAGATTGGAGAGATTCGTTGAAATCCAATAATAAGGAGAATGCGGATATGAAACCAAAAATTCAGCCGCTACCCAACGGCCCATATTACTTGATAAATGATATGCAACCCAAGGTAGTTTACAACCTTCAAAATTTCAAGGGAGAACCCCTATCTACGACAGTGGGCATTGCCTTATGCCGTTGCGGTGCATCTAAAAACAAACCATTTTGTGATGGTACACACAGCGTGATTGGATTTTCTAGTGCGAACAAAACTTTGGAGGAGAATGATGACATAGAAAAAATAGTTATTAAAGATAAAAGGCGCGACTATCCCGGAAAAGAAATTACAGTGCATGATAATAGAAGGATTTGCTCACATGCGGCAGAATGTGTTAATAATCTTTCTTCTGTTTTTAAGTTAGGCTCCAGACCCTGGATTAATCCTGATGGTTCAAAAATGAATGACATAATTGAGGTTGTGAGAAGATGTCCATCCGGTGCATTGAGTTACTCTATCGATGGAGTTGAATATAGGGATCCAGAGGAACAAAGAAATCCGACTGTTACGGTATTGAAAAATGGACCTTATCATATTACTGGAGGAATTGAGTTAATTGGTGAGAATATCCAATTCGGGGAAGGCGCGTCAAAAGAACACTATACCCTCTGTCGATGTGGTGCGTCAGAGAATAAACCATTCTGTGACGGAGCGCATAAGAGTTCAAAGTTCAATGACGGTTTAAAATAATACTGACATTTTTTGTTTTAGCTCTTTAATTCATTCCAAAAAATATTATTACTAAATAGGAGTAAAAATTCTTGGAGCTATTATGTTGGATATCTAATATCTAGGTTTAAAAATAAAGGAAGAACCAAAGAGATGTAGAAAAGTAATTGATTTCAGATAGGGTTTAGATCTTTATAATTATTTAACTATTGACAATCTCTTCTATGGTTTCTTCCTTACCATCACGTCTATGCCTGCCTAGTTGTTCTACGCAGATAGTAAAACCGACGTGCGCACAATCATCAGATTTACAATAGTTGCAGTACGGTATACCTGACGATAACTTTACTTCAACTTTCTTTGATAATGATGTGTCATATAGTACTGTAAGAACATCATTGATAAACTTAATCAAAACAATTGGATTATCTGATTTCAGAGATTTCTTATCAGATGACCCCATCCACTGCATGAATGCTTCTGTCCCATCTTCTATTGTTTCACACTTGTTTAACTGCTTATTGTCTAACTGCTTATTGTCTAACTGCTTATTGTATAACTGCTTATTGTCTAACTGCTTATTGTCTAACTGCTTATTGTCTAACTGCTTATTGTCATCAGGTGGTTCACTTGGTTCGGAATTTTGATCTTCATCTGACCCGTGAGGATTTTTTTTCAAATCAATTGCCTTTCTTTTTATCTGACATTATCAGAGCACGAGCACATCATATTTTAAGATATTGTATTATCGACCTAATATCACAGATTGAGCCATGGGGCCACAATATGATAGTGCAGATTCAGCCCTAAATGAGAGAAATTTTCGATCTGTTAAATTTTCCAAAAAGCGCGTAGCAGAACCATTGGAATTATTTGGCCCGCGGGATTATGTAAAAAGGAAGATGAAAGTAAGAGTTTATTTCTGCAGAGAGCCTGATGTTCAATCCGTAATACTAAGTAGCAATAAATTGAGTAGACAGGCGCTTGATACAATATACGATTTGGTTTGGGAATGTGAATTCAAGAACATTCTTAATGTAGGCAGGATTTGGCTAAAATTTGCCCAAGATGAGCAAAATCCTTTTGGGATAGCGCTGAGAAAAAAAAGAAGTCATAGCAAGATAGCTCCAGGAGACATTATACAGGTAGCCGATGACTATTACATAGTTCATGACGTTGGAGCCAAGAAAATACAGGTAAAGGAATAATTGACTTCTAAATGCCTACCAAATATGAGCTATGATATCTGGCTTTCAGGTTTTCTCAGCCAGGTCCAGAGGGATAAGCTGGGATCATATTTTTATCCACCTGCCGGGCAACAGATGAAAAATCAAAATAAGTTTCCGATATAGGACTTCATATCGAGTTAGAAAACAAAAGAGCCATCAGTTATAGCAATAATCTGTAAATTGGAGTTGCCATGAAAAACCTTGATATCCTCCCCATAGTTGATTACTCTCCCGTTTGATCACATTATGATATAAGCATTCGATCCACAGCCAAAGATAATCACATGCAACATAGGCCAATAACGATCTTAAATGCGAGACATACAACGATGAGATGGAACTAATTGTAATACATTTGTAATTATTTCTCTAAGAAAACCTGAATTACCAGAGGATTAATATGTCCTCTCAACAAATATGAAATACTGTGATGAAAGCAAAATGTGGTCATGTAGTTGAAAAAAAATACGTAGATGTACATGATGGACTGTGTAGAAATTGTCATTCTAATTTTTCCTTTATTCTAGATCTAGTATCAAAATGTGGCGACGATGCACTAGTCCAGTACTGGTATGCTATGATCCTGTCCAATTTATCCGGAGTAAATAAACAGGAATCAAGTTGTCTGATTGGGCACTTGATTGAATTTTATCAAAGACAACTAATCATAGTTCCTTCAAAGGAGAAGTACATTAGGAAGATGTTATATATGTTGAATTCTTTGCTGACACCTTTTGATGTTAAAAATTTAAGATAGTATTTGACAATATCATGATACTTTAGGTTAAATTGTACTCTCAATCATGCCAATTATGTTAAAATCAGTTATTATTCGCAATTGTATTATTATGTTCAGAGTGTTATAAAACTTTTAGTAGTCATTTACGTGATTCATTTACGTGATTGGGTATAGATACTAGCGATATCCTGCTTCCAAATATAATTATCAAAATCTTTTTGAGATTTTACTACTGACCATATGTCATAGTTTGCATTTATTCTATCTCCAGCGGCATTAAGGATTATCTTACCAGAAATACCTTCATAGTTTGCTGCAGTACCAGTTATTATTTTTTTAAGGGATTCGACATCAATATCGATTGTCCTATTATCAATAATTTTTTCTAAACTCAATGCTGTTACCCAATAAGTATCGTATGCAAGTATTGGATAAGTTAAAGAAGAGGATCCATGTAGTTTTTTTTCTATTTCTGCCCCTAAAGTCTCTGCTTTGCTGTTGCTTAAATTGACTTGAAAAAGTGGATTGGAGAAATTTATCATTTCTGCAAAATAAGCTGCGTCGTGATTTCTAATTATCTGTAAATTTTGTGCAGATGCATCACTCCCGTACCATTTTACTTTTTGTAGGATTGGATGTTCGTTGGATTGAATTAATATTGGCGTGACTTCATCAAAAGAGACCAAGTAAACGCCTACTTTCTGTGCATCAAATTGATGAGTTGTGTTTTCTACAATATTGCTCAATTTTTTGAGATATTGATTCCACATTATGAAATTAATTCTATGTAAACTTGAAGAAAATTCTCCTGTATGCGGATGATATTCTACGCCTTCCATGACAAGTCCACCTTTTTTTTCAAAATTCTCTTTCACTCCCTTGACCAATTCATTCCCAAAAGTGTCACTACGCCACATAGGAATTACAACTCGAATCCCATCATTCCACATCTTATTTGAAATAAATTCCGCCTGATTCCTATCATCGGGAACAAATCTAAATAGGTTATCATCTGCTATTGATAATGCAGCCGACGTGCTAGAAGGGCTTATCAAAATAACATCATGTTGATTTGCATAATCTTTCACAGACATTACGGCAGCACTTGTGGCCGGACCAATAACGATCCTCACATCAGAATCAATTAATCTTTTTAAGGCATGAACGCTTTCAACTGGATTTGTCTTGGAATCTTCAACCAATAATCTAGTCCTCATTGAAGAATTCTTGTTCTCAAAATAATTATTAACATCTTTTTCTGCCTTTTCTACAGCAATTTTAATTGATTTTCCTCCTGACGACCATGCTCCGGTTAAAGAAGATATTAATCCAATTGGGACTTCGTTGATCTTATTTTGGTTACTCATAACATAATTTGCATCTGGTTCTGAGGATACAAGTACGTCATCATAATTTAGAGTCAAGGTGTAGCTTGCTATTGAGACTATGAGAATTACAATTAGTATTATGCCAGTAACGACAGTTTTTTTCTTTGTGTTAAGGGTATTTTTTATCGAACGAAATACGCCTCTTTGATTTGAACTATTTGCCAACCTAATATACCAGAGCAAGCCACCGGCAATCATAATGTAGTGCGCTGAAAGTAACAATGCAGAAATCCAGAGTTGTTCTACGAATTCAGTTAAAACGATTATTGCAAACCAACTATCCCCCAAAACGATAACAAGAAATCCTATTAGCTCGCAAGTCCATGCAATATCGTGATGATTTTTTTCCTCTTCTTTTTCCTTTTCTTTTCTTAGTCCATATAAAATTATAATTGCCATGAAACACAAGACAGAGTTGAATATGGGATATACCACAGTAACTGCAAACATTAGCTGACCTCTTGCCGTTGATAATACAGAAATATCTAGAGTGAGACTGAAAATATATACTAAAAAAGCTGCAATAATAACGGCCACAACTCCTGTAAATTTCTTGGTTGGTTTCTTTTTCAATGATTTGTATTCAATTAATAATCGAATAATCAGAATAGAATATGCGGAAAGCAATAATACATCAGCCAATGACGGTACTGGAGCCATTAAGTGTAATATCACCTCGTAATACGCCCAGACAATATTAGCAATGAACCACAATACTAGACCTACAACAAGGAAAATGTTGGCCTTAAGATTGCTTTTATTTTTCTCTTTTATGATAACAAATATTGCAAGACTGGCTGCAACAAAAGAATTGATATTTAGCACGAGATTCGCAAAGAATAATTTATCCTCTTGCTCGGAAAATATAATCAAAGAGTCGCCTATGGCTATTGCCAAAATTATTGAAATGTAGAGGTTTCTTGGTCGCAAGTTCTCTTGTTTTTCAATAAATGATAGATTTATTAAATATAATCATATAGACAAAAAGAATTTGATTGGCTCTAATATCTACTTTCAACTTAACTATAAACTCATTCAAGTATTCAAAGACTAAGTTAATAGAATTAAATTGCAATTATTAGAAAGATTCTCGATATTAGAAAGTGAGTTTGCAGTATTCAGAACAATTCATAGATTCTGCCTTGACCTCAACTTTACGACAAATATTTGTAGCAAACAACTGTTCATTGGTAGCGAGCTTATAGTAAAGTAAAACCATTGGTACTATTGCTGGAAACATCATTGCTGCCATTCCAGGTGTCCAACTTGCAGTAAATAATCCCAATAATGTTGGATTGTAGGTAATCATAATGTTCATCATGTCTGGCTGATTTGTAGATAAAATCATGAAAACGCAGAAATTGATACATGCGAAACTAAAATGATTTTTTGCAGTCTATTCATAAGCAATTAGCTTAACAATAATAGAAAATATAACTTGTAATTCAAATCTAATATTTGATTTTGCAGAAAGAAGAATTTAAGATTTGTACAAGCTTCAGTGAATTTCGATCATTAAAATTTAAAACGCGTTAATCCTCATGATTTGATTAAAAGCGAGTTTTTGATGGATGACGCCCAGTAGAGGCATAAATTGAACCATTTCCGATTCAAGCATATGTGAGCGTGGGTGGGTCTATATGGCTTTAAATACCAATTAATACCAACACATATATAGTATCTTGTCCCAATTATATCAACATGTCTTCAAATAAGGAAAAAAACAGAGAAATCGTCAACATCACTCTAGATGAAACAAAATCTACAGTAAAAAGAACAACAGACGAAGCGATAAAGGAAATTCCACGGTATACAAAAGCCGTTAATGAATATCAAGAAGAAACTATTCAAGCGACAAAAGATATAGCAGACAATTTTCTAGAATCTCAAAAAGAGGTTATCCATTCACTCCAATCCTTATGGATTCCGTACGTTGAAAACGTCCAGAACTCATATTGGACTTACTGGACCTCTCCGAAACGAGCTACAGAAAATTATGCAAGAGCAGTAAGCAATGTTACCGACAGTACTATTGCATCAACTAGATTGGCAAATAACGTGCTATATGCAAACATGGAAGCGTGGAAAACATCAATTCAGCATGCAAGAGACAATTCGAAGGAGTTTTCACGACTTAATGCAAACTTCGCAAGGACATTTGAGAATATTGCAAAAGATAGCTTGCGAGATTTTTCAGATAGAGAACTACAAACACATTCACGACAATAAACTAATGTGACGATAGATTAATAGAATTAATCTATCCATTTTTATTTGATATTTTGTATAGTAATTCAAGTTTTTTTCATTATAACCAAACAGTGTTGAGAAGATTCTCCTTTTACCAACATCGAATTTGAATCTATAATGCTAAACAAACGAAGTTGTATTGACACGATATTTTTATAAAAAATTGATTGGGAAAAAAAATTTGACTTTCACGATGCTAGCTCAATAAACAGTAATTCACTTACAAAATAATATTATCTATTGGTATATTTATTGACCCTTGACAAATTTAATCAAGAATGAATGAATCAGAACTAAAGGACATATTTGTTAGTTCAATAGAATCAGGACACATCGTAGACAGTAAAGGTGGTAATTTGCCATTTACAAACCCTGAAGCTGAAATCAGGATCAAGAGCGAAGGGTACTTTGGTCAATTTGATTTGGTTCTTGCTGTCTTGCAAAGAAATAATACCAAACCATACCAAAGCACAGAACATATTGGAACCTATTATGAAATCCTCATGAGAACAGGTCAGCTGACCGAAATTGCTAGATCCGAAAAATGTAGAATTGACCATATTTCATTATATCCGGTAGAGCTTAAATCCAATTGTGATACTTTAGATGGACGATTGCCTAATCAAATTATGAATGGGATACTCACATTTGGAAGATCTATAGTGGTTCTGGATAAAAAGCATGTCCATAAGGACTCGCTAAAATTCTTGCGCTTGCTACCTGCTACAATAATAGGCTACACTGGCATAAAGGATCGCTTTAGGGTTTTGTCGGTATTTAATAGAAACATAAATACAGGAATTTTTAATTTATCCAAAAGGAGGTTTACCAAAACTCTCCTAGACAATGGTATAGTAAATGGTGTTGACAGGATATTCTTGAGGCTTATCACTCTACAGAGAATAAGTCAGAAGATAGTATTCAATGAACTCTACAATTCAAATCCAGGATTCTTAAAGGAGGAAATTGAATTTCTACACCAGTTTTCTACCATAAAATCAGCAATGACATACAGAAAACAGATCGCATCGTGTATCCAAGAAAGCGAATACAAAAAGATGACAGACTATTTGTAGTCGGTTTACAAATTATCTCTCCTGGACCTAGGTCAACGAGCCATAAAGGGATCTTTAATTGTAGTAGGCTACGGGTCATTTGCATTGGTATACAGTGCTAATAGTACAAGTTTCAATCTAAAGATGTCCCTTTCGTGTATATCAACTGAAATAATAAGCTAGCTTGAATAGATATAAGCTTCATTTCTTACTATGAACTATAGCCTTGATTGCCTAGATATTACATATGGAGATAATCGACGGCCTACACAATAGTAAGAGATATGTCACTAGGATGTCTCCACTACGTCACTGCAGTATTGGAAGACGAGTAGATGAGTTTAAAGTACCAGAAAAAGATATCAGAAAAAGTGAAGTCGTTTTTTCCAACAAGTCAGAGTGTTACTGCATTTCAATAATAGACATAGTTGGTTCCACTCAGATTACATCCAAACTATACAACTCGGGGAAAATCAAGAAATTCTATACAGTCTTTATCAATGAAATCGCGGATATTGTCAATCATCATGATGGCAAAATATTAAAGACCGTAGGCGATGGCGTAATATTCTTCTTTCCTCAAACCTCAACTATAGAAAATATTGATGGATTCAAACAGGCATTGGAGTGTTTACTTAAAATGGTTTCATCTCGTGATATCATAAACGCTAAACTCCATAATGAATTGCTCCCGGATATCTCTTATAGAATCAGTGCAGACTATGGTAAATTGGAAATTGCGATGTCAGGCGAAATATCCTCTTCGTATGATCTCTTTGGTCCGACCATAAACTTTTGTGCCAAGATTAATAAGAAAGCACCGCCAAATGGAATAGCCATAGGAGCTGATTTGTGGAGAATAGTAAATTCTTTTCCAAGATTTGGTAAACATTACCGCTTTCAAGAAATAAAGGAACTATCTTGGAAAGAGAACAAATATTCATACCCTGTCTATATGCTAAGGCCTTCCACAGAAATTCCCAACCCTAGAAAGCCAATATTTTCAGTTAGAAATGATTCTATGTATGAACTTGATTCTACACCCAAAGTGCTAACAGTAATGCTAATAGACGATGATCCATCTATCTCATTTCTATTTACACAATATCTTAGATCAGCGGGAATGATTGTCGACTCATTTACTGATCCGGAGAAGGCCCTTGCGCATTTCGTAGAATCAGATTATCGTCACTATGATCTAGTGATTACAGATATTCGGATGACCCAATTGAATGGATTTGAATTGTACCAGCAATTAAAGACTCTTGATCCAAATCTTCAAATAATATTTGTAACCGCACTTGATATCGCTCAAGAAATAATTACGTTATTACCTGAGGTAAAGCTAAGCCAATTTCTTATCAAGCCGGTAAACCCAAGTGTGCTAATTAAAACTGTCAAACAACATGCAAAAAGGCATATGGGGGAGAATAGCTATAGCTATTAAACAAGGAAGTTGATACAAAAGTTGGCTCCTACAACCCGAGTTATTTTTGGAAAGCGTAATGCCATAGATACTGAATTAGGTATTTTCAAGAATGCAAGTAATAGCATTGATACTTGCATGACCTATACTAGACCATCACTTGCTGTCTCCATAAAACAAATCAAAGATGCATTTTTGTCAGCCAAGAGCAGAGGGGTGAGGCTTAGATATATCACTGAAATCAATCATCAGAACTTTAAAGATTGTAAGTTGTTACTAAGTATTGTACATGAGCTAAGACATCTAGATGGCATCAAGACTAACTTTATGATCAGCGAGGGAGAATATCTTGCTCCATTGATTCTGGGAAAAAGTGAAGCCATAGCATCAGAGCATATTTACAGTGACATGATCCAAATAGTAGAACATGGACACTGTGTATTTGATACTCTTTGGAGTAAATCAATCCCAGCAGAAGAAAGAATAACGCAATTACAAAACGGAGCCGTTCCTCCCGAGACAAAGATAATGGACAATCAGGATGATATTATAAAACAGATCATTCATTTATTTGAGGTCTCTTCTGGCTTGTCAGTTGTATCAAACCATGGTGGGTTGCAATTAACTGACAACAGCTTTTTAGAACTATGCAAAAAAGTCCTGGAAAAAGAGAAAAGAGGAGAAGGGGAAGGAATCAGATGGATTATGAGAATTGAAAAAGACAGTGTTAAACTGGTCAAGAAATTTCTAAAACTAGGAGTTAAAATAAGACATGTTAGGAATCTAGCGCCTATCAATTTTGCAGTTAGTAAATATGGACTTATTGCCACAGTCGAAGAAATGAGTGGAGGAGCGATGATCCAGAATCTCCTAACCAGTAACGAAGGTTCTTATATAAAACACTTTTCTTCCATGTTTGAGCAGCTATGGAAAGAGGGAGTAGATGCACGATACCGAATTAAGGATATAGAAGATAAGGTTGGCATAGCGGAGATTGAAATAATTCGGAATCCAGTAGATTCTATAGCCCGCGGTTGGGATATGGTAAGATCGGCGCGAAAAGAGATTGATGTTTTGTTTTCCTCTTCAAACGCCTTAAGGAGACAAATTACGATGGGAGCGTTACCACTCTTGAAAAATGCATCAGAAAGACAAAAGGTAAAGATTAGAATGCTACTTCCATCTTCTGATAAGTCAGAACAGCTTATAGAACAAATAAAATCTAGTGTTCCTAAAATAGATATTAGGACCATAAGTGCAAATCTAGAAACTAAGATCTCTATACTTGTCGTAGATTCTAAACAGAGTCTCATATTGGAATTAAAGGATGACAACCAAAGTACGTCTTATGACGCAGTGGGATTGTCTACGTACTCAATTAGTCCTACCATAATATCTTCTTATTTAGCTGTGTTTGAGAGTTTTTGGAGACAGGCAGAACTTTTTGAGAAGATGAAGGAAGTAGAATTATTGGAAAAGGACTTTATCAATTTTGCAGCTCATGAATTACGAAATCCCGTTCAACCAATAATTGGCTTTTCAGAATTACTCTATTCTAAGATTGACAATCACGAACATAGACGGCTCCTTGATGAAGTAATATTGAATGCAAAGAGACTGGAGAGACTTGCGCTCATAATGTTAGATGTGACCCGGATCGAGAATAATTCATTGGTGTTAAGAAAAGAAATTGCTGATACAAGTGAGATCTTGAGAGATATTGTGGACAGTTATAACCGTAAATTAGAAGAGAGAAACGTAGAACGCAATAATGAGAACACTAAATTGATAATAATTCAGAATGGAATAAAAAACATCAATGCTACAATAGACAAGGTTAGGATAACTCAAGTGATTTGTAATATACTTGATAATGCAATTAGTTTTAGTCACGAAGGAAAAATTCGGGTAATACTAAAAAGGGAGAAACGAAACGAACAGAATTTTCTTATCATAAGCGTGAAAGACATGGGCCCAGGTATAGATCCAGAGATTTCCCCTAAACTCTTTACAAAATTTGCATCCAAATCGGATATGGGTACGGGGCTTGGACTCTTTATTTCAAAAGGTATAGTTGAAGCACATGGAGGAAGGATATGGGCAGAAAATAATCCACATAGAGGCGCAACATTTAGCTTTAGTCTACCAATCGAAAATTAATTTTTGGCAAGACTACTAGTTTGCATTCTTTGAGTTTCGGAACAGGCAAGACAAGAATTATTGCACACATTTGAGACTTTCAAATGGATTTACCTATGGAACGCAGAAATGTGATTCAGCTTTACACTAACCGAAAGCTCTAAATTGAATAGTACAGATTAGTAAAGCTACTTTATTGATGTGAGTAATTCAAAAATAGTCAAAATTGAGTATCATGAACAAAAAAGTTAACAATAATGAAGGTAACAGAAAGATAATGAGTGACTCCAAAAATCCCAAGATAAATGAAAGGATATTTCTTTTATGTGACCAATGTTTCTGGACTGTAACATGTCTTAGCAAGAATTATCTCGAGGAGACATGGGCAAGGAATAACAAATGTCCTCGTTGCAATCATGATCAATTGTCTAGCTTTCCGGTAATGCCCAATGATTCGTTTACGTACAGCTATTCTAAAAAGAGAGGTATTGAGTTAAATTTTGGTATTAGAAAGACATGATATTATCGATTTAGAATCTACTTCACATTATCATAGGTAATGATTGGTTTAAAATAATACTTCCACAAACTTGCCAGTTGGGACTGATTGGTGTCATATTTTCGCTTAAAATGAGCGAGACATACTATATGATATGATATCAAATAAGATAACTAAAGTAAAATGATTTTTATCCTATGTTGTGCAGTAAGCTAATAGGTCAAACACCAAACACCAAGAGAACACCGCTTCATGACTGGTGGGTCGCCCTTTATTACCGTCAATTGTAGACCCACCAGTTTATCACTTCTCGGCAGTGAATTTTAAGATTACTAGCCAATTCAAAAAAAATACATTGATTCACTGTGAATGGGTATAACCACTTACTCAAAAACTATTGTTATAAGCATGCTTGTTGGAAACTATTTAATGAAAGATATCAAAGAGTTGTTGATTCCTACTGCAGGACATATGGATCTTTCCAAATTTGATCCTGATGATACATTTGGTAAAACCAGAGACGAACTCGATAACAAACTACCTAAGCTTAAATCAATAATGTCAGAGTTACAGTACAAACTCTATGTTGAAAACGAAAAATCACTTTTAATTGTTCTCCAAGGCATGGACACTTCTGGGAAAGACGGGACAATAAGGCATGTAATAAGTGCCTTTAATCCGGCATCCTGTAGAGTTGAATCATTCAAGGTGCCGACATCTGAAGAACTAGCACATGATTTTTTGTGGAGAATTCATAAAGCAGTACCTCGAAAAGGCTTTGTAGGAGTGTTTAATCGTTCTCATTATGAGGATGTTATTGAAGCTCGCGTTCAGAATTGGGTAACTGAATCTATGCTTTTGAAAAGAATTAATCAAATCAGACAATTTGAAATAATGTTAGCAGAAAATAATGTGAAAATATTAAAGTTCTATTTGCATATAAGTAAACAAGAGCAAAAGAAAAGACTCCTCGAGCGATTGTCAGATCCAGAAAAGCAATGGAAGGTTGCTAAGGACGATTCTAAAAAGCGAAAAAAATGGGGAGAATACATGAATGCCTATACTGATACAATTAGTAATTGTAGCATAAAAGAGGCTCCCTGGTATGTTATACCGGCAAACAAGAAATGGTTTAGAAATTGGGCGATATCAAAAATAATCACAAATACGTTGATACAAATGAAAATAAGATATCCAAAATCTTCTCCTCATCACAAAAACATAAAAATTTAGGCATGTTTTTCTAAATATTAACTGGATTTTAGGTTGTTATATGACAGCCATCTAAGATTCAAGGCCGTAAGCAGGCAGGAATACAAAAATTTTTCATGCTATACCAACATTTCGTTAGTAAATTGGCATCTGTAGAGATGACTGTACTTGACTTTGCTATTCATAATACAGCGAGTCAAAATTAGAATGTTGATTCAAATTAATTAGATACATTAAAAAGATGTATACGCTCACCATATAAAGACGATTTGAATTGAAATGACGGAACCATATAATGGTAACAATAATGGAAATCCGGCGTCACCCTCCTTGAATGAAAAAGTTCCTAGAAAAGCCTGGATGTCATTAGCGATTTTAGGTTCGACACTTTTAATTGCTATGTATGGTGAAACCATGTTACTGCCTGCAATACCCGATATAATCGAGGAATTTGATATTTCTTATAATACATCCTCATGGATTCTTTCTGCATATCTTATTGCAGGAGCTGTTGCAACACCGCTCGGTGGAAAGCTCTCTGACATTTACGGCAGGAAGAAAATGGTAATTATCATAATGATTATCTATATTATTGGAATTACTTTAGGAGGACTTTCAACTAATATTGCATTTCTGATAGTTGCCAGAGTAATCCAAGGAATTGGCATCTCTATGTTCCCCATTGCATTTGGAATTATTCGAGATCAGTTTCCAAAAGATAAACTTGCGATAGGTGTGGGTGTGTTCAGCTCTATGTTCGCGGCTGGTTCTGTGGTTGGTTTAGCATTGGGAGCGAATATAATAGAGAATTTTGGTTGGCGAACTACTTTTTTTTCAATTGTATTTGTTGCCATAGGATTATGGTTTATCATAAGGAGATATATTCATGATGAGCAAGAATCTGTGAACGCGATTGAGTTACCAGAAATACATTATTCTTCTGATACGGTTGACAACAAGATAAATGATCCTGATGAAGAAACCACGACTAGCGCTAGTAAGAAAAATATAGATATGAAGGGTACGGTAACTCTTGCAATTACGATAATTTCGTTACTGATGGTTCTGTCATATTCACATACGGACAATATCGAAATTTATCAAATTGGTATGTTCTTATTCATAGGTATTACTTCATTAGTACTATTTGTGATAGTAGAGAGGAGATCAAGATCACCATTGGTTAATTTCCAGTTGTTGACTAATAATACCATTCTTTCAGCTAATATCATTCTAGTTATTGCCTTTCTATCTATGTTTACAGTTTTTCAAACTATACCTGTGCTAGTAAGGAGTCCTCAACCATTTGGATTTGGTGAAAGCGTCATAACAACCGCAAATATTCAACTTCCATTTATGATTGTGTTTCTGTTATTTGCTCCATCTTCTGGCTTTATAGTTTCTAAACTAGGTAACGTAAAGCCAACCATTATTGGAAGTATAGTAAGTGCTGTAGGATTTTTTAGTCTACTCATATTTCACTCCAACGGAAGTTTAGTCGCGATAAATTTGGCTGTAATTGCTGGAGGATTGTCATTAATGCAAGTTGGTGGATTCGATATTGTTCTGCAATCAACACCGAGAAAGTTTAGCGGAATATCTCTTGGCATGACTGTTCTCTTTACTTTGGTTGGAGGTTCAGTTGGACCTGGCATTGCAGGCATTTTCATGCAGGCAAACCAAGCATTCATGGAAGGCGTTGGTTCATATCCCTCTTCTGATTCGTATAACTTGATATTTCTTACTATAGCTCTAGCTTCATTGATTCCAATAGCATTATCAATTTTCATGAGAAGGAACTTATTCTCACAGAGTTCTCCTTGAACGATAGGGTATCATAATTGATAGATTGAATGCTTAGTGAAAACTTGTCAGAAAAATCAATTTACTATCTTAATATGATTATTCTATCAGATCTAGAATTAATTTTAAATCTAGTATTTCTTTCTTTAGAACGTTCTTATCCAGATCCTCAATAGTATATTTATAAAGGAGCTCACATGCATGGATTTGTCCCAAAATTATATCCTTTTTGTTAATGTAAAGCGAATGATGATAATCCATGATTGAATATGCAATCTTTCTCCTCTGGAAAGACCCACATAGCTTCGCATCTATTTGTATTGTGGAATCAAGATCTGTTACATTCATCTGTTTATTATCATCCCAATTCCAATTGGATCTTCTAATCCTAATCCTAACCTTCTGCCCATCCAAATTGTACAATAATAATCTGAATGCTTAACTTCCTCTATTTTATTACATTTATAACAAGTCCACTTAAGGGACTCTTTACATATTTTGCAGAGAGCAGACAGTATCATAATAGAGCCGCACATTCTACAAGAATTCTTGTTGAACATACCAAGAGAAAGCCGAATTACTCCTATTAGGATTATGAGTATTGATCTCATGGATCATTTTGAACTATATTGAATATATGGTTGTATTAAGTTATTGTTCGTCACTTATATGGTTGTACCACAAGGGCTTTATTATGAAAAACCCAGGATTGAAGTAGATAATGCCTATGAATATATGGTTGTACGACAAGGCTTTATTATCAAAAACCCAGGATTGATATAGAAAATGATCAAGATTCAGTATGTATTATACCTATTATTATTATTAATGACTTTTGTTTCTCTTTTTGCTTCTCTTTTTGCTTCTCTCTCGTTTTCACAAGTTGTTACTAATCAAAGTACTGTTAATTCGTCCATCATTAATGGTAGTATAAAAAATGATTCAAGTGTGACAGTAATTAATGCTGTAGGTGATATAAATTGTTCAAATCACTTAGATAATCAGATCAAAAAAGATAATCCTGATATCTTAATTGTTCTCGGTGATCTATGTTACAAATCTGATTTAAGGCTTTTTAACTCTACTTATGGTCGTTTCAAAGAAGATAATAAATTAGCTTGCCTAATAGGCAATCATGACTCAAAAGAAGATGGTAGTTCAAAGCTTCTAAATAAGGCCCGAGATTATTGCGAAGATCATTGGTATCGTAAAATTGCAAATGATACAACCTTGCTGATAGGGTTAAATACAAATGGAGATACTAAATTACAAACAAAATGGGGACAATCATTGGTAACAAATGGAACATTGATGAAAGGAATCAAAAATGTCATGTTAATGGTTCATAAACCTGCACACACACCGCCTGAATCACATCACGCCGTAAGAAATTCAACAGTTGAAATGATATCGAGCCTTGAAAATAACATATCAAAAAGTATTGAAGTTTATGAAATAGCTGCACATAATCATCTAATGGCCGAATCAAGTAATGGTCGCTGGTTTATTTCTGGAGGTGGTGGCAGAAGTCATCATGATGCAACAAGTAGCCAAGAATGGCCTTTTGTGAACACAAAAAACTATGGATACTTACAAATTAGAATCAACAATACAGATGGCAAGGTACTTGGCACTAATTTCTATGGATTGTATGGAAAACTTATCCATTGAGAAACCAGCCTGGACAAAATAGATGGATACACATATGTAAATGATTTTTCTTGGTAATGACTCTTCCATTCCTTATTCGCCCATGATTTGTAAAATTAAAGTTCGATCTCTAGATCGTGTATCCATTTCCAATAAAACTACTTGCTGCCAAGTTCCTAACGTCAATTTACTATGTATAATTGGAATAGTTATACTAGGTCCTATCAATGATGAGCGTACATGGGAGTGACCATTTCCATCGTGCCAAGTATTATCGTGCTCATACTTTATATTTTTTGGTACTATTCGAGACAACATTTCCGGAAAATCATGGATAAGTCCTGGTTCATATTCAATAGTTGTTATTGCCGCTGTCGAACCTGAAACAAAAATAGTAACATTTCCATTTTCAATGTTGCTTTCTTTTACTGCATTTGATAATTGTTCAGTGATATCAATGATATCACATTCTCCTTCAGAATGTACCTGAATGGTCTCGGATAAAACTTTCATTTTAGGTAGATGTCACCTGTACTATACTATTTATCCAAAGTGTAATATATGGTTGTTACTGGATGCTAATTTCTCACGTATCATGGTTCACCTTTTGTTAAATAGTTTCCCAACCTATTAAGAAACCATGTCCATCCTTGTGAATCTTCCTTATATTTTTCTTTATCATCCCCAATGAAGCCACTATGCCTTAGAATGAGTTTTGTTTTGTTTTTACCTAGTGATTCAAATCTCCATGTTAATATCGTATTAGTACTAAAGTCAGGCATGTTTTGAAATTGCAAAGTACCTAATTCTTGATTCTTTACAACGAATTTATTCTGGCAATCAGGACAAATAAAAATGCTGTTGGATAGGGTGCTTTTAACAATATAGACGCAACCTATTGTTCTGTAACGACTATATCCTTTGCTTCTGCCTTAAAGCCTATTTTTGCATGACTTCCATCGCAATACGGTTTAGTATTGGATGCTCCACACCGACACATAGCGGCAAACACCTTTCCGTCAACTAGCACCAATTCAGGCCCATTTTCATTGCACTTTATCTCTACTCTAGCCATGACATATTGCAGTCAGATACAGTATATAAGTAGATCTTGTCAAGTGCAACATCATTTCTGTACTAAAGAACTACGACATTCTAGAACTCCCTCTCTTTAAGGTGCTTGGCATGTTAAATTTTCATTAATCCTAATTAGATTTATGAATGCGCAACAAACACTACAAAAGGAAATCGAAGAGTCAAAAACTTGGCTTAATAGAGAAAAAGAGGAATCTACATACAAACGAAATCTTAAAAGGAGGATTGAATTGATAAATTGGGTTTTAGAAAATATAAAAAATCCTGATATACAAATTTGTATTCTGATTGAATCCAGGATGAACGAAATTATTCTAGCAATAAATAAGACCTACTCAATATTTGAGTCTGACAAACTACACAGTGAACTGAGGATCCTAGAGTGGATATTTTATCAAGTCTGTGTTAACAAATAAGTACTTACTGAGGTTTACGAAAAGTGTACACATAAGAATAAATATTGATGTCAGCAAGTTTTGCTATTTTTCATATAGATCATTATAATTTACAGACCACTAAAGAATAATAAAATAAGAACTGTTTTAGGAAAATTAACTATTTTTGGATTTGGAAAGATTCCACCATTTTGTTTGCTAGGGGTAACGTTTCTGGAACTTTTAAGGGATTTTCAGCGTATGATAAACGATAAAATTTTCCGTTAGCAGTAGTAAAAATCTCCAAGTTATACTCCTTCTCACTGATAATATATTCCATCTTCCATCCAGGATTACCTCCAACAGTAACTTCATTTTGTCTAATCAGAGTGAAAGGTAAATTAAAGTGGGCAGAAGCCGAACGATAGTCGTCTAATTGCTCTTGGGCACGTTGCTCTAAAGAAGTATTTTTTAGTGTCATTGTGTCAGTGTCAAGATCGGGTTCAAATTTCTCAACGCTAACAGCGAATTTCCTGATTTGGCTGTCTGGTGATAGAAACCAAACTTCATCAGGAAACCCTTTGACATCGTCGTCAACTTTCCATTTTGATGGATGTTGGATGGTAAACCTCATTTCATTATTAGTATAATTAAGAAAATTGTCTAATGATTGAGCATGAGATGAATTTATTAAGAAAGTCACAAAAACTAAGCAGATCGGAATTGAGATGCCATAAATCTTTATTTTATTCAATATGCGTTAGAGTTTACTACAACTAATAAAATTTTCCATACAATTCTGATTTTTGCGAAAAGTTTTATTCATTAGTGTTCTATCTAGTGGAATCATATAAAATATTTACAATATTACTTTATAAATTTGTGTCTAATTTTTTCTTGAAAACTAGTTTATATAGTTAATAAGTGTGAATTACTTCAACAAGATACCTAAAAAAGAGGTAGGACTAGTAAATGAACAGATACCGCGGACATTGTAAATTGAAAATATCTTGAAATCTCAGTCGGTGTCATATCTCTTTCCATTAACAAAAGTAGTATTTTGCGTCTACTTGAATCTGAAATGCCTTCCGTCCAGATTCCCTCAATATTAGATAATTAATTAATTATTTACTATTAATATAATCATAAATATGATAAAAATATGAAGTAATCTATGAATGAAATAAGGAAAATTCCAGAAGGTTATCATTCGATTACACCCCCTCTAATTGTGAAAAATGGAGATGAAGCGATAGAATTTTATAAAAAAGGTTTTGGTGCTGAAGAGCGATGTCGTATGAAGGGTCCGACGATAGGGTTGCTCATGCTGAATTAAAGTTAGGAGATTCTGTCTTTATGTAGTCAGATGAATATCCCGAGATGAAGTGTCATTCTCACAAGTCGATAGGGGGAAGTCCAGTATCTATGACGTATACTTCGATGATGTCGATGCTCTTTTCAGTAAAGCAGTTTCTGCCGGCACCAAAGTCCTAAATCGTCAAAGATCAATTCTGGGGATCGTCATGGTAGACTGGAGGACCCATTTGGACGTCTCTGCTCAATAGCGACGCATAAAAAAGATCTTTCAGAAGAAGAAATGAAGAGCGCTCCAGGAAGCTGCTTTCTCTCAAACGTCAAAGTAAATTTTCGCATCGCATTTGTTTGTTAGAATGTTTTGGTATTTGGGGTTAATATAAAATATAGATATTTAGTGAAAAGTATTACCTATGTCTAACACTCAAGTGTTTTGTCTAGCGATCTAGTAACAAAACCTTGAACTTGATACTATATATTGTTGATGAACAAACGTATCCTACATAAAATACAAATCTGGTTCATATGGAAAATATAGTAATCAATTTTGCTGGTGATATATTTCTCGCACAAGCTGTGAAAAGATATCTATCCTCTCAGAAACTCGTCTCTGGTATCTATATGATACCCGATAGTGATGAGATAAGCGTATGGTTTGAAAAAAATAATAAAAGGAATGACAAGAGGGTTATTTTGGATATTTTACGAAATTATTTAGATTCGCATAATTTAACTAGATACCAAATCATGGAATTGGAGAATATTCTTACCGTGGGGATTCCAAAGAGGATTGATGAAATATCAAATCTTCTCATGTGTGAAATTTGTGGCTGGAGGGTAAACACAGAAGAGGAGCTACTTATCCATAGGAGAACACACTGGATTTAGAAGGGATGGACAATAGTATTAGTATATATTTAAAAGAACCACAAATTTTGTCTGTTATCCATGAATGTTCCGATATTAGTTATTTTTACTGGTATAGGTGTATTTTTTTCCTTAATAACACAATCCTTTCTTTCTGATACAAATTTGTTTTCCATATTTTTCCGTTCACTAAGTGATATTCATCTCTTGATTTCAAGGTCTACATATGTGGTAGAAATATTACAGCAGATAAATGCAGAAAATGATATTAACAAGGGTAATAATATTAATGATATCACCTCACGAGAGGGAACCGCTGAAAACACTACTGTTGGACTCTGGGCGCCTATGAATACCAGTTTTGCTCTTCAGCATCTAAAAAGGGCAGAACAGGAAAAAGCAATGGAATTGCTTCTCAAAAAGGGGTATGAGGAGTACTATTATGTAATGAATAACTTTGAAGATCCTAAATCTCTAAAAATCACGAATGACTTGTTAGACACTGCAAATAAAACCAATTTAAAAATAATAATTATTCTCTTACCTCCATCTGAAGGGGACCATAGTACCAGTTACGATTGGAATGGCTGGATTAAATATTTTAATTCTCTTGAAAGGAAATATCCAAGATCATTTGAGGGATTTACGATTGATGACTTCAACTGGATAAGTACGAGATCTGATACTAAATTCAAGAACAATGTGGATTTCATGGAATATACCGAGCTCTCCAAGGAGCTTAAACATAAAAGTAAAGACGTAAAGTTTTATCCAACAGTTTATTTTGAAGGCACAAAAACTGGAATAGTTGTGAAGAAATACAAAAATTTTATTGATGGTTTAGTGGTGGCCAGTGGATGTTATTACAATGTCTCAATCTTAGAAAGGCAGTTGGAAATATTCTCAGAAATTTTTGACAAGCCTATGAGATATGTGGTGTATCCCACCATAACTTATAACTATTCCAAACTTGATTACAGTCCTCCCACAGATCGCCTCATAATGGCCACGCTATCAATCGCATTAAATTCATCAGATGGATTAATTATTTGGCGAGACGCTGACAATCCTGTTATACAGGAACATATGGAAAATAGGTATGATGAACAATATCTCACCGATATCTCAAATTCTAAAGATGTGCAGATAAGTGATGAAAATATAGAGACTAATAGTAAGTTCAGTATCTCAAATAAGGTACATAATAGTTGCAATGGTTGGAGTAAAAAATACAATGATGCATATGATAAGTGGACCAAACTTCCTGAAGAAGAAGAAAATAATGAATGGAAAAAGAAAATATTACATTAGTTATCAAACTTAAGTTCTAGTTAAATTACTAATCTATTTAATGTATGACTTTATTATCTCAGGAAATTAGTATCAATCTTTTATAGAGTAAATCAACACAAATATCGTGCTGTTAATCTAGATAGTCTAATGCCTTAGTCTCCCCTTGTCTAATCAATTCTTTAATTGTATCGACAGAAAAGTCGGCGTTTTGTAGAGGGTATTGTGTTTCTGGAACAACTTTAGTAATTCTATTTAGCTTTAGGATTTTCGCGCCATGTTTTTCGACAAGTGTTAAATGTTCCTTATTAATATAGTCAACTTTGTCCTTATCTATTTTTGATTGATCAGAATCCTGGAATATGTCATATAATGTTTCAATTAAATTCACATGTCTTGTTATCAGTCTGGACATTTTTTCAAGACTTTGAGTCTTATCACTAAACATAATATCTTTAGCCCTTGACATGACTTCACTCATATTAGCAGGGAGCTTTTCTATTTTTTTCGGATAATTTTCTACAACGAAAATATTTTTGTTTTTGCTTGGGGACGCTACCATTACCTCACGTATTGGTGTATTACTCAATAGCGACCCATCCCAAGCAAACTTACCATCACTTACTTCCACCCATGGAAAGCCATATTGTGGATAACCGATAGTGGCAAGAAGGTGCTTCATTTCAATAGGTCTTTTATAACTATCGAAGATAAGTGGTTCGGCAGTAAGTACGTCAACTGCTGTTATCATAAGACGAGTATTACTGTTACTACTACTATTACTGTTACTATTATTAGCATTAGGATGAATTAGTTGTGCCTTTGGGGAAAGTTTTTTAAAATCTATATATTTCTCGATTGTGTTTCTTAGAATAGAATTGTCATATATATAAGTCCATTTCCAAGGTGGCTGAACGTATTCCTTTAGACGTGATGGATTTAAATTAGAAATATTGAAATTAAACCATCTCGGGATGAAAAAATTAGGAACTCCAAAAAATGCAGCGTTTAAAGACGCCGCAGGCGATCTCCTCAATTTGGTTTGATGTTTTTGATAATCGAAATCAAATGTGAAGATGTCAGGTACTATGTTGTAGCTACTTTGTGCCAAATCTAGCCAAAAATCTTCTAAATCCTTCTCAGGTTTATCATTTCTGCTTCCTGCAGCTATTGCACCGTTTATACCACCTATTGAAGTTCCTGCTATTATGTCAAATTTTATATTTTTTTTTGCAAATGCTTTGAAAACTCCGCATGCAAAAGCACCTAAGGAACCACCGCCCTGCAATATCAATACATTTTCGACGCCTTTTTCATGCTTATGATTAACCATTACAGTTACTTGTATTACAAATAATCTTAACGTTTTGTTTTTGAAAAATTTCTGGAAACACAACTTGATTAACAGCTACTAAGTTGTGAAGGAAAGGGATTTGTGATGAGTGATGAGGTATATTATCATATGTTTGTTCAAGCTTTGGTAACTTTACCTTCTGATAGCAAGATCTTGGACTGAACTTACATGTATAAACTATTAAAACAATGTTGTCCAAGTAGTCGTGATGAATATGAATAAAGAACTATACATTGGAACCGTAACTTTAGTGTTAACGTTTGCGTTAATCTATGTGCCAATAGGTTATGCACAAAATCTGACAACAAACGCGTCGAATGCTGCGGGCAATATGACAGCCTCAGCTAACCAGACTGCTTCTGAACTCGGACAAAACGCTTCATTAGCAATTAACAGAACAGGTGAATCTTTAGGAGAAGTAGGAAAAAATGCTACTGAAATCGGTGGAGATATACTCAATAAAACTGGTGAAGGAGTTAAAGGGTTTCTAGGCGGAGCCGCAGATGTCGTTAGTAATATTAGTGAAGAAGTCAAAGAGGGCGTAGGAAAATAAGTAAGTCTTTATAATTTTTTTATGCAGATCTGTTTGCAGATGATATTTAATAGAAGTACCAATTTAAAAGGATAATAGAATCTACGTGATGGCATCTTGATAGAATTAGTTTGTAATATTCTTTAAATGTGGAGTCAGTTTTGTTGGTATATAGCTTTTGAAACACTTCGCCGAGTAGAATAAGAAAAAATATATTAATTTCAATCTTATTAATTGCTGAAGATAATTGATTACTCATTTTAGTATGGGATTTCGTCCGGTAGGGATAGAAGTTTGAAAAATTCTAAAAATAACATTTCAAATAATAATATGAACCTAAAAAAAATGAATAGAATAAACGTAAATGAAATGATTTTACTTCTAAATCCGAATTCCCAAGGAGGAAACACAGGAAAAACCTGGATCGCAACTTATAATAAAGTTAAGGAATTTCTACCCAAAAACCATAGGATCATTTTTACGAAGAAATCCAATGATGGTATATTTATTACACGTAAGTTACTTCAAAAAGGGTACAAGAATATTGTTGCTATTGGAGGAGATGGTACTATCAATGAAATTGCGAATGGTTTTTTTAGTCTTAGATCACAAAATAAGCATATTAAAGATTTTGAAAAATTTAATCTTAATTCCAGACTTAAGCCAGTAAATCCAAAAGGTATCATGTATGTAATTCCATCTGGAAGTCGAAATGTATTAGCAAGGTCTCTTGAGCTAAAACATCAAGGAGTAGGAGCTTTGAAGCGTATTAGGCAGATGAAGAGACGTAAGATGGATGTTATAGCAGCTGTTATAACCGACAAAGATACTCCGTCTTTGACTCATAATAGAATTATTATGAACGCAGCAGAAATTGGTGTTGGAGCTGAAATTATAGAGAGATCCAAGAGAGTAAGGGGAAAAATAAAAAATCGTTTTGTATCTACGGTGGCAAGTATAGTTGTAACCCTTCCATCCTACAGCAGCAATGAATGTGATATAGTAATTGATAGAGATAAAAAAATATTTTCTAAAATGACAATGGGTATAGTTTCAAATGGTCGTTTCCTTGGTGGGGGTTTCAAAGCAGCGCCTCGCGCAAAGTTTTCAGACGGTTTGATGGATATCATAATATTGACAAATTCAGGGAGTTTCAAAATGCTTGATAAATTAATCGAACTTAAGGGTACAAGTACTTACAAATATGAAGATGATATACTTTATTATCAAGCTTCAGAAGTCAAGTTCTTGCCAAAAAAGAAAGATGTTACTGTTTCAGTAGATGGTGAACCCATTGGTATGCTTCCAGCAATTTTTAGAAGCTATCATAATGCCCTGACTATAAAGACTGAGACACATTCATCTAGGATTTAGATAATTATTGAGTTGACACATGAAATGGATAATAAGGGTGAAGGTTAAAGTAGAAGGCTAATCAGTGAACCACATTGAGTCTGGATAATTATTTAATATTTTTTGAAAATTTTCTCGCAGTTTTTTTTCGCTCATCCTCTTGCTTTTGCATCTCGGAATGATTCTCTGGAATATCTACAGGCTCTTCTCCAAATTGTCCACTAGTTGCGTCGTTTAATGCCTGATCACGCTTGAAGGGATTCTTTCTTTCTCTGCTCAATATTATTATGTATTTATCAGACAACATCATATTAATGGATTATGTGATCTGGTGATTATTAGAAACATGATCTAGTGATTATCAGAAACATATGCCGGCATACTGAGGTATTTTTTTTGAAAGTTAAATGATTAAATCTTATTATGATTATTTAATATTTGGGAATTCTATGGATGTGAAGATTTAATAACTTTAGAAAATATTGGAAAGCGAAAATTAGTTATTGGAGCCTTTATTTTGTCTAATCTTATCATATTTCTTCCCAATATCGACGGGTCTTTTGCTTTGCAATTTACTGACTATACTAGCGAAAAATATCAAATCCAGTTTCAATATCCTTCGGATTGGCTAATTAAAGAAAAGGCCAATAGATCTGACGAAGGAGCGGAAATAGATATTTCAAATAAAAAAATAGCAGCAGGCAAATTACGAATTCATTTCTATGATGACTTATTAGACAGCTTTGGCACAACTAACTTGGACGCTGCATTCACAAAGTTCTATAGCGCAACCACAACTCATGACAATGAATATGAATACAAGATAATAGAATCACCTTCTTTTGTTAGTATCGATAGTCAAAGGACCGGCTCCTTTCTGTTAATGTTCAAGCAGAAAAATGAAATCGACCCTATTACTGGAGCAGTGAAATACTGGATCACATTTGTAGGCAATAGTGGGTACAAGATGGAATTCATGGCAACTTCAGAGAATTTTAATACTCCAGATAACATTGAGATTCGTGACCAATTTATAGATTCTATAGTATTCCTCGGACAGAGCAATGCTTCAAACACCAGTGAAGCTATCTCAAGTGTTGTTGGAGTTGCAAAATGATTAATTGGTTCACCATTTTACCAATATAATACTATATGATACTGTAAGATCCTTCCATGATAGTGCGAGCTAGACAAAATTAAAAATTAGGGTAATCCCCAAGGTAAGTGTGATTCGTTTTATGTTACTCAAATCAATAAGCAGTGAGACAAACATGAAAAGTTATCAACCATTGATTACCAAGTTTCACACATTACAAGACAACATTAATACTCACCTCAAGAGCATCTGTAACATTCTTAGTAAACTCCAAGGTTGTCTTTGTTGTGCGGCTAACATACTTGCCTGAATACCTAACATAATCTAAATAATCTTTCATCTCATTCTCATACATTAATACATTATCTGCAACCACCATTGCTCTTTTATTTAGTAAATTATGTTCTTCAATAAGTTGAAGATATTTTAGATATTCGCTCTTCGTGGCGTCCAAGAAAATCATACTGAATTTGGATTTAAGCTTTGGAATCTCTTCTAATGCGTCGCCATAAATTACTTGTATTAATTTAGACAATCTTGAATTTTCAATGTTATTTCTTGCTATGGTTGCAAGTTTCTCATCCCTTTCCACACTTATTAAAATAGGCTCACTTGACTTAAAATCAGTGTCAAAATTCTCTTTACCGTATATGTAACCCAATATAGTATTTGCAATCAAAATTGCCGAATATCCGTGCAATGTTCCAATTTCGAGGACCTTCTTTGGCTTGTGATCCTTAATAACATCTTCTATGATTTTTCCCTTAATTGGCCCTATTGAAGGAAGAAAATCCTTTCTTGCCTTTTCTTCAATTTCTGCCAGTACCTTCAATACAGTATTGTTCACGTCATCCTCTCTACTTCGTTTCAAATTCAATATTATTTCTCAGTTTAGTATAAGAAAATTTCGACTCATCTTCTGTCATGAAAATTCCCTTCTATATAAGAAAGTTGATTTATACAATATCTCATACTTATACTAAGGAAACGGTTATTAAAAACAATGTCAATATTTGTCTATGAGTGAACAATCAGATGAGAAGTTAAGCGACCCTCACATCAGAGAACTTTTTGAAGGAAGAATTTTACCTTTTTGTCTTCATTAATGAAAGATGGCTCTCCGCATGTTACTCCCACCTAGGTTGATATTGAGAATGGTAATATTCTAATCAATACTGCATTGGGTAGAATAAAACAGACGAATATTACTAGAGGTCCCAGAGTAGCTTTATCAATAATTGACCAAAATAATCAGTATGAAATGGTTACCATAAGGGGTAAGGTGATAGATCAAATTACCGGAGACGCAGCTGAAAAACATATCGATAAATTAGCAAGAAAATATATTGACATGAATAAATCTCCACGAAGGTCAAAAGGAGAACGAACAGTGATATTAAAGACAAAACC
Organism: Nitrososphaeraceae archaeon; assembly: GCA_036280615.1. GTDB lineage: Archaea > Thermoproteota > Nitrososphaeria > Nitrososphaerales > Nitrososphaeraceae > TA-21. The sequence goes on from DASUQJ010000116.1 coordinate 29,155, forward strand.
AGAAAAAATATTCCATATGAAGTAGAACTCCCGTGTTGTGTTATAATGAAGGTGCAAGATTGAAATCGTTATATTCTATATTGGATATTGTACGATATGTCTTCGGATGGTCAAGAAAAATGCGCAGCATGCGGAATGACATTCAATACCCAAGAGGAATTGAAAGAACATATGCTAGAATTGCACCGAGAATAATATCTAAACATTATTCTCATAGATGTAATTTTACAGAAGAAGAATCGAGTAACTAATTTGGATTAAATTGTAAATTATGACGTAAGTTGATAGATGGGAGGTGAAATTTTTTCTTCCATAGAACTCAAAATCTGGTCTATACAGTCATGAGTAATAATCGATGGGATTGATACCCTAAGCTCTGATGGCACCAAGTAATTAATGTAATTCAATAGCTGATATCTTTTTCCAATATCTTTTTCTTCGCGGCACATATTTATCAGGATAATAAATTGTTTACTATTTTTTAGCATCACCATATTATGAACTTGCAGATTTATGAGCTTTCGCTATCAATATTTTCTAGTATTGTTCTATATCAAAAACATGGAAAATTTCTAGCTAAATATTAACAGAAAAAATTTCATTTTTATTTTTTAATTAAGGCCGACTATTTGTTACATATTTTCTGATTTTTGAACTATTTAGTTTTCTGAAATAAAATGTGACTTTTCTGCGGCCTCTCATATTCTGGAATTTCCACTTAGAGTCTTTTTTCCAAAGCGTGCTACAACGAAGTTATTATCTTACTACCATTACAGGACATGATGAATGATTCACTACACCCTGTGCTACACTTCCAAGTAACAATTTTTTAAATCCGGTTCTTCCCCTGGTTCCCAATATTATCAAATCTATTTTTTCTTTATCTGCAAATCCTACTATTTCACCGACAATCGATGACACCGAAACAATGATCCTATCGGTTACAGAAATCTTGGGGTTCGCAAGTTTTCTTTTTATTTCGTCAAACCATTTTTGCACATCTTTCTTTTGCGTTTCTAATACATCCTTGATAGCTCTTGGAGTAGTGACTCCTAATAGATTTGAATAGGCAAATCCCAATTCTGAATACAATACATATAGTATTATTAATTCAGCGTCATATTTTTTGGCGAGACTAATTGCATATTCAGCAGCTTTCTTAGAATTTTCAGAACCATCTATTGTAACTAATATTTTTTTTATACTTAAAGACAAATACGAAACTCCTTTGCTTGAAACTCCCTTAAGGAAAAAAATTGCATAATTATAATACATAATAACAGTACCAATTTGAAGATTGTGTTAACACGCTAAACGAGCTTATAGTCCTAGAATCGATCCACTAAAAATATCGTTCACATTCCACTTAATATTGAATCATAATATGAAAAGATAGTTACCAAGACAAAGTTGTCATGACCATCACACATTTTTAATTTGAAAATTCAAATGACAATTTTCATGGTGCCTTACAGCTAATCTAAGAAATTTGCAATTGAATTAAAAAGATGAGGCCCATTAAAGGTTTGTTTATCAGAGATAATTGAGATTGATTGGATCAGACATAAATGTAATGATGCCATTTATTTTTCATGGAATGCGATTTTTGTAGGAAAGGATGTGAAAAGTATAAATCGTTCTACTCTCCTTCTGGGACGGATCCATGTGAATACCATATTTGTGTAAATTGTCTAAATAGCTGGCTTAATGAGATAAAACAATGAAATTGCAAATGGTGATTTGACCAGACCTAAATAATAACTTAACTTAATCAAACTGGGAAGAATAGTCTAGTCATGAGGATAATTCAGTATTCGATTACGACCAACAATTCTGAACTTGTACTGCTCACCGTATAAGTTAGAATAGAAATGAGCGTAACTCTTTGCAGCAGCAAATGTTGTGAAATTAGTTCTTAACCCATCTACGGCTGTTTTAATGCCATAAATATCTTCGATTTCTATAACATAAAATTTTGGTAGTTTCTTAAGTTGCTTCATTGTCATGTATATTATGATTAGGAAGAATGCTACTACAGTAAGAACCATGAGTAAGTGTTCAAAACTTTTCACAAATTCTAAGACATTATTTATAACGTATTGCTCGATCCATTTCGATGAGATTGATAATAATCTGATAATGATTGCCCCAACATAATCGATCACTTCATCCACCTCCGAGTGACATCCATAGTCATAGGATGATATCTCTCTAAGATCCTTAAAAGAATATCTATAAGTTTTGAAATGAGAATTTCAGGATTTATTGTTATATATCAATTCCTAGTTTTCATCGCGTTCGTAACTGTAATATTCAAGTTCTATTTAGAGTATCAATTTCACAAAAATTCAAACATATAAAGCTGTCATATCTAGAATTATTGCCGTCTAGAAGAAAAAAATTGAATAGGATTTTGATATTAACTCAAAATCGGATCTCTATTCTATTCAGTGCCCTTTAACAGGTCTATGGCCTCTACTAATTTGGCATCAGTAGCATTAATATGCATATCTAGCTCAGTTTTATCGACCTTATCCTGTATTAAATCACGCAATTCTTCTCGCATCATATGTTCAAGGTCCTCCATGAAACTAGGAGAGCCTTTTTCCTCAAGTTCATGCTCTACATGTTCGAAATTGTCTAGATAAGTAGTATTAGCTAATTCTTCTGCACCTGTGTAGTTGCTATTCTTAAATTCAATCGATGTTTGATTCAGCAGATCCCTGGCATTTTGTAAGTAGTTGACAAATTTGATTCATCCTTGCTTAGCTGTTTTCATTTTCTTGCCCAAAGCCATGTTTTAGTTCAAAATATGTTGCTGGCAACAAAATAGCAGCAATTAGTATCGTCCATCTTAGACCGAAACTGATTTCTTTCATTGTTAGGTCGCCCTAATTAGAATTTGGCTGTTATTTAAACAATCTTGAAAGTAGTCTCCAAGTGAAGATAAAAAGATATTCTCGAAATACGAAATTTGGTTTAGATGAATTCTAATGCTTTTATTTCCCCAACCCAAAAAAGAAATCTAACCAAATTTGAATATGCCTAATTCGATCAGCATGGCTGCAAGAACAGCTTTTTCAAATCCTCTGCATCTACTTATTGGATCAATAGCGGGTATACTTTTTTGGCTTGTAACAAACACATTTGACAGTATTTTGTT